>CALDPP010000028.1 GCA_937911345.1 uncultured euryarchaeote | reverse complement strand
TGCTGCACAACTCAACAATTTGATTGCACGTTCTACCGGTGTAGAATATCGCGGAGAGGCTGATTCATGGCACTTACTTCATTATCTAGTAGAAGAAATAGGTTTAGACAAGGTGACAGATGCTGTTGTAAATCCTATTCAGTTGAATGTCGCACCATATTACGGGCCAAACATGCAAAGAGACGGCTTTTGTGGGAATGACGATCCGTTTATGCCGACATATCTTGAGCAACTAATAATCGCCTTGGGCGGTAAACCCGTTAATTATGATTTGAAGTGCCAAAGCGTTGGTGCTCCTTCTCTACTAACTTTAGAAAAACCAGTCATGTCATTAATCTCTTCAGTAATTTCGGATGCTAAATCAAACGGCGCTGATTTAATCGTAAGCGCTTGCACTGTCTCACATGCAAACCTAGATTCATACCAAACCAAAGCGGGTAGAAAAACCGGTAAGAATACCAGCATTCCAGTTGTACATCTTGCAGAATTAATTGCTTTTGCTTTCGGACATTTTCCTGATAGACTCGCTCAATTAAGAACAAGAGCGATTCTTATCGGTGGATGATTAGTAAAAGTGTGCTAACTTTTGTAATTCTTCTTCTGGTAAATCATTTGATAGATCCACTAAACTAGTTCTAAATAAACCAGCAATAGACTGATACTTTTCAATTAACATGGTGCAAATATCAATGTTGATTTGAGTCAAAGATGATAGTAAATTGATTTGTTTAGTGATTCCATTATTGTTCCATCTAGTCAGTAAAATGTTTGAATCCTTGCCTTCGTTTACCATTGCAGAAATTTCATCGGCAGCTATTTGGCATATCTCATCAATTTCTGTTTCATCAATGTCAGTATAAGCAATAAATTCTCTAATTGAGTCAGCAAAACCACTTCTTTGCTTAGCAATTAGATAAATCAGGTGGGCAGATTCCATCGAGTCTTTGGTTGTGATTATTGGAACCCCCAAATCAAGCGTTACATGAGCCAATGCTCCCAAAACAGCGTTGGGGTGCACAGAATTACCAATTTCACCTAGTTCTATTAGTAGTAGTGGTTTTATTTTAGAATTTTTCATTCTTTGGCATTGTTTGAATAATCTACCATCAATGATTGATGTTAACAAGTCTCTTGATGTCTTTCTTTCTATCAGTATGTCTTGCTCTATTTGAATGTCACCGGTTGTTAAATTGTCATACTCCACAGTCATACCAAGGCTACTGACATATGCAGCAAGAGTTGAGGATGCTTCTCTGTAGTCAAGTTTGACAATAGATTTAATCTCCTCAGTCATCTGTTGTATAACTTCATTTGCCGCATTAATTGAATCAATCTCTTGTTCTCTTTGACCTTTAGTGCCTGATTTTTTGTCAAAGAATTGGTCAAGTCCCATTTGATTCCTGGGTCGCTTGTCTTTTGCTAACACTGTTTTTGATTGTTTTTTGTCATTTACGCTCCTGTCGTTTTGTATGTTATCATTTGTCGGTTCGACAGGATACAATTTGTTTAGCCTTGCTGTCTCTGCTTCGAGGAATTCATCCGCTGTGATACGTTCTCCGTCAATTTCTATTTGAAAAGATGCTAAGATGTCCTCTACGGAACTAGGTCTGAACTCAATCCGACCTTGTCGCTCAATTTCTGCCAAATTGTTGTACATCTTTCTTTCTCTGGCCTTGGCAGCGTGACTAACATATTGGTCTCTAGTATCATTTGCAACAAGGGTCTTGACAGTTCCAGAACTTTGTCTTGCAGTTCTTCCCCGACGCTGAATGGAACGAATTGCACTAGGTACTGGTTCATACATCAGAACAAGTTCGGCAGCAGGAACATCTAACCCTTCCTCACCAACAGACGTTGCAACTAGGACATTAATCTCGCCACTTCTAAATTCCTCGAGTCTTGCCAACTGTTCTTTTTGAGTCATGCCTTTCTGCTTTCCACTGCTAGATTGACCGATAAATTGTGATACTTTGACTCCTTTAATGTTAGATAGTAATTCAGTGAGATTTTTTACTGTGTAACGGTACTCGGTAAAAATTAGGATTCTTGAGTTAGGGTTTTCATTAATTCTTTCAAGAACCATTTCACGCACAATACCTGCCTTTGGGTGTAATTCTCCCAAATTTTTTGCATTGATTCGAAAATTATGGATTACCGGTTGAGAAAGAAATCTGTTAGTCCCCCTATCTCCAGTTCGCCCTTCAGTTTCGGCTTTGTCAAGGAAGGCCAAACCCGCATAGACACCTTGCGTTTTTAACAGATCAAGGAGCATGTGCATTCTGCGTATATCTGATATCTTTCTTGCTGCATTGTAGCCACGCTTATCCCTTCTACTAATTGCCCTACTGACCGATTGTTGAGCCTCGGTGATAATTCTTGAAGTGAGGTTTTTCACTGAACCCATAAAACCCATTCTCTGGATATTTTCAACCTCTCTCGACTGGTGTTCTTGAAGGGGAAAAATTAGTGTCTTTAGGGATTCAGGAAGGTCGACATAAATTATGTCATTATGTAATTTTACAGCATACGGTCTGAGCATTGCCTCATCCTTAACAGACACATCTAGTCTGTCTATTCCAAGACGCTTGGCTACCTCAAGAATTGCCCCTTTGGTAGAACCTGGGCTAGCTGTTGCAGCCAATGTAAACCCACCATTATTCTGACTTAGAAATAGGTCGCCTACTTGGGCATATGCATGGTTTCCTGTTGCGTGGTGGGCTTCATCGAAAATAATTAATGACACCTCATCGAGTGATATTCTCCTATTTGTTGCGTCGTTTCTTATGACTTGAGGGGTAGCCATCAAAATCCGTCCTTTTAGCCATATTTCTGTACGTTTTTCCGGAGGTGTCTCGCCAGTATATCTTAGAATAAGTTCAGGATCGATGTTCATCATCTCCCTAGCCATTCTTTGTTGTTGCGCAACCAAACCGGTGGTTGGGGCAATAAGGATGATTTTCTTTTCGTGTAATCTTAGAAATTCAGCCATCGCCATCCATTCCACAGCAGTCTTGCCGAATCCAGTGGGCATAACCATAAGGCAGGATGAGGATAAGGCATTTTTCAACGCCCTAATCTGATATGCTCTCGCCTCTACACCATCTTTCAAGAATGGGTGAATGACAACAGGCATCATGTTATCTTCAAGTCGAGGGTTCAAAAGCATGATGTTAGATAATATCTCACCTTAATCTCTAAAAATGTCCTCATTTAACTGTCGTATAATCGATTGACACAATCCCAATATTGACCGAACCACTCATATACCAAAGGTAAGTCGGATGGATGCTCAAAGGTGAGTAGCCAGACACAATGGGCCATCCCCCGAGGACCCCAATAGTCTCGTTCCGCAATCGTTGGAATGGGGCGCAGTGTCACGGCTACTCCTGTCCTGAGAGTCCTCGTACGCCCTCTCGGTGGGGCCCCTGCGTTGTAGAAATAATGGAGGAATCCGAATGGCGAAGAGAAGTCACCCACGAAGAGGTTCGATGGCATTTAGCCCGCGTAAGCGTGCTAGACGTCCGTTCGGACACGTAAAGTCGTGGCCAAAAACCGAAGCGAGCGAAGTTAGAATACAAGGATTTGCTGGATGGAAAGCCGGCATGACACACGTTCTAGCCCGTGATTTAAACCCAAGAAGCCCATCAGCAGGTCAGGAAAAAAGAATTCCAGTAACTGTTGTAGAATGTCCTAAGATGCGAGTTTTAGGTGTTCGTGGATACCAAATGACACCTTATGGTAAGCAAGCCGTAGGTGAAGCATGGGCTGATGCAGGACAAATTGCTGATGCATTTAGTGATCTATTCAAGAGATTGCCAGAACGCAAAGAACACGATGCAGACAAGCACTTTGAGAATCTAGAAAATTCAGATTTAGTTGAGGTAAGAATGATTGTTGCAACACAACCTAGTCAAATTACAGGCGTACCAACAAAAGTCCCAGACGTAATGGAAGTTGGACTTGATGGCGGCAGTGTAAGTGAACAACTCAGCTTTGCTAAAGAAAAATTCGGCGAAGAATTTTCCTTCGCAGATTGTTTTGATGAAGGTGGCTTAACAGACATAGTCGCTGTTACCAAAGGATATGGATGGCAAGGTGTTATCAGAAGATTCGGCGGTAAACTACAATCACACAAGAACTCGAAGAAGCGAAGACAGCATGGTAACATGGGTGACTTCGGTACTGGATATGTCCGTAAGACCATCAGACAAGGTGGTCAAACTGGATACCACCAGAGGACTGAATACAACAAGAGAATTTTGAGAGTTGCTAACCCAGAAGATCATTCTATCACCCCAGCTGGTGGTTTCCTTCACTATGGTGAAGTCAAATCGGACTACATCTTGGTAAAAGGCAGCGTTCCTGGTCCTTCAAAGCGATTGATTAGATTTAGAGACGCTACAAGAGGTTCCAAGAAAACACTTCACGACTATGAGATTACTTACGTAAGTACAGCATCCAAGCAGGGGGCCTGAAGATGAAAGTAGCAGTTAAGGACATCACAAATACAATCAGTGCTGATGAACTAGATGCTGGTAGATTGCAAGATACCTTTGAGATATCTGTCGAAGATGGCTCAAAAGTTACACTACCAGAATCATTTGCAACCCCATTAAGGTCAGACTTAGTCAAACTAGCAGTCGCTTCAAGCCGTGCTAACCGAAGACAACCGTATGGTTCACGACCACACGTTGGTAAGAGAAGACCAATGGCTGGTATGAAACATTCAGTTGAATGGTGGGGCAAGGGACGTGGTGTCTCAAGAATCATGAGAAGAACTGGTCAGCGTAGAGGTGCACAAAACCCTCACACACTTGGCGGTAGAAGAGCACACGGGCCTAAAGTTGAGAAGAACTGGGCTAGGAAATTAAATCAAAAAGAGCGTAGACTTGCAAGAGACTCTGCACTAACTGCAACTATGGATATGGAAATGGTAAGTTCCCGTGGACACAGAGTGTCTGATGAAGTTGAATCATTACCAATTATTCTAGGTAACTATGTTGAGGTTCGTGATGGCAAGTCTCAAGAATTCGACATCGAATCATTCAACCATGGTTCTGCGACAAGGAAAGTTCTAGCCATTTTCAATGAACTTGGACTTGGTGAAGACCTACAAAGAGCAAGAGATGGAAGAAAGATTCGTGCAGGAAAAGCAACCATGCGTGGAAGAGTTCACAAGACTCCTAAATCAGTTCTGCTGGTAGTAAAGGAAAAATCAGGTCTTGCCCAAGCAGCAAGAAATCTACCTGGAGTAGATGTAGTTGCTGCTAAGGATTTGAATGCAGAGGATCTAGCGCCTGGTGGCGATGTTGGTCGTCTAACTGTCTTCACAAAATCTGCTTTGGAGGAACTCAACTGAGGTGATAATTATGAATGCATACGATATAATCATACAACCATGGCTAACTGAAAAATCCATGGAAGCTAGGTCAACTGAACAAAGACTTGAGTTCATTGTCAGAAGAAGCGCATCAAAAAGTGACATTGCCAAGGCAGTTGAAACAATCTTTGATGTTGAAGTAGAAAAGGTCAATGTAAGAAACAGCAAGCATGGAAAGCATGCATCGGTAAAACTTGCTGAAGGCTATGATGCAGAAGATGCTGCAATGCGTCTAGGAGCATTCTGAGGTGGTAATTATGGGTAAGAGAATACGTGCACAGCGAAAAGGTTCATCGCCAAGATACCGTGTGGCAAGCCACAGGTTCCCTGGTTCAAACAGAATGCCGAGGGAAAACGGAATTGTCGGAGAAGTAACTGAACTAATTCACAGTCCAGTACACACCGCACCTCTAGCAAGAATCAAGCTTCCAGACGGAGACACAACACTTGTTGTCGCTACAGAAGGTTTGTCAATCGGAAGTAGTGTCGCAGTTGGTGAAAATGTTTCACTAAGACCAGGAAACATTACCAACATTGGTAGCATTCCAGAAGGTACTGCGATCAATAATCTAGAACTTCGTCCAGGCGATGGAGGTAAGGTTGCAAGATCTGCTGGTAATTCATGCTATGTTGAAGCCAAGATTGGTAACAAGGTCAGAATTCGAATGCCGTCAGGTTCACTAAAGGAATTATCTGCTGATTGCCGTGCTACTATAGGAGTACTTGCTGGTCACGGTAGAGACGAAATGCCGCTAAGAACCGCAGGTGCTGCGTACTACAAGGCAAAAGCAAGAGGAAAACTATACCCGCATGTCAGTGGTGTAGCAATGAATCCAGTAGACCACCCGCACGGTGGTGGAAACCACCAAGCTGTTCACGGACCAAACTCCGTGGCTCGTGGAACTCCACCTGGTGCTAAGGTCGGAATTATTGCTCCTAGAAGAACCGGTAGAGGCCGTGGAAAGAAAGTTTGAGGTGAGATAATATGGGACGAAAAAAGAAGAAGTCGTTTATGACCCCAAAAGCCAGTAGAAGAAAGGCAAGAAAGCGTTTGTCAACCACTACTGGCCGTGTAAAGAAAGAATTCACATACCGTGGATTTAGCATGGAAGAATTATCTCAGATGGAACTATGGCCCACTGAAAATTCAGAAACATCAATCATTCAACTATTGCCATCCAGAGCAAGAAGGTCGATTGGCCGTGGAATGTCTACTGAAAATGAACATTTCCTTGCTAGAATGCGCCGAGGCAACTCAAAAACTGTTAGAACACACAGGAGAGACATGCCAATCCTGCCAGAATTTGTCGGTAGAAGAATTGCAATCTACAACGGACAAAATTTCGTAGAGATCGACATTAAACCAGAGATGATTGGACATTATCTTGGTGAGTTCGCCTTGACAAGAAAGAATGTGGCCCACAGTGGTCCTGGTGTAGGTGCTACCCGTTCATCAAAGCACGTTGCATTGAAGTGAGGTTGATAATATGGTAAAGCAAAGACAAATGGATAGAAGAACAAAGAGGCGACAATTGCCTCAAAAGGGATTCACCCAATTACTTCAAGGTAGCAGAATTGCTTCAGCAAGAGCTGTTAATGTTGATATGCATGCTAAGCATTGTTTTGAAGTCTGCCGTGCAGTCAAAAACATGACAGCAGGTAGCGCTATTGATTATTTGAATGAGGTCTTGAGAATTGACTCAGACCGTGCAGATATTAGAAGAAAAGCGGCTGCAGTTCCTTTCAGACTTGGTAGCGGTAACAAGAAGCGCAAGCGCAGTGGTCCATCAATGGTCGGTCACCGAAAAGGTGGAGTCGGTCCAGGTAGATATCCAGTAAAGGCATCACGTGCGGTAATCAAACTGATTCAAAGTGCTATGGACAATGCAAGACACCAGTATGAAGATATTGATGCAGAGGAGATGGAGATCACTCACATTGCAGCACATCGTGGCCAAATCAGAAGAGGTTGGATTCCTCGAGCAAGAGGAAGAGCAACACCATCTAATCACTATCAAGTCAATTTGGAAATATTCCTTGAGGACTTTAACACAGTAGACGATGAATTGGAGGACGAATTCTGAGGTGAAGATTATGAGTGGAAAACAAAGTGTACTTAGAACAATTGTCAACAGAAATGTTGAGCGACAACTCGTCAAAGAATTTTTGATTGAGAATACCAAGACAGCAGGTTTTGGTGGACTCACTATCAATAGAACCCCAAACGGAACAAGCGTCGAGATAAGAGCCGAAAAGCCAGGAAGAGTCATTGGAAAGCGTGGTAAAATCATCAATGATTTACAAAAGCGTCTAAATGATGAATTTGAATTGTTTAATCCAAGATTATCAGTTGAAGAAGTCGAAGATCCTACTCTTAATGCTCAAGTAATGGCTCAAAAAATCGCCTCAGCGCTAGAGCGCGGGTGGTATTACCGAAGAGCCGGTGCTTCAGCAGCGGATAACATCATGCAAGCTGGTGCTAGAGGTGTGATTGTTACTGTTGCTGGTAAACTAACTGGTGCAAGAAACAGGACTCAAAAATTTATCTTGGGTCACGTCAAGTATTGTGGTGAAACTGCTCTAGAATTTATGGACAAAGGATATGCAGTAGCGGTCAAGAAACTTGGAACTATTGGTGTAACTGTCCAAATCATGCGTAAGGGGATTACTCTACCGCACGAAATCAGTGTATTCTCTGAGGAAGAACTGAGAATTCGTGCAGACGCTGAAACGACTGAAGTTGAAGCTGTTGAGGAGGCGAGCGAATGAGTTACGTTTCAAACAGAGAGATTGCTGCAATGAGCGCTGAAGCGCGAGAAGCAAGGTTACTCGAACTTCAGGAAGAACTACTCCAATTACGTGCTGAGAAGTCACTAGGTGGTACTCCTGCAAGTATTGGTGCTTACAAAGCGACCAGAAGAAGTATTGCTAGGCTGAAGACGCATATGAACAACGGATGATCAAGGAGAAGAGTATTCATGATGAGTGGAATTTGCAATGTTTGTGGACTACCAGGTGAATTATGTATATGTCAGGAGATTGCTAAAGAACAACAATGTGCGATTTTGTCAACCGATAGAAGAAGATATGGAAAAATAGTAACAAAAGTAGAGGGTTTGGAGGATTCAGCGATAGATATCAATCAATTAGCTAAACTACTCAAAAATAAATGTGCTGCAGGTGGAACGGTAAAAGGAAGAACAATTGAACTTCAAGGAGATCACAAAAAGAAAGCAGCCGGAGTACTCAGAAATAATGGATTTAATGTGGAGGTGAGATGAACATGAATATTTACAATGACAACTGGTTAGGTAAGACTCTGAATGTTATCCACTCCAATGATTCAACGCTTGTTTCCAAGCAAGGTTTAGTTATTGACGAGACAAAAAAGACCATCACAATTCAAGAAGATGGCAGATTAGTAAAACTAGGTAAGTCTAGTATCAAATTCACAATTTCCGACAGCGATGTCGTAATAGATGGGGCGTTGGTGGGACAACGTCCAGAAAATCGAACCCACCGAAAATATAGGATGGCTTGATACCATGCGAGATATAGGAATAGATGTAAAACCCCCTACTGCAGAGTGGGATGGAGACGAAAACTGCCCATTTTATGGAAACCTGCGCCTTAGAGGACAAGTTCTTGAAGGAACGGTATCCAAAGTAGGTATGCAAAAGACAATCACATTAGAAAGAAATAATGTAAGGTACATGCAAAAATACGAGAGATTCGAGAAGAGAACCAGTGTTTTATCTGCTCATTTACCATCATGTATTGGAGAAGTAAATGTCGGTGATGCAGTAAAGGTGATGGAATGCCGTCCGCTTTCTAAGACAGTCTCGTTCTGTGTAGTCGAAATCAATGGAGGTGAGGCTTGATGCGTGGAATAGCAGGTAAGCAAACCAGAGGCCTTCCAACCGCTGCAAGATTGCATGTTGCCGATAACACAGGTGCTAAGGTTGTACAGATCGTCAACATTCTGAAACTTGGTGGTACAATGCGTAGATACCCCGCTGGCGGTGTAGGCGATTTAGCCAAGGTTTCAGTCAAGAAAGGTACTCCGGAGACACGAAGACAGATGTTCAACGCAGTAATTATTCGTCAAAAGAGACCATTCAGAAGGGTCGATGGCACATGGGTACAGTTTGAGGATAACGCATGTGTAATTACTAACGAAAAAGGTGATGTCCAGGGTTCCGATATCAAGGGCCCAGTATCAAGGGAAGCAGCTGAGCGCTGGCCGCGTATTGCAGCGAATGCAAAGCAAATTGTTTGAGGTGATATTATGGTAAAAAGTATGAAACCAGGAAAGCAGAGAAAAGCCCATTTCAATGCAGCAATGCATGAAAAGAGAAAGCGACTCTCAGCGAGATTACAATTAGAGAAACCAGACTCAAGATTTGATGGCGTAAGAACTGTCACAGTAAGAGTTGGTGACACGGTCAAGGTAGTTAGGGGAGACCTAGCCTACGGCGGCAAGAGACATGGCGGAACAAGAAATGCAGAAGCATTAACAGGTTCAGTCATTAGAGTAGATTCAAACAATGGTAGATTGTATATTGAAGGTGCAAAAGCCAGTAAGTCAGACAACAAGGAAGAAGCAGTTCCGGTTAGTGCTTCAAATGTTGTTGTTGTAAAGTTGGATGAGACAGATAAGTATCGAGTTCAACAACTAACCGGTAACAGGAGTTGAAAAAGATGGGAAGCAGTAATCATTTGAAGCGTTTGGCAATGCCAAGAAGTTGGCCTTTGCCTCGTAAGACCTCCATATGGGTGACCAGAGCTAATGCAGGTGCACATGCACTTGAACTCTGTATGCCAGTTAGAGTAGTCATTAGAGATGTAATTGGCTATGCTAAATCAGCAAGAGAAGTTCGACACATCCTACACAATGGACTGGTATCGATCGACGGTAGAGTCTGTAAAGATAGCAGAAGAGGAGTTGGATTCATGGACGTTCTAACTCTCGGAGAGGAAAACTATCGCTGTATTATTGACCAAAAAGGTAGACTACGATACAGACCTATCTCGAAAAAAGAAGCCGAAACTAAGGTTTGCAGAATTAATGGTAAGACTACAGTCAAGGGTGGCAAAACCCAACTCAATCTTCACGATGGAAGAAATATCCTAGTGGATGATGCAGCAGAGTATAGCACTGGTGATTCCCTAGTAGTCGCTCTGCCATCACAGGAAATCAAGGAACACATTAGGTTCGCAGAAGGAACCAAGTGTTACTTGACTGGAGGAGCTCACGTTGGTGAATTTGCGGAAGTTTCCGAATATATCGTTAAGCGTTCAAGTATGCCTAATGAGGTACAATTCGGCGAGTTTGGCACAATCATGAACAATGTTTTCGCTATTGGAGGACAAAAACTACCGTCAACAGAGGTGGTTGAATGAGTCAAGCAAATCCAATGATGGAGCCAAGAATTTCTAAGGTCTGTGTCAACATTGGTGTTGGCGAAGGTGGAGACCGTTTGGTCAATGCTGAGAATGTCCTTGAAATGGTTACTGGAGTAAAGCCTCAAAGAACACTTGGTAAAATCCAGAACCGTGATTTGAAGGTTAGAGTTGGCGCACCAATTGGATGCAAGGCAACCATAAGAAATTCTGATAAAATTCAACAATTTCTAACTGACGCATTTTCATGCAGAGAGAACTTGATACCATCATGGAATTTTGACCGTGAAGGCAACCTCTCGTTTGGTGTAAGAGATTACACCGATTTCCCAGGACAAAAATACGATCCAGATATCGGAATCTACGGTATGGACATAACAGTAGTCCTTGAGAGGCCTGGTCACAGAGTTAGTCGTAGAAGAAGAGCCAAGAGTAAGATTCCATCCAGCCACAAAGTGACTGCGGATGAATCAAGAGCATGGTTTGTTGATAATTTTAGTATCAAAATTTTGGAGGAGTAAATATGGCAAGAGATCACGGAGAAAGAATTGGACGAACTATCGGCTGCAGAAGATGTGGACGACGTCGAGGGATGATTAGAAGACATGGTCTAAGGCTATGCCGACAATGTTTCAGAGAAGTAGGGCCAGAAATAGGTTTCAAAAAGATGAGTTGAGGAGGAATTAAGATGCAAATTGACCCGTTAAATGATGCACTGATTAAGATGTACAACGCAGAGCAAGCAGGTAAGTTCAATGTCGAACTTACTCCAGCTTCTAAACTGCTTGGTAACGTTCTAGAAATAATGCAAAAATCAGGCTATGTAGGAAATATCGAGAGAACAGAAGATGGTCGTGGTGGCAGTTACACTGTAGAGTTGCGAGGAGCAATCAACAGATGTGGCACAGTTAAGCCACGTCACAGCGTTAGAAGACAAGAATATGAGCAGTGGGAGACAAGATATCTACCCGCACAAGATTTTGGTCTGCTAATTCTGACAACAAATTCAGGTGTTATGCACCATTATGATGCAAAGGATGCAAGAATAGGCGGCAAATTGCTGGCCTATGTTTATTGAGGTGATTAAAATGGTAAAAATCGACAGAATCGAACATATCGTAACCATCCCTGAAGGTGTAACAGCCAACCGCAGTGAAGATGGCGTCGTAACAATAACTGGTCCGAAAGGATCTCTAAACAGAGAATTCAACAGTACATCAGTAACTATTCTCGAGGAAGGTGGCGCATTGATAGTCAGAAGCGATATGCCAAGAAGAAAGACCAAGGCTCTAGCAGGCACTTGGAATGCTCACTTGAATAATATGGTCAAAGGAGTTACAGAGGGCTTCACCTATAATCTGAAAGCGTTTTATTCTCACTTTCCAATGACTCTAGAAGTTAAGGGCAGAGAATTCGTAGTCAACAACTACTTCGGAGAAAGAGTACCTCGAAGAGCTGATATTCTTAGTGGAGTTGAAGTTAAAGTAAACAACAAAGTTGAGGTAACAGTAACAGGCATCGATAAAGAGAATGTCGGCCAAACGGCGGCAAACATCGAGCGCTGTGCTGTTGTAAAGAACAGAGATAGAAGAGTGTTCCAGGATGGAATATATCTTCTCAGTAAGGAGTGATATAGATGGCAGAAGATTATGAAGGTATGACAGTTGCTGAACTAAAAGCACTACTAAAGGAACAAGGACTTCCGGTATCCGGCAAGAAAGCGGATTTAATCGAAAGATTGTCTGGAGCACAAGAAGAGGTTCCAGAACCAGAAGATGAAGCAACCTCAGAGGTACAAGAAACCGTTGAAGAAGCAACATCAGAAGAAGAATTTGATGAAGATTCAGATGATGATTGGGACGATGACTGGGATGATGAAGAGGACGAAGGACACGTTGCAAAGCAAAAGCCAGTTCTGTCTGAAGACATGAAACTCGCCCTTGCTCTAAGGTCTGAACAAAAGAAAAAGACACCAGCATTCAAGAGAACTGAATGGTTCAGATACAAGAGGTTGTCAAGATCGGGCTGGAGAGCTCCACACGGTATGGACAGCAAACAGCGAAGAAATTACAAATACCGTAGCTCACTAGTAAGAGTCGGTCATGGAAAAATCGCTACAGCAAGAGGACTTCATCCGTCAGGATTCAAGGAAATCATGGTTCATAATACTGGAGATTTAGAATCTATTGACCCAGAAACAGAGGCTGCAAGAGTCGGCAAGACTGTTGGAGGCAGAAAGCGCGAGCAAATCTACTCCAGAGCAGATGAGTTAGGAATCAGAGTTCTAAATAGAAGGAGGGATGTTTGATGCAAATTACCAATCAAAAGAGACTGGCTGCTAGACTATTGAAGTGCGGCGTTAACAGAGTTTGGGTTAACCCAGATTACGTTGACCAAGTTGCGTCTGCAGTACAAACAGATGACATCAGAGAATTTATTGAAGAGGGCTGGATAAAGGCAAAACCAGTCAAAGGGACTTCCAGAGTTCGTGCGAGAATGCGCCAAGAACAAAAGCGCAAAGGCCGCAGAAAAGGACAAGGTAAGCGTGCAGGTTCAGCTAATGCTAGGAATCCAAAGAAGTCACGCTGGATGAGAACTATCAGAGCGCAAAGAAGAGTTTTGAAAGAATATCGTGAAGATGGTACAATTGTAGCATCACAATACCGTAGATATTACCTAAAGGCAAAGGGTGGATCATACCGTTCTATTGCTCACATGCGTTCACAAATGACGCTTGAAGGAATTACACTAAAAGGAGGCGATGAGTGATGAATGGAACACGCAGAAGATCTGTCTTTAGACGAAGACAATCAGGGCAAACTGACTACCACAGAAGGCTAAAACTGCTTAGAGGCAAAAAAGCCAGAGCAGTAGTCAGAGTATCCAACACCAGAGTTACCTGTCAAATGGTCAACTGGTCTGCTGGTGGCGACATGGTCGTAGCATCAGTAACAGGTTCAGACTTGACAAAGAAATATGATTGGCCTGCGGAATTCTCACAGAAATCTGTTCCAGCATGTTACTTGGCAGGTTTTGCTCTTGGTAAGGAAGCAATTTCAAAAGGATGTTCAGAGGCAGTTTTAGACATTGGACTAGCAGGTAGTACTGTTGGCGGCCGAGTATTTTCAGCGTTGAAAGGTATGATTGATGCAGGTATGGAGATTCCACACAGCGAAGTCGTCCTACCAGAAGACGACAGAATAAACGGTGAGCATATATCAGACAAGATTGGTTCAGCCGTTGAAGCAACCAAGACAAAAATAGAGGGGGCATACTAATGAGTGAAGATCAACCAACAATGGCACCAGGGCTTATCCAAGCATTCAATCCTGAAGAATCTGAAGAACCTATGGACGGTAGAAGAAGAGGCAAAGGTCAAGACGACCCAATCATGAATCTACGTTCATGGACGCCAAAAACCAGACTAGGTAATGCAGTAATGGCCGGTCAAATAGTTACTTTTGAGCAAGCGCTTGCAAGCAACCTACCAATAAGAGAGGTAGAAGTTGTTGATGCACTAATTCCTAACCTAGAAGATGAAATTATCAAGGTAAACATGGTACAAAGAATGACCGACAGCGGTCGTCGTGTAAGATTCAATGTTATGGCTTGTGTAGGCAACAAGGATGGTTATGTCGGACTCGGTATGGCTAAAGCCAAAGAAGTTTCACAAGCGATTAGAAAAGCAATTACAGCAGCTAAACTAAACATCATTAGTGTTCAGAGAGGAAATGGTTCATGGGAGTCTTCTATGGGTCCTGGTACTTCAGTTCCTTTCAAGATTAATGGTCGCTCTGCATCAACAAGAGTTACCTTGATGCCTGCTGCTAAAGGTAAGGGCCTAGTAATTGGCGAGACAGGTAAGAAAGTACTCGACCTTGCAGGAATTACTGACGTTCTGTCACGTACCAAGGGTCAAACTAGAACTACAATCAACTATGCAGCGGCAACTTTCAATGCGCTTAAGAATTTGAACACAACAAGAATTTCAAATCAACAAAGAGAAAAATTGTACATCAACAAAGGGAGGATGTTTGAATGAGTTGGATAGTTGTTAGAGTAAGAAGCAATGTCAATGTTGAGCGTTCAATCCGTGAAACAATGGATTACCTTAACCTTACAAAGGTAAACCATGCTGTGATTATTCCAGAGAATGATCAATACCGTGGTATGCTACAGAAGGCTAAGGACTACATTACATGGGGAGAAGCTACAGAGGCAACTGTTGAGAGAATGCTTACAGAGCGTGGCAGAATGTCCGGAGATTCACCCTTGACCGATGATTTGGTCAAAGAAAGTACTGATTTCAAGAATATCAAGGATTTTGCTAAGTCTGTAACATCTGGTGAATCAACTGTGAAAGATGTTCCAGGTCTAAAGAGAGTATTCAGATTACATCCGCCTAGAGGTCCAAAAGGCTGGGGCGGAATTAAGCGTTCATTTGTCGTCGGTGGTGCACTAGGTGCTAGAGGCGATGCAATCAACAATCTAGTTGATAGGATGATTTGAGGTGAAAATATGGGAATAAAAGCAAACAAACACCGTGGAAGAAATCGATATCACGGCCGAGGCAAGAAAGCAGGCCGTGGTGCAGGAAAGCGTGGAGGACGTGGTAATGCTGGTATGAACAAGCATAGAGTCATGACACGAATCAAGTATATGCCAAAGCATTGGGGTATGCACGGATTTAACCGTCATCCTTCACTAAGAAATGTCAACGCAACAGTAAATGTCGGGCAATTAGAAGAGCTGGCCGGAGACGGTGACTCAGTAAATCTGACAGAAATGGGATTCGACAAGTTACTAGGTAGCGGTAGAATTACCAAGGCATTAACAGTTACAGTCTCAGAAGCCAGTGCAAGAGCTACTGAAAAAATCGAAGCCGCTGGAGGTTCAATCGAATCTTCAGGTGACGATGATTGGGGCGAATGGGAAGAAGAATAATCATAAGGTGTGATAACAATGAGACATAAGCCAATACCATGGGCAATCGCATTGACTGGAGTGCTTTACTTTGGTCTACTAATTTACTGGCAGTCAGACGAATTATCCAGTGAAATTGCTGCGCAAAGAAATGCTGCACAATTTGGACTAGTTCTATCAGTAATCTATGTTGCATACCTTCTATGGTGTTTCAACAGAGATCTACCAGAGGGATTGAAAGATGCCCCAGTAATTGGAAGATATGGTAAACTCCTTGGTTGGTTAGCAATATCCGGGGTTGCTGTTTGGTACGTTAGACCTGACAAATGGGGCGGCTATGACGACGGTGTAGGATTTTTCCTCGTTGGAATTTTATTGCTCGGTTTTGGTGCCGCAGCCGCACTAACATGTTTCATGTGGAGCGGTGATAAGAGTAGCAGATTGTACGCTCTACATCGATTCGTGGATGTTTATCCAACCATTACCAAGCCTGAGCGTCACGTTAGATTTAACGAGAAAATGTGGACTACCACTTTCGTTTTAATCATCTATTTCGCTATGACCAATGTAATGCTATACGGACTATCAGGTCAAGCCCTTGACTTGTTCAGTGGATTCCGTTCGATTATGGCTGGAGCTTCTGGTACAATTATGCACTTGGGTATCGGCCCAATTGTTACTGGCTCGATTATTATGCAACTTTTCGCTGGTGCCAAAATCATCAGACTTGACTTGTCAAACTCTGAAGACAAAGCCATGTACCAAGGTGTACAGAAACTGTTGGTATTGATAATGATTCCAATTGAAGCGATTCCACAAACCTATGGTTTCCTTGATCCAATGGAGTTTTTGATAGATTCCTATGGTATGGGATGGGCTAATTTCGTGATTGTCGCTCAATTATTCGCCGGTTCTTATCTTGTGTTTTTGCTTGATGAACTAGTAAGCAAGTGGGGTATTGGGTCAGGTATGTCGTTATTCATTGCTGCTGGAGTTTCGCAATCAACATTCGTTGGTACACTATCTCCGCTTCCGGTAACTAGTGGTTTAGGATACTCAATGTCTAATCCTCCATCAGGAACCCTACCGATGATTTTCTACATGTTTAGAGAGGCTACTAACTATGAAATGATTTCTAGCAACGGTTTCGAAACAATACTGCTCACGCACGTCAATCCTCTAGCCGCGCTATTTTCATCAGTTGTGGTGTTCTTGGTTGTGGCATACGCAGAGTCTAGTAAATTGGAGTTGCCTTTGACCCACGGTAAAGTTAGAGGTCATAGGGGTAAGTATCCAATCAGACTTGTTTATGCTTCTAACATTCCAGTTATTTTGATGGCAGCTCTACTTGCTAACATCAACATGTTCACACTACTATTCTGGAGCCATCCTACGCTCTCTCAAACACCATTCTTGGGCCGAGAGGGTTATGGTTCGTTATCTGAGTACATAGGTACATACGATCAAGGACAGACTACGGCTTCGGGAGGTTTTGCCTGGTACGCTAGTATGGTCAATGGGGTAAATGATTGGCTACTGCCATTGTTAAATCAAACAGGTGATGTCTACGGGCATAGTTTGACACAGATTATGGTACACGTTGTGTTTTATGTTGTGTTGATGACTGTTGGTTCCATGGTCTTCGCTAAATTCTGGATTGACACCACCAACATGGGAACAAAAGACGTAGCTAAGCAAATAGAGAGAACAGGAATGCAGATTCCAGGATTTAGAAAGAACCCTAAGGTTCTCGAAAAGATCCTTGAAAATTATATCCCTCCAGTAACATACTTTTCAGGAGCATTCGTAGGGCTGCTTGCTGCAGGTGCTGACCTGCTCGGTACGGTTGGTAATGCCACTGGTACAGGTCTATTGCTTGCTGTAGGTATCATTTTGCGAACATATGAGCAAATTCAAAAAGAACAAGCAATGGAAATGCACCCTATGATTAGACAATTCTTCGGTGCAGAATGATTGTCAAATACGTGTTCTAAACCCTTAGAATTTCTACGCTTTTTGTTCCGCAGTTGCGTGATTTTACCGTTTTTCCCATCGGGTATATTGATATAGGGGAGGTTAGTGGCTGAGTTGCTTGCGTTGTTGAGAACGGCGTTAGATTCTGAGTCTTCGGACGGTGAAGAAATCTATCCTCTCTTTACGCAATGCCGAAGATATTGCGATCTTGAAAAACCATCATGGTTCAAGGTCAGGAAGGTGATCGAGATTATGATGTATTTTTGTGCAAGAGCTCAAGTGCAATATTTTCTCGCCAATTTTTTTAGAGACAGCAATAAATCATGCGACAGGTAACCTAAGGATCAGAACAAGAGAAATCTGGTTGATCCTGCCAGAGGCGACCGCTTTTGGAGTTCGATTAAGCCATGCGAGT
>CALDPP010000027.1 GCA_937911345.1 uncultured euryarchaeote | reverse complement strand
CTCATTGTCGTTTTCTTTAACTATTTCATCAATGAATAAATCACTGAGATCGGGGAGGGACTGAATTCCATCGCTCAATACTTCATTTGAATTTTCATCTGTAGTTGATAAATCAGGTTTTTCAGGCAACTTGCCAACACTATCGCTACTAACTTGAATGTTAGGAAGAGGGACATTATCTCTTATTGGGGTTTCAATTTCAACTGTAGTCAATGTAGGTGATTCTAAAACTGCTTCAGCATGTTTATGAGGTGCAGGTAATTCTTGTGCTATTGATTGTGCTACTTGTCCAAAATCTCCAGAACTCAGTGTTCCGATTGCCTGATTGACCTGTTGTTCATTTACTTCGGCCTTAGCACCTAATATCGAATCTATGATGCCCTTTGTGTGGCTGCTCTGGCTCTGAGTCGTGGGTACTATTCCCCCAGATTTGGTTGGGGTACTTTCTAGATTGGAAAATTGTTCCTCAAGAGACAAATTGTTGGTTAATCCTACAATCTCTCTTTCCTTCGAGGCAAAATATGCGATTATAAAACACAAAACGCTCGCAATAATTCCGATGTATTCTTCAACTGAAATCCCCGATTTTTCCAATAAATCAAGTTTCAAGTTAACTACTGATGCTATTATCAGTAACGTTCCAATGATTTTACCAGCGCTTGCCAACCTTGGCGCCCGTTCTTCCATATATTTACACAGTCAAGATTTGGCTATGATATTTGCTACTAGATTTTTTGCTCAGCTGCAACAACGGTATTTTCCATAAGCATCGCAACAGTCATTGGCCCTACTCCACCAGGTACTGGAGTAATCCAAGACGCCACTTCTTCTGCAGATTTTTCTACATCGCCTACCAAAACATAGCCTCTTTCTGATTTGTCATCATCAACACGATTGATGCCTACATCAACTACTACAGCGCCGGGTTTTATCCATGATTTCTTCACCATATTTGGTCTGCCAACCGCTGCAACAATAATATCTGCTCCAAGACATTGTGATTCCATATCTTGCGTACGTGAATGCCCTATTGTAACAGTTGCATCTGCACCTTTGGACGCCAGAAGAATTGCTTGAGGCATACCTACATTGCGTGACCTACCGATTACTAGTGCGGTTTTTCCTTTGGTTTCAATACCTGCCCACTCCAATAAACGCATGACACCATTCGGAGTACAAGGAATGAGACAATCATCTCTTGATTGAACTAAACGCCCAAGATTTACTGGATGAAATCCGTCAACATCCTTGGATGGGTCAATCATATCGGTTAGTGATTCTTCATTCATATGTTCTGGCAATGGAGACTGAATTAGAATTCCGTGGACATTTTCATCATCATTCAAATCGGAGATTATTTTTCTTAATTCTAATTCTGATGTTTCCTCTGATAATTCGATATGTGTACTTTTAATTCCAAGTCTTTGACATGCTCTAATCTTCGCTCCAACATATACATGGCTAGCAGGATCATTGCCAACAATTACTACTGCTAGGTGAGGCCTTATTCCAGCATCTATGCAGTTGTTAATCCTGCCAACTAATGCAGCCTCTACATCAGCAGAACACGACTTACCGTCTAGTAAAGAAGCCACCATGAATGCCCCATTGTAAATTGTTTATTGAGTATTTGGATGGTTAATTTTCCCACCACCAATCTCTGATTCCATTCCGGCAACGGTAGCAAAAAGTCTGCTGTCGTCAAAAAAAGATTTGAATTCCAATGAATTACCAGATGGGTCATCCAAGAACATTGTTGCCTGCTCGCCAATCTTTCCAGGATACCTAATGTGTGGCTTAAGCCTAAAATCAACGTCTTTATGTTCCAAATAGTCTCTGAATTGATGCCATTGTTGCCATTCCATGACAAGGCCAAAATGAAACGGTGGCACTTGTTTGCCGTCAATTTGTCCACTGTTTGTATTATCCGGCATTTGGTCTACCAAGTGGGCAACAATCTGATGCCCATGAAAATTGAAATTTATTGAGGTAGGGGTTCGTCTACCGATTGAACAACCAATAATATCAACGTAAAATCGTTCAGTGTCAGTTAGATTATTCACTGGAAACGCTAAATGAAAGGGTCTCATGATGCAAACATAAGGCATTCAGTTAACTGTTTTTATGGAGCCAACGGAGGGACTCGAACCCCCGACCGTCGGATTACAAATCCGACGCACTACCAGCTGTGCTACGTTGGCGCTGGATGAGCCAATCAACAATCATTCATCAATGAAACGGATGATTTATTATAATTAATCATACTTTTTTGATGGGCAAATCAAAGAACATGATTTACTTGGTTAGTCTATGGCCGACGACATAGCGAACAGTTTTCTGAATGATTTCGCTAAGACAAAGCAAGGTAATGATACAATATTTTCTTGCTGGGCTCGCTATCAAAAAGCCATATCAGATGGACACGATGCGGTAAATGGCACAATCGGTGCATTGTTAGAAAATGATGGAAGCCTGGCGATTAATCAAACCGTTGATGAGTTTGTTAGGAATTCACCGCCAATAGAAATCGCCGCCTATGCACCTTTGAAGGGCTTACCAGAATTTCTTGACTTAGCTGTAACATTGGCTTTAGGCGATGCCAGAGAAGAGTTAGAAAGCATTGGCGTATGTCATACAGCAACAGCCTCTCCGGGGGGTTCCGGTGCGCTATACTTAGCAGCAGCGAATTATGCAGACCCTGGAACGAAGGTACTACTCAGAGATAGGCATTGGGGGCCCTATGATGGATTTTTAGCAGGATGTGGCCTTGGGATTGCAACCTATCCGCTGCTGAACGAATCATTAGGTGTTGATGTTGACTCGTTAAGGATTCAATTAAACGAGCTTTCAAGTTCACAAGACCGAGTAATGTCTTGGCTTAACGACCCTGCACATAACCCCACAGGGCTCTCACTGAGTAGTGAAGAGCGAATGACCGTTTTAGAAGCGTTCACAAATGCTGCAATGGAAAATGAAAATGTCGGCTATACATTGTTAATTGATGCAGCTTATCACTTGTACGCTAGAGAGCCTCATGGATGGGCTGAGACCATAACAGACGCTTTACATGACGGAATGGAATGGCCGGCGAATTTACTAATCACATTTGCTATTTCACTTTCAAAATCACATACTGTGTATGGATTGAGAGGTGGGGCTCTAGTCACCATTCACCCCGATAAGTCTGTTGTTGATCGTATAACAACTGTGATGGGCGTAACTGGACGACAAACTTGGTCAGCAAGTTCAAGGTTGGCTCAATATTCAATCGCAAAGATACACGCTGACAGCGAATCAGGAGCAGCATGGTCAGATGAAAAAAATAGATTAACGGAAATTCTCCAACAACGACGAGATTTATTCATCAAATCATGTGAAAAATATGGTGTCCCAATCAATCCAACACATGACGGTTTCTTTGCTTGGTTAGAGCATAGTGATGCAGCCTCGATTGTTGAGGAATGTGCATCCAATCAAGTATACCTAGTACCACTTAATGGCGGTGTTAGAATTGGTCTGTGTGCTATTCCAACTAATCAAATTGAGCGAGTTGCGAAATCTCTAAGCGAAGCTTTGCAAGAGTGAGAAAAATGTCTCTGAATCCAAGAGAAAATTTGATTCTTGGTGGCTTCATTTGTATTTCCTTCGGGGCATTTTTTACCGTTGCAGGTGTTTACACACTGGCTTCAACAGTTGGAGTGCTTGGAATTTTGCTATTCATAGTAGGTATGAGTCTGAAAAGTAATATCGGCATGTCAGATGCTGAAGTACGTAGTTGGCGTCCTGAAGAAGGTCAACTGCCTGATGCTGGTAGAGTGATGTATAGAGTAGATGTAACAATTGATGAACCAATTGAATCAACAATTGTCTGTGGTCCCTGCGGGAAAGTAACAGTACAGCAAGGTCCCAAACCAGATAGTTTCACCTGCCCGCAGTGCAATATCCAACTGTGGAGCATTGAAGAAGAATAGAATGACTATATGTCGTTAATTTTCATCACAGATTTGATAGCAGAATCACTACTCGAAGGTTCATGGTGGACGACAATCTAGTCAACACAGAGCGTAGAATGCTCAAGGCGATGTTGGCAGATTCATCAAAAGTATGGTCCTTGTCGGATATTCTTACAGCTTGTGATTGGCAAGATCAAGCAATTGCCGTCGGTGCTGGATTAGGTATCGCCGAGAAGGGATATGCTGAAGTTTCAGAAACGGTAACTACTGAGGTAAAATTAGGCGCTCAAGGACAGTTAGCACTGTCTGAAGGACTACTAGAAGCGAGGTTATGGGATTGGTTTAAATCAACTTCTGAACCATCAATGGCTAATCTTCAAGAATCATTTGAGCGTCATGAGGCGGGTCCAGGAATTGGGTTGCTGAAGAAATTGGGCGTGACCATGGATGGCGGCAGTTTCAATTGTGCAAATGAATCAGATGTGACCGAAACGATATCAGCAAGACAAGGCTTCCTGTCCAAACTTCCTGCAGTAATTTCTGAGGTCGATGATGATTTGCTAAATCACTTCAAGAACCGACGCAATTTCGTAGAATTTGTTGATACCACGACACGCACATGGATGTTGACTGCTGAAGGAGCGCAATTAGATTCAAGTTCACTGATTGAAACTACAATGATTAACGAAATCACTCCCGAGTTATTGCAGAGTGAAGCTTGGAAAGATGCTGATTATCGACGTTTTGATGTGACTTTGGAATCAGCGACTCCGAGGACAGGTCGTAGTCATCCAATGCAATCACTAATTGAGAGGATTCGTCATATATTCTTGGAGATGGGCTTTTCAGAGATTGTAGAAGATTATGTTCAAACAGCAGGTTGGAATATGGATGCTTTGTTTATCCCGCAAGATCATCCTGCTAGAGAGATGCAAGATACCTTTTACTTGGACAATCCACAAACGATTCCATTACCAGAAGATGTCATGGAAAAATGGTCTGATATTCATCGAACTGGTGGCGATACTGGGTCAACTGGCTGGGGAGGAGAATTCAGTAAGGAAACCTCTCAAAAAGGACTATTGAGAACTCATACAACAGTCAACACAATTCAGTATCTCGCAGACAACCCTAACCAGCCATGCAGGATGTTTGCCGTGGATAGAGTGTTTCGTAAGGAAGCGATTGATCGAACCCATCTACCTGAATTTCATCAAATTGAGGGGATAATCATGGAAGAAGGTGCTAATCTGCAAATGTTAGTCACTACATTGAAGACTTTTTATGCCAAAATGGGTTACCCAGAGGTCAGAGTTAGACCAGCATATTTCCCATATACTGAGCCAAGCCTTGAGATTGAGGTAAAATGGCGGGGTAAGTGGTTAGAATTAGGTGGAGCAGGAATCTTCAGGCCGGAAGTGACTGAACCACTGGGGATTAAACATCCAGTATTGGCTTGGGGCATGGGTCTAGAGAGATTAGCAATGCTTGTTTTGGGATTGGATGATATTAGGCAGTTGTACATTTCAGATTTGGAGTGGTTGAGGAATCAACCGCTAATTTGAGTCTAATAACGGATTATTTCAATAATTACCAACAATAGCCCTGCCTATGGGGCTGATGGACACCTTGGACTTGGGTGTGTTCAAGCGCTCTGAGACTTGGAAAGCATTCGTCATTGCAGCAATGATGTTTGTGACAATTTCCTTTGCTGCGTTGTCCATGTTCGATAATCTCGATGAGATATTTCAATCAGATGCGGAACCAGAACCAATTCCAAATATTGCTTTTGAATCGCTGAATAGGACTGGCATAGAATCTCCACTTGTTAATGAAACTGGGTGGTTTAACATGGACGATTTGCGTGGCTCAATCATAATTTTTGATATGATGGCTCACGATTGCAGCAATTGTCACGCTGTTCAATATCACTTGGAAGATAACATGAATGCTTGGCAAGATTTAGCCGCTCAAAATAATAAATCATTACACATAATTGCATACGGTAGTTGGTATGGTGAAGATTTAGATTACCTCAATGAATCAGATAGTAAGTATACTGTGCCGTTGTATCCAACCGGAATGGGCTATGAAAAATCAGCTACGCTTATTGATGGAAGTGTGACCGACCCTGTGAGATTGTTCACCACAGGTGGTGCTGGTCAAATACCAGTTGTGATGGTAATTGATGAAGAAGGATATATCATCGAGAGACAGATTACTGGGTCTCCCGTAGACAAATGGAGTTCATTTGATTCAGTAGTTGAACTCGCTCTTACAACTCCGGTAACAGAAACAGAGGACCTTCGCATAGCTTGGGAAGAGCCCTCAACATCCTATCTTGCAGTTTTTGCTCTAGGTATGATTCTATCCATTCTAGTCTATTTTTCTCCATGTGCTTTCCCAGTTTTGCCTGGCTTCATTTCTTACTACCTTTCTCTTGGTGCCAGGGAGGATGAATTGATTGCTGAAGGTAAATTGAAAACAAAAATGCCAAGTCCAGTCGTAATTGGTTCATTATCAGGATTTGGAATGTGGACCTTTTTCTTATTCATCGGAATTATAGCAATGTTAATGGGAGAGGCTTTTCAAAAATCTGGTCTTGTACATTACATAGCAGTATTCATTGCAATTTTGTTAATTATTCTCGGTTCAATGATGCTTCTTGGTGTCACCTCACATCTAATGGGATTCGTCCAGAAATTTGTCGATAAATACAGCACTACAGAAGATGATGACATCTTTACACCTCGAAGAAATATGTATCTCTACGGTATTGGTTACGCTGCTGCATCTATCGATTGTACAGCAGCAGCGGTCCTACCGTTTGTATTGTATCTCAGCACTCTAGGCGGTAGTGCTGTAACGCTCGGTATTGGTGGGCTTATGCTTGGATTACTGATCTTGATGATAGCAGTTACTGTAATGGTCGGGCTTGGACGACAAGTCATGATTAATTTCCTAAGAAGATCAACTGGTATGATTAAAATGGTTGGTTCTTGGATGATGATTATGGCAGGTATAAGTCTAACACTATACTTGACAAATAGGGAAGCAGTAAGCGCTGTTTTTGGTTGATTACAGCGATTCGAAATCACTTATAATCTCTTGACTTTGACAATTTTCAAGAGCTGGTAAAATCCAAAATTTCCATGCTGCTATGCCGATGATTATTCCAGTGACTACGTCCCAAACAAAATGCTGTTTTGTCGTCATTACTGAAATTGTCAACATAATCCATGCAAACCATAGAATTCTTACATGCCATCGATAATCTCTGTCACTATACCATCTGTTAACAACCAATACCGCAAGCATGCTCTGTACAATGTGAAGAGATGGCCATGCATTCCAAGGTGTATCGACTTCGTATAGGTAATCATACCACGGTTGCCATATTCCTAATTCGGTCTCAAAGACGCTACTACGAATATCTACCTCGACAGGTAAAGTAATGAAAATGACGAATACGATCCAAGTCAGGATAAGTAGTATTTGATGAAAAATAATGTTTTCTCGCTGAGTTTGATCATTTTTCATTCCCAAGAGTGCTGCCATTGGATAATAAAAGTACAAAGTTGAATATGGCACAATCATCCAAGGAATTACAGGAATCCAAGAATCTAGAGCAGTTGTTGGGTCGAATGCTTGCCAATCACGCCAATATGCAAACTTATTCGTTACCAAATAACCAAGTCCTGCACCAATTATTATTGCAATGATTAGGGCAATTGGTAGACGGTAGCCAAACAAACTGGTTCTACTTTTCCAATGACTGCTCCATAACCTCCATGGTTTTGAGCCCCATTTCATTGTCATGATACAGCGATATGTGCCTGATTAATTAATAATCTGCCGAATCAAAGAGCAATGCCGCAATGCGGGCACGCTTTCCAACCTGCCATAATTGGTTTTGAGCAGGAATGACAGGTTTGTTCATCAGATGAATTACTAGTCGAATCAATCTCTCCTCCTGGCCCATCAACTGCTTTTTGAGCAGTCTGTTGCCTAAGGAATTCTTGCATAACTTCTGGTGTTAAGGCGTCATTATTTGCTGCCATTTCCATCATTTTCATTTGAAGGTCATTTTGTTTATCCATGCGTTGGTTTTGATGTTCCATCTGTTGCGCAACTCTTTCTCTTTTCTTTGCTTGTACTTGTTCGAACAGAGCCATCGCTTGTTCAGTTTTGTGAGATGCCTCTTTCATTCTTAGGTTGGCTCTCCCCTCGTCCCGCTTTAATTCAGCCTCCCAGTGCGCCTCTTGTTTACGCAGTTCTTTTAGCTCGTTTTGCAGTTCAACAGATACCTTACCTGCGGCTTCCGCCTTAGCAATGTTTACTTCACATTCAATTCGTCGAAGTGTTGCAGCCTCTCTAATTGCAATTCTTTCCATCAGTGCCTCTGCGTGAGCACCTTCGGTATTAGTTGCAGCAGCAAGTTCGGATTGGAGTTGAGTTATCTTCTCATTATCAGTTTGATTTGAGGTGATAAACGCTTTGAGAATTGTAAATCCTAGGGTCGATAAAGTTGGTCTTAATTCAACCTCGGTTCGCATTTCAAATTTATCTTGGAAAGCAGACTGACGCAGCATTGCTTCATCTGAGCATTCAGCAAGTGATGGATTGATTACGCGCATCATTAGTTCGTTATGCAATACTTCCGCCAACCTCTTACGGTCTAACAGCGGAGCGCTATTAGCGAACATATTGAGTAGTTTAGGAATATCTTCACTGCGTAATTGTACTCTTATGTTGGCAAATCCATTGACTTTAGAACCATTGGGCAGGTTACCAGAAAATGGAATTGATATGTCGGCAGGGCCAGTCATGGCAAAAAGCAGTCTCCTATCTTTGGCGGTTACTCCCATCATGTCACCGATAAAACGATTGAAACCACCGGCAATATTGCTGACGACTTTTTCAGTCAATATGTCTCCAATCCTGCCATCAACTATGAATGCGCATGCCTCGTTTGGCTTTAGTACGACTTCTTGGGCTTTCCATGTGTTCAAATTATTTGCATCGATTAGACGTGCTAGTATGTTTGGGTTATCTCTCCATCTGTACCTATTACTCATTTTTTCACCTACTTTGTTTTCTGTCGGAGTCCACCAAGAATTTTATTTCTGGAATTGAAAAAGCCTTGACAACTAGTAATCATTTGTTGACATTGCTGAATAAGATTTGTTATGTCATCATCGCTTTCGCTTGAACTGAATGCATGTTCAGCACTATTGGCTATGTTAATCGCTTTGGTTACCATTTCAATAACATCATGATCATGCTTAATCAAGTTCTTTAGATCTGAAACTTTTGCTGAGCGAGAGCCAGCGAAGAATGCATGATTCATACCAGTAACGGATTTATCGACATCCTCAATTAGAGAATCTATTTCAGTTGTTGCGAGTTTAGCTATCTTGGCAATGGACAATCTTCCTGTCTTGAAGGCGATATCGTGTATGTTAGAGATGTGATTACGTGCCCTTGTTCCGGCCCGTTTTATCTCTTCTCGAATCAACTTATCTGCTTCTCTTCGCTTGCCTTTTGTGTAGCCTTCATAACTTGACAATACTAATTGTATTCCTCTGATATATGGTAGAACCTCAATCGGGACAGCAGGCATTGGTCTCATATTATCTTTGTACATCCTCGTTATTATTGCTTGTGCTATTTGGGGTACAGATTTCTTCCCAAATTAGGATTCGGTCAGAGATAATCTTAGCCTCCTCAATGTCATGGGATACATGAATAGCAGATACTTGTTTTTCCTTTAGTATCCTCTTGACATCACTTGCTAATTTACGTCGTGATTCTACATCCAGTGACGAAAACGGCTCATCGAGCAAAATCAAATCTGGTTCGGCCAATAAAGCTCTTGCAAGTGCCACTCTTTGTGATTCACCACCTGACAACGTGGTAACTTTTCGATTGCTGTAGCCTGACAAATCAATCATTGCTAGTGATTGTTTCAGAACATTGGATTTTTCCTGCTTACTTAGTTTTGTTTTATGGCCAAGCAAGATATTCTTTCCGACATTCAGGTGTGGATACAGTACTGGTGTTTGGAAGATAAATCCGATGCTGAACTCTTGATTCTTCGCCACTGAAATATCATGAACTTCAGATGCCTCTAATCCAGCAATCATCCTCAACAGGGTGGTTTTTCCGCATCCGCTGGGTCCAAAGATGGAGATAATTTCCCCCTCTTTCATAGAGAATTTTAGTTTGGAAAAAACCACCTTGTTGTCAAATTTCTTACTCTCGATATCTACCGTTACAAAATTATCATCAGACATTAGAATCCACTTCCCTCTTCACTATGGCGAAATTTCTCAGCGAAAATAAACAGAATGAATGTTAAACACATAAGTGTCGTTGCTGCTGCCATCGCCATTGGTTGAATCATTGGGTTAAATTTCGGTTGACCCATCAACTGGTCGACTAAAACGGATAAACTATCCCAAGACCCTGATCTTACCAAAATCCATGAAGCACCAAATTCTCCGAGGGAAAATGCCATTGTTAGCGCCGCAGACACAACTATTGGTGCCCTCAGTATGGAGAACCTGCCGTGCCACCATGCTTTAATTGGTGACAATCCAAGCATTTTCGCTTGTTCGAAGTATTCTGGCTCTAATGACCTAATTGCTGGTAACATTATTCTTATGACGAATGGAGTTGTGATAATGATGTGCGGTAGAGCTGGAATTAACATCCATGAAAATAGTTCAGGCGCCCACTTTAGCAATCCAATTAGTATCCCCAATCCAATCATCACTGCTGATAACGCAAGCGGTATCATTGAGGCAAACTCTACTATTTTCGCAGTTTTGTTCTTATTTTCAACTTCTAGTCTAGCTATACATGAAGCGATCACATAACCGACAGGCAGAGCTATCATAAGTGTGATAATACAATACGTCAGTGAATTGATTAAAGCGTCTGGGATTGCAGTGGTTGAGTAATTTCCAGACCATGCTTCTTGCCAAGCGGCAGTTGAATATGAGTAGCTACCATCGGAGCTGTCTCTAATCCTAAATGATGCGATAGCAACCAATATTAGTGGTAGAATCGAATATAATACTGCAGAATATATGGTAAACCTAGCCATTTTCCCAGGTTTTTTGCTATTTTTTTGGCGAGAGTTTTCAGTAATAATCGAATGGATTGAAGAGTGCTTCTTTTGAATTTGCGCAGTTAACACAATGGCCAATGATAGAATCAATAACTGAACTACTGACGTTGCAAGCACAATCTCACTGGTATCAATTCTGTAGCCATATATTCCTGCAGAACCACCGGATTTTGCCATCAATGTCTCAAGATTATCTTGATTTGGAGTTAACCATTTGATAAGAGCAAATGAACTAAATGAAAATATGAAGCACAGACACGCCGAACACAAAGCAGCGGGTCCAAGAATTGGTAGCCATAAATTTCTAAATCTGCCATACGCTGTTTTTCCTGCAGGTAGGAATCTGATTTGCTCCTCCCATGATTGATTCATCGTAGACAAAGTTGGTTCGATAAACCGCATAACCAATGATAAGTTAAACCAAACATGTGCAGCAATTAGAGCGATGAAGTGTCCGGGATTCGCCCATCCAGTATATTCTGCTAAATCGCCAATGTGGCCAGTCTCTAGTCGCAAATCTATGCCAATGGTATCTAGTAGTCCTCCTGGGTCAATCAACATCAAGAAACCCATTGCTACAACAATTGAGGGAGTGACAAATGGTACTGATAATAATGCCCTGATTGTTCTAATGTTTTTCCACTTATACCTTCCTAGATACCAGGCCACAGGTAGTCCAACTAACAGAGTCATGATAGTTGAAATAATTGCTTCAAGCATTGTGAATTTTAACGCTCTTATTGTGTCATCATCTTCAAAGAAATTCAATATTGCATCAATTACCGTTAAGTCAGTGACCGAAGTTAATCTATGAATTGCATACGCTAATGGTATAACTGTCAAACCACAAAATGCGATTACTATTGACCACTGAAATGGAATTAACCACCTGGTCTGCTGATTAGCGCTCAGCAGTATCTCACCTCAGTCTGTAGCAGTTTTCCAATTCTCAAGCCATGTTGACATTTCTTGGTTTATCCTAGAGATTTCAATATTCGAATTCTGCTCTGGGATGTCTGCATGGTGTCTGTAGCCGTTAGTTTCTGGTAGGTTTTGACCTTCTAATACAGAGTACATTAGATTGTTTTCTGGCATATTCTTATTGATCTCAGTACTTAGCAGATACTCAATAAATGCCTCAGCAGCGTCGACGTCTTTTGCACCACTAATTATCCCAGTATACTCGATTTGCTGGAAAGTAGTTTTTGGCAGTGTGATGGAGGTTGAGTGCGTGTAGTTTTCTGCGTAAAATGCTTCTACTCCAGGCGACTGACAATATGATACAGTCAGATGGGCATCGCCGACATATCCAGTAGTGTATTCGCCATAACCTCCAGTGTAGTGAGTTTCGTAAGATTCTGTCCAACCAGAGGTAAATATTGCTCCATTTTCCTTAATCATGTTCCACCAATCAAAAGCATTGGTTTCATCATCGCCATCGTTTTCAAAGTAATCAATTGTTGCTACTAAAAATGCTCTGCCCGGTGATGAGGTCACAGGTGAGGGGAATGTCATCTTACCACGCCATTCTTCATTTGTGAGATCCCACAATGAAGTTGGAATAGTTACATTTTCGCCATCAACAAAACGTTCGTCATAATTTAGGCAAACAGGTCCCATGTCGAAGGGAATTGCCATTGAACCACTATACGATTCTAATGCTGCACTAGATATGTTAGTGTAACTAGGATGTGTCTTGTAAGCCGTTTCTGTTAGGAGGTTATTCTCTAATGCTGTCTGTAGGTAGGTATTGTCTAAACCAATCATCAAGTCTGCTTGAGGACTGTCCTTAGTCAACATCATCTGGTCAAGAATGCCGCCTGAATCATCTTCCTTGATGAAATTGACACAATATCCTGTCTTATCAGTGAAAGCATCGACCATCTCATCACTCAATGCCAATATGTCATAGGTTAGAATGTCCAATGTGCCATTTTCACAATCTCCATTGTCATTATTTTCTAGACATCCAGATAGGGAAAAGGAAACTATGAATACAGAAAACAATACTGCTTTTAGACGCATTCAAACACCTCCCATTTGCGCAGCGATTTGATGGGTTCTGTCAATCAACTCCAATGGGTTATGAGCCAATACGTACAAACTCGGTTCCCAACCATATCCTCCTTCATCTAGAATGATATCTAGCTTAGCATGAGAGCCGATTAATTTCCCTTTTTTACATGTGGCAAAGGAGTATCCTAACTGGTCACAAACCCCTTTGATCTTTGTTAGATTTACTTTATCACCAGCGATTTCCGGTTTTAGGTTGATTATCGAAGTTTTTGCTTCATTCATGGTATGGGCTTGTATCAGCACGGATGCTAAATGGTTAGAGACTCCAAATGCTGGTGTTTCATGGTGGCGTAATTTTCCGTTAACAATCGCTATTCTGCCAGGAAATGCAGCAACTTCTTGGATACTTCTAGCACCTTTGATACAGGATGCAATATTCATGCCAACGGCTGGAATACTATGTTGTATGCGTTTTACATCAAGTCTGCCAATTGCCCATTCTAATCTTCTGAGTAGTGCTCTCTCTAGTTGGCCACTATCCAAGTCAAGTCCTGTGAGAGTTTTGTCAAATCTCAAGGTTTGGTTCCCGCCAAACTGCATCTCAACAATCAAACGTTGCCTGATTACATTAGCACTCGGGCCGATAGAGGATAGTGCTTGTGACAGTTCACTCGCCCATGAATCAACCATTGCTTCATCTGCTGAAGCGGATAATTGTATTGTCGGTTTCTGGACATGTCTAGATATTGTACTTTGGGTCGACCCAAGTATTGCAGCAATTTCTGTTTGAGACCACCCTTTTCCACGTAAATCCTTCGCCACATGTTGGTGTAATCTATCAAGCCATTTGCTGCCTACTTCTCCTAACATGAGTGACGCTAAAATGATGTTATTATTCAATATTACTAACAAATTATGCAATCTGCATGCAAAAATACCGGAAAATCTTGGCTTTCATAGAGAATTATTTGCCAATTCTTAACTTATTTTCACTGTATCAACAGCTACAACTAGATTTTCACTTATGTTTCGGGAAATTTGTGTTTCTTAAGATAAAAATACATCTTAGTGATGTGAATGCAATTTTAATTAAATTATATGCAATATGAATTAATCACCTCAAAACCAACTTAAAGAATGCAACCGCATGGTTCAATAGATTAGCGCGCTGGGTTTATTTTGATGCGAGGGGATAAACTAGGCGACTTCCTGGACAACCTTGTAGCAAGAATAGCAGATTATGTTGATCAATCACACAATGAAGGACAGAAAACTGTCGATTACTTACCTGCATCATCTAGAAAAAAAACAACTGATTTATCGCTGCCGCTAGAAGGTCATGGCACGGAATCAGTGCTAGATGACATCGATGAATTTCTCAAACAATGTGTGAAAACTAACAGACCTGAATTTATGAACCCATTATGGGGTGGGTTGAATGTCGCTGGATTTGCTGGTGAGGTAATCGCAGCCCTTACGAACCAGTCGATGTATACTTATGAGCTATCACCCATTGCTACCTTAATCGAAAAGGCAGTTATTGAGAGAATGATGGAAATTGTTGGTTACGGTGAGGGATTTGGCACGCTCACTACAGGTGGTTCCAACGGAAACATGTTGGGTATGTTGTGTGCTAGGCAATATGCTGATCCAATGTCATCATTGAATGGATTTGATGGCACCAAATATGTTGCTTTTGTTTCTGAAGAGGCACATTATTCAGTTTTGATGTCGGCAAATGTGATTGGTATAGGTCATCAAAACTTGATTAAAGTAAAATGTGATTCCGGTGGCCGAATGAAACCAGAATCATTACTTGAAGAAATAAATCGCGCAGCATCTAATGATAGAGTCCCTTTTTGCATTATAGCAACATCTGGTACCACCGTTCGAGGTGCATTCGACCCTCTAAGGGAAATAGCACAAATTGCCCATGACAACGACATATGGTTACATGTCGATGCTGCATGGGGTGGAAGTTGTCTGTTTTCTCGACGTCACAGAGGACTAATGGATGGCGTTGAACTTGCTGATAGTATTTGCTGGGACGCCCACAAAATGATGGGTTTGCCGCTTATTTGTAGTGTCTTCCTCACCAAGAACAAATCCGTACTTAGGTCGGTATGCACACATGGAGATTCGGCTCATTATCTGTTCCACGATGATACCAAGGATGTTGATTTGGGTAGATATTCATTGCAATGTGGCCGGCGAAATGACTCGTTAAAGTTGTGGATAGCATGGCGTGAAATTGGTGATTCTGGTTGGGCCAAAATGGTTGAGAAATACTGTGACTTGTCTGGATATCTGGAAGATTTGGTGAACGATAGTGAGCATTTATCGATGATGTCAGAGAGAGATTGGTCAAATGTTTGTTTTAGATATGAAGTCGATGATTATGATTTGAATGAACTAAACACCGAGATTCGAAATCGAATGATGCGAGAAGGAATTAATCTTGTTAGCCGGTCAAATATTGGTGATGATGTTGTCATTAGGGCTGTTGTGGCAAACCCGCTAATCGATGAAAAAGTCTTACGCTCATTAATCACCTCAATAGAGAGACATGGCTCTGAAATTATCAATAATATTCCCGCTGAGTTCTAGTATCATTTTGTTTAAGGAGCGTCGAGTTTTGGGAGATTTATGTCGACTGGAGACTTGGTTAGAACCGCACTGTTCGAGGAGCACGTTGCTCTCAATGCTAATATCGTAGATTTTCATGGCTTTGAGTTGCCTATATGGTACTCCAATATCAAAGAGGAACATCTAGCAACAAGGTCGGGGGCAGGTCTCTTCGATGTCAGTCACATGGGTACATTTCGCTTTACTGGCGAAAATGTTAGGCAATGGCTTGAGAGTGTTGCCACCCAAAAAGTAACCAACATACCCGTGGGCCGTTGTGCATATACACATTTCCTTGATGACAATGGTTTCATTATTGATGACATGATTTTTGCTATTGTTTCAGAGCAAGAAATCCTTGGTGTGCCAAACGCTTCAATGATAGGTGTAATGTGGGACTGGTTTAGTGATAAATTGCCAAGTGATGGCTCAGTAACAATTGAGAATTTATCGCCGGAGATGTCAATAATTGCACTGCAAGGACCGAATTCAAAAGCGATACTGAGCACAGTTTTAGGTTCAGATAATCATGTTGGCCGATTCAAATGGCAAGTTATCGAAGCGAATGAACTCTCGATCAGCGGCTGGATTCAAGGTACAGGATATACAGGGGAGGCAGGATATGAGATTTTTATTCCAAATGACGAGGCAGCTAAATTATGGCGCTCGTTAATCAATGCAGGATCAACCCCTGTTGGATTAGGGGCTAGGGATACACTACGCTTGGAAAAGGGCTATCTGCTTAGTGGTGTAGACTTTTGTTGGCCTGAATTACCAGAATCTTCAGAATTTTTGGCTAGAGATTCTTGGGAAACTAATGTCCCATTTGGTCTCGATTTAGAACATGATTTTATCGGTAAGCACCGAGTAATTTCTCATACAGAAAGCGATGCAAAATGGTGGGGAGTAAAATATACAGAAAAAGGACCACTGCCTAGACCTGGCAAAGATGTTGCTGACCTTGAGGGCAACATAATTGGTAGATTGTCATCGGGGGCACCATCGCCTAGTTTAGGTAATGTAGGTATTGGAATCGGATATATCTCAGGTGTATCAGAAGGAGATGAAATCATGGTTGTAGCAAGCCCAAGAAAATCTGTCAAAGCTGTAGTTGTAAGGCCACCATTTGTTTGAATTTGGTAACTTGTGAAATCCTCCAAGAAACATGAATATTATGGGCGTTACGCGCACGGGTTTAAATTAGCCGTAAGGGGAGAGTAAGTATGGTCGACCAACTACCAAATCGAGGCCTTGAACTAGAGATGCTACAGGAGATGGGTTTTGAGTCCATTGACGACCTGTTTAGCGACCTTCCAGAGCATGTTAGGATGAGCGAGCCATTACCACTTCCACCACCACAATCCGAAGAGGAAATTATCGCCGACGCAAAGCGATTACTTGGTGCAAATCGAGCAATGGGTGATGTGGTTTCGTTCCTTGGAGCAGGAATATATCGAAATTATGTCCCGTCATCGGTTTTTCAATTGGTAACTAGAGGTGAATTCCTAACCTCATATACTCCTTATCAGCCAGAAGTTAGCCAAGGTATGTTGCAGGCTATGTGGGAATTTCAAACATTAATTTCAGAACTAGTAGGATTGCCAATTGCTAACCTTTCGCTATATGATGGGTCAACTGCTGCAGCTGAAGCACTAACCTGTGTTGTTAGGGTGCACAACCGCAAAGCAACACAAAAGGATACGGTCTACATATCGGAATTAGTTCCTCCTGACCGCATGTCGGTAATGCACAACTATTGTCAGGGGGCTGGAATTATACTCAAGGTTTTGCGGCACAATAAGGACGGAACTCTAGACTTGTCATCAGTTCAAGATGCTGCCGGCTCATGTGGAGTTTACGTCGAGCAACCAAATCCATTGGGAATCCTAGACGGCGGACTGACTCAAATTAAGGAAATCATTGGTGAAAACACCGCTCTTATTGTTGGTGTTCAACCTGTGTCGCTCGGACTTGTTGAAGCCCCTGGTAATTACGGTGCAGACATAGTTGTAGGAGAAGGTCAACCATTTGGCAGCCCACCTACTGGTGGTGGACCAATTTACGGAATCTTCGCTTGCAGTCAACCGTATCTACGATTGATGCCAGGTAGAATAGTTGGAAGAAGTATCGATGTCGATGGTAAAGAAGCATATTGTTTGACTCTATCAACACGAGAACAACACATTAGAAGACACAGAGCAACCTCGAACATATGTACTAATGAAACACTGATTGCGTTAATGGGTGCAATGCACATGTCCCTACTAGGACCTGAAGGTCTAGAACACTTAGCCACTAGAAACATGACGGCGTGTATTTTGGCGAAGCAAAAGCTATCAGAAATTGCTGGCATCTCAATGCCGCACTTTGCATCATCACATTTCAACGAATTTGTTG
>CALDPP010000026.1 GCA_937911345.1 uncultured euryarchaeote | reverse complement strand
GGCATGAATTCAACAGATGGTTGGTTGCCAAGCGGAATTCAAACGCCAAACCAATGGCAATGGACGCAGAATATGGGCCTCGACTCGCAAGAATCAAAGACATTTTCATTCAATAATTTTGATGTCTTACCTTTGGGATGGGCGGTTTCTTCACAAGACAATAACAAATGGTCACATGGAGGAATACCACCTAGAGCAATATACGGGCCCGATGCTTGGAGTTCAGGACAGTACGGAATAGGAATAGAACTTAATGGGAAATATACCAATGAAATGTATACTCATTTAGTCTCTCCAGAGTATTCAATTCCATCGAGCGCATCGGCAAGATTGACATTCAATAGTTGGGTTTGTACTGAAGCAAATTGGGATGGAGGTGCTGTTTCTGTATCAACAGATGGTGGCATTAATTGGTGGTATTTACCTGCTAAAATCGGCGATTTCCACGATCAGATATCCACTGCTAATACGAATTCCCCATTTTATGGAGAAGGAATTTTTGATGGCAGTACAATCGCCAACGGTTGCCGAAATTCATCATTACCGTTCCAACTTAAGCAATATGATATTTCGAATCTATCAGGTAGTGATGTGCGTTTTAGGTTCAGTTTCTTTTCTGACCAGTTAATTGAGTTAGATGGTTGGTATATTGATGATGTCGGTATTGAGGTCGATGTATTCGAGCAAAGTGGTGAATGGCTTTCTCAACTAATATATGCCGATGAGAACTTTGGGTGGTCACAAATTGACGGCCTTGTCAGTCAACCAAATGGCACTCAAGTGGTCTTTGATGTAATTGATGCATCAAGTGGTTTGGTAGTAGAGGGATACTCAAACCGAACATTACCAATTGAATTATTATTCGACCCTGTAGAGGTGCCAAGCATTCAAATTAATGCTAAATTATCAAGTGACAATTATTATGTCACACCAGAAATAGAGAAACTTGAGATGGGAGTATCATCATATTTTGATGCATATCACGCAACTAATATGCTGGATGAAACGTACAATAGTCAAAATTTGGTAATTAATGAACAAGGCCAAATGAGTGCAGACATATTTACTGAGGTTTCATTCAAAACCTACCCTGGGTGCCCTTCAATTGATACTAAAATAACCAGTTATGGCGATAATGTATCCTATCAATCAGATTATTTTTCACTAGATTATAATTATCAACAAACTGATTCAATGATTGCAGAATTTGCTAATGTATTCTCGGTTCCAACGCTTGCCGATAACATTACCATTATTTTTGACAGCACATCTAATTTAGACTACTTCCACTACACTCCACAATGTGTTTTACCTTCCAGAAACATATCTATTGGGGTAATTAATACTACCAATGAGATTTATTCAGATATGTCAAACTCAGGACTATCATCAATATTCTTGACCAACTCATTTTCAACAGTTCTGGTCGATGGAGTCTTACAATCACCTGATAATGATGACAACTATCAAATAAACCTCCAGCCAAATCAAGTTTTGAATCTAACTTACCAGATATTTGATTTTGTAAATCCTCAATCATCTATTGATAATGCTGCTCTGAAGATTAGCGGGGAGATAGAGTCTAATTCAGCAGGAGAGTTGCGAGTCTCTAACTCCAACGAAGTTTTTGCAGTATATGGTACTGAGTTGTCGTTGTATAACATTATCAAAGGAGATAATTGTGACAATCGTCAATCTAATTTTGATTCAGTTGGCGATAATGTTGGTATTTTTGTCTGTACACTATCACTGCAATCTAGCACTGAGATTGACCTTAAAATAAATAAATTTTCAGCAATCTCTTCAGTAAATAATTTCCACATCGATTTGGATATCGATCAGCTTAACTCAATTAAACACGAATTAGAAAATCAGTCTATGTCTCGAAATATTGATTTCCCTATATCTGTGAAAACTGATTATGGTTCAGTGACCACCAAATTTAGTTACAAATCATATTTGCATCAAATTGACCGTATCGTTGGTATCGACAAAGAGCAATGGCTACCTGGCCAAGAAATCTCCATCCAAACCTCGCATTGGCGATTTAATCCAGTCACAATGTCAGATAGTGGATTTGGATTTGATAATATTCTTCTTACTGCATCAGAAGATCAAACTGAACACGGAAAGAGATTTACTGTTGAAGTAAGAAATTTAGATACTAACAGTCCTACATTCAATATTTTATCCGGTGGAGAAAATGTAAGTATAGTCGGTGTAAAATCAAATGCCGCTTGTAATGGAGGTTACTGTTTGGTTAATTGGACGCTACAGAGTTCGTGGTATTTAGATGACATTAACGATATAGTATGGATGGTTAATTCTACTGATTTTGATGGCTTAGTGACCGGTCCAGCTTTATTGATTAGAGATTCTCAATTTAATGAAATTGAAAACGATTTGGAGATTTTTGAGTTATCAATCCTCGACTCCTCAAATAATCGAATCAATGACTGGACTAATCAAAACTGGCCATATCGTATATCACAACAAAACAACTTAACAGTTTCTGGGACAGTTAGATTTGAAGGAATCAATTCTGATTTGCTGAATGAAAATGATGCTGAAGTAGAAGTTAGATTGACAGCGATACCTCCAGTTAATGTATCGGGAGGACAAAACGAATGGCACAATGAAGAAGTTGATTGGTCGTATTCTTGGTTTACTGAAATCTCAGACGCTGGCGCTTTTACCACCCAGATTACTACACCAAATATTGGAGATGCACCATCCAATACCACTATCCAAATATCCGTGCACCTATCTAGAATTGGTCCAATAGATGAGGTTAGTAATAATGCATTAGATCAAACATCATCTAGCATGAACACTCGGTTTATCTTTGATGTGGAAAGCCCATCACTTAGGTCGGTAAACATCTACGACCCTTCAGGTTTAATTCCCGCAGATGGCCATATATGGACATTGAATCAAGATATTCCAATTCAAGTTACCGTTGAGGATGTTGAGGGCCTTGATACTGAATTAGTGGTTTATTCATGGTCTGAATATTCTGATGACGTAAATGGGGATTCGGTAATGGACCAGGATGAGTATCGAATTACGACAGTTTCAGTTAATTATGCATCTAACTTTGCAGTATTAGACATTCCTGCATTTTCATGGCAGGAAATTAAGGGGCCATTTGATTCTGGAAGGTTGAGTCTTGTATTTGATATGCAAGATTTGGCAGGTAATTCTCTGATTCAGGGAGGTGCCTTTGGAGAGGCGAATGATGCTGTAACAATTTTAGTACAAGATCAACTTCAAACACTGATGGATTCATCATCTCTCTCCTTAGATTTAGTGAATGGTTCGTTATTGCCATCGTTCGAACATTCATTCACTTACTCGATTACAGATTATAATGGTATAGAATCGTTAGACAAGATTAGTTTGGCATTGGTCGGTCGAGAACTTCCGGATTTATGTAACATTGATTATATCCCAAGAACGAAACATGTCATCTATGATATAAACTGTTTTTCTACTCAGCCGGAAGTTGAAGTTTCACAAATATCAGGCTTGCAAAAGTGGCTTATTACTACGAGATTCGTTATTGATTGGGAAATGGTAAATTCTAATCCACAGCTATCAGGTATCCCTTCATTGAAATTATTTGACGACGGCCAAGATTTGCAACTCGGGACATCATACATTCGCGGGCTATCATGGGACATAAATGCAAAAGTTAATCTTGACAAAATTCAGTTTATTGATAATATTAGTCCGATTGGTACCACATTAGAATCAGGATTATGGGCTAATCCCGGCGATGTAGTTAGTGCCAAAGTGAATTTACAGTTCAACGATTCTAACATAAATTTGGATAGTTTATCTCCGTATGATGAGATTGGTTGTAAAGTCAATAATGATTCACAATTGATTGATTTACTGCAATTTGAAAATGGTCAAATGATATGTGAATTTACTGTTCCATCAAATACACAGGAAGAAAGTTTCCTTGTTGAATTATGGGTTCAATCTAGCCATGGAAATCACTATTCTACAAATTTTGGTACCGTTTTTATCGATCGGGAAAGTCCGTTGCTGATACTTGAATTAAAGGATATGCTCCGCTTAGATTCAACTGATTTATCTCGTGTTATATTCGAAGGAACTGTCGTCGAGGCTTCAACTCTAATTAATCAAGAGCTAACCGTTAATTGGGACATACAGAGAGATGGCTTAATCGTTAATCAGGTTCCATTTACGAGCCAAATTGCATTAACTGCAGGCGCTGATGATGTTTATCAGTTTAGTAATTCAATTAACCTTTCAAATGTTGGAAATCATACGATAATTGAAGGTGATGAATTAGTTATATGGCTTACATTAACTGATAATTCTGGACAAGAATTACTAGGTTTCGCAACCTTGTCTGAACCACTTATTCCAAGGATAACTTGGATTGATTTTGAACCAAAATTGAGTTTAGTTGAGTTAAGAACCGATAATCCAATGGATGGAGAGTCGTTGATAATTGCTACTAGAATAGTCAACGCTGGCTTAGAATCGGGTAATATCACCGTTATATTATCAGATATTGAAGGAAGGAAACTAGCAAGTCGTACAATAGCACTTGATGGTGGCAAATGGGAGTTAATCGAATGGGATATTGAAGCATGGACGACAGGAGATATCGAGATAATTATTTCATTGGAAAATTATTCTGAATCACAATCACTGTTGGTTGAAAATGTCGAAGAATTCGAGTCAAAGCAGCAAGACCTAATGGGTACAATTGGTTTGGTCGTTATTTTCCTCATCATAGTTGTTGGTGGATTCTCGTATGCTTATCTCCAAAGGGCTAAGGAATTAGAGCAGTACACCAAACATCATCTCGACCAAATCGCCATCAGGAAACAAGAACGGGACAAAAAGTTGCCACAAAAAGAACCAGTTTTGGAAGAGGAATAGTCAAGAATGAAACCCACCACGCATGGAATACTGGCGAGGTTCCCGAGCGGTCAAAGGGGGTGGACTCAAGATCCTCTGCGTAAAGCTTCGCAGGTTCGAATCCTGCCCTCGCCACCACCTCAGTAACCGTCAATGAGGTTAAAAAATAGAATGACGAATAAAAATCCGGCAAAGATTATTGTAAGAACAAGAGAAACAGTTGTTCCTGATGTTGAGAGACCCATTGAATTCTGCCAGTCAGATTTACCTTTTAGGTAAATAGCATCCAATACTGAGGCAATAATAAATGAACTACAACATAAGTAACTCGATATTTCAAGTAACATGTACAAGTCTTGATCCAATCCAATGAATGGAAGCGCAAAAGAGGTAATTACTCCGCCTAAAAGGATGAATGTCGACCATATTCTAAGATTAAAATCTGGTTTGTATTTTGGGTTAATCACGATTATCTGTTGTTCTGGAAATTGTGGTTGAATTTGTGCTGGAGCACCATTTCCCATCCAAGGGCTTTGGTTGGTCGTCTTTCCAGGGTCCGCACTTGGTTCCATAAACATCCCATGGCAACTTGTAATTCAAGTTTGATTCTCATTTTCCATATTTGGTCTAAATTGGACAATCAAAAGTAACCATGTTGTAATCATTAGCCAACTTAGCCAGTGATTGTACTCTGCAACCAGATTCACATACCACAATCCAAAGTAAAAAATAGCAATGCTGCACGCAAGTCCGGTTATAAAAATCGGTGCTATTTTTGGTCTAGGATGTAAGAATCCATAAACAAAATAACCATCTCCAAAGTAGGCAAATAAGTAGGCAAATGTGATGTATAGTATTCCAATAAGTAGTCCAAAAATTGCTAATTGTGGATTCAAATCTGGAGTGACAATCAGCATTTCAAAAGCGAGAAAAATTGCGGCAAAATTGTGCATTATTTGTTCATGATAAAGAAACATATGTCCGTGCTCACGTTCTATTCTTACTTCATCTGGCAGAATTATGTGTCTAACTACAGTTGCCGTCAAAAAAGCCATAGAAATGCCTGTAACGAAGGTTATTGTTTGAAGTGATGAAATAAAACCAATAGAGCTTCCCCAAATATTGATGATTTGGTCAATAATTGCTAGAAGAAAATATGCTACGCACATCATTAAAGTCCAAGATGAGAAAGTAACAAATTTCTCTTTACCCTCAGGGCTCATAATTATCTCTTGATTTTCTGCCAAAGAGACAACGCGCATGTTTCCTGGTCCGCAAGTAAACATGTACACTATTGCATAAGCACTCGCACTAAAACACAGAATTCGGTAGGCTAGTACCAGTGCTGAAGAACTTGAGAAACTGGCAGATACTTCAGATACTATTTCGGTTATATCGGAAACAATGAAGTATGCAATAATTACTAGTGAAATAGTAACGATTGTAGTAATTGTGACATTAGTGTAATCCTCATTCATCACACTTTTGTCTTCCATATTTCTAAACCGATTAAATTAATCGTAAAAAAGGTCGTATCAATTAACCATAACTAGGTATCATTGTAAAATTGCGTCTACTAGTGGTTCAATTGTTTTGCCATGAGGGTAAGGGGAAGCAACATCTGCTGCTTGAGTCACATAAGCAAATGCACCACCTACTGCAACTGACCATCTAGATAATTCGAACATTGACAGGTCATTAGGGGCATCACCTACACAGAGTAAGTCGTCGGCTGTGAGTCCCATTTTACTAAGTATAATTTTCAAACCTGATCCCTTTGACAATTGCGGTTCCATTAAATGAATAGCAAAACCAGTACGAATAACCGACAAATGTGACCACTGACTGTTACTAATCAGTTGAGTAATTTTTTCCAAATCTTCATTCGGAGATAAGCACCATTCACTTTCACGCCATTGATTGGTCTCAATACCTTCCCAGCGTAAACCATCAATTTCTGTCGCCAACCATTGTGCGGCAGCCTTAGCTTCACTACCATCAGCACGATATTTTGTTTCTCCCCAATCAGGGTGCCATAACACACCACCATTTTCACAACAAATTGGTCCGCTCAAATTTAGAAATCGCCAAAGTCCATAGGTTATGGCTCTGACATTTCCAGTAGCTAATATTACTGGTATTCCTGCCTTTTCTAATCGCTGTAATGCGTCGATTACAGAGGGCTCAATCAGTTTATTCTCATTGGTAAGAGTGCCATCAATGTCTACAGCCACAACTTTTGGCTTCCAGTTGTCAGGAAGCCACTGCATGCTTAACGCTAGGGTATTTATCTCATCAATTTTCGCATCATACCATACAGTATCGTAGGATATAATTCATCAACAACCACCCCCAGCCTTTAACATGGCGGGGAAGGATGATGAAGAATCCTTCATGTCATTAGAAGATGAAGTGGTCAAACCAATTAAATCTAAAACTCAAAAAAGGACCAAAAAACCTGTTGAAAAAGTTTCAGAAAAATTTGAGGTTCTCGACGCTGAGATACTAGATACAACAGTGGTAGAACAGGTCGGCGGCAAATATGAAGTGGATTGGCCTTTGATAGGCATGGATTGTCCAGATTGTGCTTCAAAGGCTATGCGTGGGCTGTCTCATCTTAAACAAGTAGTCGACCCCGAGATTTCAGTTACTTCAGGCGAGATCAAATTGACTGTGGACTTGGATGAAGGTCTTATGTCTCAAGTTTCAACTGTCATGAAATCACTTGGCCATCCCCCAAATGTCCCACTAAACTTGCTTTCATCGACAAATGCTGAGGTAGTTGCTAAACGAAACAATATCCAGAAAAAAGATGTCAAGAGATTAATGATGCGGCAGCCCGGAATTCTCGATGTAGAAATTACCAAGGACGATGAGATTTTATTACAAATGGTTCCAGCACCAAAAAAAGCATTGATTAAAGCCAGGGATGATTCACTGAGGAATGTCATTGGAATTGAACCAAAGTTTACCGAAGCATCAACAACCAGGCTAAGGGCAGACCAATGGAGGTTGTTTGGTGGAACCATTGCAATACCTATTCTGCTCCTCATATTCATTGGTGAATTTCTAGGTTGGTCGCCAATTATTCTAGGTCTGATTGGGGCATACGGCGTCTTAATTGGTGGCTTACAGATGTTCCATGAGGCTATCGCCAGTTTGTTATCAAAACAGATGGGCTTTCAAGTGCTAACGAGTATCGCAGTTATTGGTGCCTCAATTCTTGGAATGTGGGAAGAGGCATTGATGGTTGTTATCTTGGTGGCAATTGCGGGACACTTAGAAAATAGTGCTTTAGATAATGCAAGAGAACTCATGCAAGGTGGTCTAGACAGAATTCCAAGAACCGCTAGGAAAATCCTAAACCCTTCAATAAAACTTGCTAGTCCAATGCAATTCAATGCCTTTTCTGTGCAGTCAATTACTCCATCTATCCAGCCATTGGAGGTGACTCCTCATCAACATCAAAAACCGACAGAAGAGCATGAGATAATCTCTCTAGATTTAGTTAATGTGGGGGACATATTAGAGGTTAGAAGCGGCGAATTAATCCCTGCTGATGGCATAATTGTTGATGGATTTGGTGCTCTAGATAAAGCGCCACTCACGGGAGAATCTGCTCCTGTAGAGGTTGAGAAGGGAGACGAACTAAACGCCGGATTAGTATTATCGCGTGGTCCGGTTTTGCTCGAGGTTACCGCTGTTGGCGAAGAAACAAGGCTATCTGGGTTGATTGAAGCAGTGCATAGTTTCAAGGATCAAAAAGCACCAATTCAAAACCAAATAGAGAAATTTACTGCTATATGGGTTCCAATCGTACTATTCGGTGCATTGGTAGTTTGGTACTTTATGTTCCCAACCAGCAACTGGAAAATCATTCTGCTACTTTGGGTAGTTGCCTGTCCGTGTGCATTACTATTGGCAGCAGCTATGCCACATGCCGCCGCTTTAAGCAGGGCATCAAGAATGGGTGCTATTGTACGTGGCGGTAACATTCTTGAGCGTATGTCCAAGGTAAATCACGTATTACTTGACAAAACTGGAACCTTGACTTCAGGAAAACCAACTATCGGTTCCATCACCATTGCAAAAGGCCGACAACGTAAATCTTCATTGGCACTTGCGGGGGGGTTAGAGAAGCGTTCTTCGCACCCTTATGCTGCTGCGGTTCTTGAATACCTCCAAGGTGAATCAGTTGAACCATCTTCTGTGGCAGGTATTACTGATATTGAAGCAGGAGTCAAAGGATTTGCCAACGGCAAAGAGGTATCATTTGTCCGAGCTGACATGACCGATAAGCACAACATTTCAGTTCCAGATGATATTGCTGAAGCAATAAAACAAGCAAATAGTGATGGTCTGGGGGCTAGTGTTCTCACTAGAGAATCCACCGCAATAGCGTTGTTTACTTTCATTCATGATGATACAAGAGAAGGTAGTAAAGAATTAATCCACAGCCTTCTAAGTCGGGGAATTAACGTCGAAATAATATCAGGTGATCAACAATCATCAGTGACAGCATTTGCCAAGAGCGTTGGTTTACCAGAATCCTCAGCATTAGGAGAACTATCGCCAGAAGATAAGGTCAAATGGGTGGAAGACCGTTCAAAGAGTCATGTCACGATGATGGTTGGTGATGGATTCAATGACTCTGCGGCTCTAGCAGTTGCTGATATCGGTGTTGCAGTAGGTACTGGTGAATCGGTAAACCTAGAAGCAGCAGATGTCATGTTCCCGGGTGATGAGCCAAAGATGCTGGTTGATTTATACGATTTATCAGTAAAGATGAATCGCGCTCTACTAGGAAATATCATCATGTCAGTATCTATTACTTTCATCTTGGTATTTTCAGTAATAAACCAATTTTACGATCAACTATGGGTAGGCGTATTGATTCATGAAGGTTCAGTATTGTTAGTAATCTTCAACGGAGCGAGACTCTCTGGCAAAGGAAACATCCTCTCAATGCTATTTATCACCACTAAGAATTTGTGGCATGATACCGTTGCGTTGTTTAAACAATTGAGAGAACATTACTTCGGTGAGAAATCATCAAATCTCGTTTTGCCAAACCAAAATCACGCGACATCTTAAACCATAGAAGCACCTCTTCCATTTAGGTGCGGAGATGAGTCGAGTAAGAGCAGACCCGATAACCGCCGCACTAGCACATCCTACTCG
>CALDPP010000025.1 GCA_937911345.1 uncultured euryarchaeote | reverse complement strand
ATCACAAGAGGTTCCGGCAATTTGCAGGTTCAGTCCTAATTTTTCTAGTTCAGGTAACCTTTTGTTCAACGGTTGTGACAGATTAATTGCAGTTTGACCGCCAAATTGAAGCAATATCGAATGAGCTTGTTCACGCAACAAGACTTCCGTTACGTATTCAAGAGTTAGGGGTTCGAAATATAGTCGGTCTGACGTGTCAAAATCTGTTGACACTGTTTCTGGATTATTATTGATAAGAATCGCATCTTTGCCCGCTTCTCTAATTGCCATAACTGCGTGGACACAGCCGTAATCAAATTCGATTCCTTGACCAATTCTAATTGGACCACTACCAATCGCAACATAGCGCTCTTTAGTGCGTTTCTCAAGATTTGGAATGTGGTCGATACCGGTGCTGGAACTAGGCTCGTAAGTTGAATAATAATATGGCGTCTTTGCAGCAAACTCCGCAGCACAAGAATCTACCATTCGATAATTTGGATGGAGCGAAAGTGAATGTCTTCTACGCATTACTGAATCTTCATCTCTCCCACGTGGCAGTGATTTGTAGCCGGACGCCGGGAAAGCATTGAGTGCGTCTGCAATGTGTGAATCTGAAAAACCGTGTGACTTCCAAGTCCTAAGTTGATCAACATCTATTTCGGTGGGGTTACATGACATAGCAACCATTTCTTTTTCCATTTGAGCGATTTTCTCAAAACGATATAGGAACCATCTTGTAATTCTAGTAATTTCATGAACTTTCTCTACAGTCCAACCGCGCCGAAACGCTTCGATTAATGCACCCATTCTACGGTCTGTTGCAATGCTACACCAATCTACTAACACTTCATCCGGCAGAGGTTCATTGGCCCTTTCAGCCATAGTCTCTCCTTCGGACTCATCTGCTCTAGTCAATGGTCGAGGATGTGGGCAACCTTGTTCTAGTGATGCCCAAGCTTTGAGAAATGCTTCTTCGAAGTTTCTGCCAATGGCCATCACTTCGCCTGTTGATTTCATCGAGGTACCAAGTGTTCTATCCGCAGTTCTAAACTTATCAAAAGGCCAGCGAGGAATTTTGACTACACAATAATCCAATGTAGGTTCAAATGCAGCGGTTGTACCGTCTCCAGTAATTGGATTTGGCAATTCATCTAGCGTGTAACCTACAGCAATCTTTGCTGCAATCCTTGCAATTGGATAACCTGTTGCCTTGCTTGCTAAAGCTGAAGAGCGAGAAACTCTAGGGTTTACTTCGATTACTCTTATTTCACCGGTAAACTGATTGAACGCAAACTGAACGTTACAACCGCCTTTGATGTTTAGTGCCCTTATTAGTGCTAATGCTTGGTCGCGAAGGACTTGGTGGTCTCTGTCAGAAAATGATTGTAATGGTGCAACGACCGTTGATTCACCTGTATGAACTCCCATTGGGTCTATGTTCTCCATGGTACAGACAATAATCGAATTATCTGCTTCATCTCTCATTACTTCATATTCTAATTCTTGCCATCCTAGAATTGATTCCTCAATAAGAACCTGATTTATTCTAGAATTACGCAATCCCAATGTAGCAATTTCGACCAACTCACCAACATTCCAAGCGGTTCCACCACCAAGACCACCAAGGGTAAATGCTGGCCTAATCAAAAGTGGCCATGAGCCAATTTGTTCGGATGCTGCTATTACCTCATCCATTGAATTACAAGCAATAGCTTCGCTGATTGGCAAATTAATGGATTCACATACCTTGTTAAACAAATCTCTGTCCTCTGCCTTGTCAATAGCATCTAAATCTGAGCCAATAAGTTCTACTCCCAATTCTTCTAAAACACCAGAGTGAGCCAGTTCACTGGCAATGTTTAGTGCTGTTTGACCACCCATTCCAGCCAACAATGCACAAGGCCTTTCGATTTCCAAGATACGCTTTATTGAAGACGATAACAACGGTTCAATGTAGACTTTATCTGCCATTTCGGGATCATTTTGAATGGTTGCTGGATTTGAATTAACTAGTATTACCTCATAACCATCTTCACGCAGTGCTCGTACTGCTTGGCTACCAGAGAAGTCAAACTCTGCAGCCTGACCAATCTTTATTGGACCACTGCCAAGAACCATTATGGTTTTCAAATCATTTCTTCTTGGCATTCATGAAACCCCCAAATGTGAATCAACTATTTCTCTGAATCTGGTGAATAAGCCATCTGCGTCATGAGGACCAGGACATGCCTCTGGATGGAACTGTACAGTAAAACATGGCCTATCAATAACGTCAAGCCCTTCAACTGTCCGATCATTAGCATTGATATAACGTACCTTTACTTCTTGCCCATGTAGATTTTCTGTATCTGGTGATGTTGCACCGGATGGATGAGCCGCAAGCATTCCAGCCTCTGGGTCTGCAACTGCAAAACCATGATTCTGACTGGTGATCAAGACCTTACCAGATACCAAATCAACCACAGGTTGATTTGCTCCACGATGACCATAACGCATTTTGTATGTTTTCAGTCCTGATGCTAGACCCATTAGTTGGTGACCAAGACATATTCCCATCACAGGGTAACCGGACTTCACCGCTTTTGCAAGTGTTTCTTTTGCCGATGCGGCTTTGCCAGAGTGGGCAGGGTCGCCTGGACCATTTGAACAAAATAATGCATCAATTTGATATTCTTCTACTAATGTGTCGAATGATGTGTCGGGAGGACACCAAATGACCTCGAAATATTGACATAAACTGCGCAAAATGTTGAACTTTATGCCGCAATCCAATGCTGCTAATCTAGGCTTTGTTCGACCAAGTTCATCCGTTGATTGATGGTTTAGCATAACCGGTTCTTTAATTGACACAAGATCAACTAAATCGTCGAGTTCCGGAGATGTTAGTTTGCTGAGTCTATCTCTGAGCAATTCTTCTTTATCAACTGGTCCAAAAACGCACAATACAGTCCCTAATTCTCTAACATTTCTAGTGATTTTACGAGTATCTATTTCTTCAATCCCCGGGATATTGTGTAAACGCAACAAATCATTGACTGTAGCAACAGAGTCTCGATGATCGGGTTCTTTCATTGCGTGCCTAACCACTACTCCCCTTGGCCAAACAGATGACGACTCAGAGCGGTTCAAATGGATTCCATAATTACCAATTAGAGGATATGTGAAAGTTAAAACTTGGCCTGCAAACGAGGGGTCGGTCAAAGACTCTTGATATCCCATCATTCCAGTAGTGAATACCAACTCTCCTTCTCCGATACCCTCTGCACCAAACAGTTTACCTTCATACCTCCCACCGTCGGCAGTCAATAACACTCCTAAACCGCTGGCTTGCGGAGCTAATTCTTCTCCGGTTTTGAGGCCATCTGCTGCGTCCTTAAACCGAGGATATTCTGGATTTTTACCATCCAAAGAGCCCGGGCAGAAACTAGCACCAGCCTCACCGGGTATCGACATCAGCAGTTGTCGATGAAGGACTCACATAATAATTGGCATGCGCTTTTGTTGAAACACTTGCCAAAATCAGTCCATATTTTACGCTCTTACAGCAACTGTGACAAGAGTAGACTATTACTTACTAAGATTCTAGAGAACCTCTTTTACATCTTTTCCAGATTTAGAAGGCGATATAACTAATTGAGGCTCAGAAAATTCACGATTGAAACCTTCACCATCAGTCCAACTATCCAAGAATAATGCTAATGCTGCTACTTCTGAATGCGGTTGATTACCGACAGCGATATTGAAGTCGCTAACCTTGAACAATTCTCCTGGCACTTTTGCACCACCAACAACAACAACTACTGGTTTATCTTTAGGAATATTAGGAATTACTTCTTTAAATGGTTCGCCGTACATCGTCAAATGAATTATTATTGGTTTACTTTCCTCGTCTGAATTAGCAATTTCTCTAAGCATCCTCATGGGGCTCTTTTCGTAGCGACAGGAAAGTCCATGGCCAAATCTCTCATTTACTGAATGAATATTGGAGAATAACTTTTCATCCTCATCACCGGCCAAAACAAAGTTACTCGCTCCCATTGCTCTACTAACCAATGCAAGGTGAGTAGTTATTCTAGGGTCTCTCCCAAGTCGGTGACCTAACCTCAAAACTTCAATTTCAAAGCCTGTCATTATTACACCGCTTATCAGATTATCAATCATCTAGAAATTGTCCTGATCCTGAATCATCACGACCGCTTAATGGGTCAATAATCAGGCCTTTGGAATCACAGAATTTCTTTAACCACGCAAGAAGGGACGCATCTACCAATAAATGAGCGCAGTAGGTGATTCCTAGCCAAAGTAGCGCCAATCTTGCAGTTCGCCAAATACCATCAGAACTAGACAACTCTTCTGTGAAGAATCCAAGGGCAATTGGCTCAAGGACATACAAGCAGCAAAGAATTATCAATGCACCCGAAATTAATGCTGGCGCTAACTTTCCAAGTTCTCTACTGAAGTCTCTAAGTAAGGCAGATAGGAGTCCTAAACCGATTACAGTCAGAGCTACTTGAGAAAAATCTAAGTCGAAGAATGTCGAAACTCCAGAAGATAGTTCATCATTACCTGTATCAACTGTCAACCACCAGAACACTAGAATTATTGTCCCTAATCCACCGCTAAAATATGCTTTATTAGCGATCATTTTGAGGATAGAAGCGTTATCCTCAGGCTTTAATCTACTGATTAGCCTATCCGCTAACTCTTGACTGTTCTCTATTGCAGAGTTAGATGAATCGAGCGAATCTGATATAGCACTAGCGTCAGAATCCATAACATCTCCACCCGACATTAGCGGCCCTTGAAGGTCACAACTTATCAAATCTATCGAACTGGACGAGTCAATGAGTGAGAACTTTACACCCGATATCGAACGCGGAGAGGAAGATTTTCCAAGAATCAGGAAAATGAATGGTAACCGACCATTACTGATGGGCATTCTCAACATCACACCTGATTCATTCTATGACGAATCTAGATATTCAGCAGATGAAGCGGTAAAAAAAGCCATGATGATGATTGAACAAGGTGCTGATTGGATTGATATCGGTGGTGAATCAACACGTCCGGGCGCCTCATCAGTTTCTATAGAAGAAGAGATTAACAGAGTTATTCCTGTAATAAAACAACTAAGA
>CALDPP010000024.1 GCA_937911345.1 uncultured euryarchaeote | reverse complement strand
ATCGTAATACTCCTTATGGAATATTGCGTTACGGTAATGATGATATTCACCAAATCCTATGGGATGATGAGTCAAAGAATGAACTATTTGACCAAGTTCAGGAGATTCAGCGATTGATGGTAGAGGGCGGTGCTAAACGCAATCATGAGCGCATTGGAAAGTGTCAAAATTGCTCAAGAAAGTACGCTTGTAGTGATTCATTAGTTTAGTTACTGATCACACGGCGGCTCTATTGGATATTGTTGACATACCCTGTGAACGGTAATCACAATGATGAAGTTATCTTGAAAGGCGCCGATGGTATTTTCTCCCCATCCCCTTGCTTCAACATCTAACTTCCAGTCGCCAACCTCAAAATCAGGACTCGGTTCAAAACTATCAACCGTTGGAGTAACATCTTCACACACATCTTGTAACCAAAATGAGATTCCAGACGGTGTTGTAACCTCTGCTCTTACATAACGTAATTCACTAGTTAGAACCTCATCAATGCAGGAGATTTGGTCAGAACCGCTCATCCCGACTTTGAAGTAAATTTCTATTCTCTCAACAGATTCATCTACTGGAAAAGTCGTTTGGTTTGAATAGGGTTGAATTGTTATCGTGGTAAAGGTATGAGTCATATCTACCTTATCTGGATAGGATACTTGGTAAACTTCCTCGCGAAGTCCTTCGATTGTCTCTCTTGCTTGAAGTAGGCCTAAACACCCTGAAAGACTAGAAGTCATCAAAGTCATAAGAAGAAACACCGCTAGACTATTTCTCCTCATGAGACTGCGATAGTTATCTTGGTTATCAATTAAGTGATTAATCGGGCAAGTATTTGAAGAGGAGAAAATTATCCCAACCTGTCCGAATGACGCACATGGTGGCCGAGCGATTGCTATGACGAACCCTATGAAAGCCGACGGACATCACTCAAATTCTGCCCCACATACTGGACATTGCTTTGCCATAACCGGTATTTCAGCGCCACAGGCACCACATTCAGCGGTTTTCTTAGACGATTGACGGCGTTTTGGCTTTTGCCTTGCTGGTTGTAATTCGTCGTTTTCTTCTATTCTTGTTAGTGGTTGATCGTCATCCTCGACTGTGAAATCCGAACTTACTTCTTCAATTTCATTGCCCGCAATTGAAGAATCAGATAATCCCATACCAATATTCACTTCATCACCAGGCATAACTCCGTCTTCACCGGTTATCTCGTATAATCTACCTCTTATCTCGGCATCACTTGCAGATAACTCAGAATCATCATCCTTGTGGGCCATCAAATCACCTTTTGAGGCAAGCATCTCATCAAGGTCTTGCGAGTCGTCGCTCAATTCCTTCATAGACTTCAACTTTGTAGTAACCTGGGATTCTAATTCTTCAATCTCTTCCGGAGTTAATCCTTCAGTGTCAAATTCTTCTTCATACATTTGTTCAATTTCGGCTATTTGAGCTTCAGCTGTCGCAATGTTCTCGTCCCAGTCTTCCTCTAATTGATCCTCATCATAACCGAACTCCTTGACCGTTTCTGCAAAGTTTTCAGTACCGGAAACAATTCTATCTTCATCTTCTTCCGGTAGTGCAATTTCTTGTGTAGGGATAGTTTTCCTTTCTCGCCTCTCACGTCGTTCAAAGAACTTAGATACGTCCTGTTCTGCGCCACAATATGGACAATTGTCCATCAAATCTGGCACTGATTCACCACACTCATGGCATGCGTGGAACTGCTTCCTTGCTTTAGCCAGGTTGAAACTACAATGTGGACATCTATTCTCATCACCTTCTAATTCTCCATCACAAGCCGGACAATATTCGAAAATATCTCGTTCAACTTCTTCTTCAGACTCTCTAGTTAGCCAGATTGCGGCAACAAATATTGCTATCAAAATCGCAACAGCTATGCCAATTAGTGCTGCTGTTCCAATGCCTGACTGTTCGCCCTCAGCATCATCTGAAACAGAAGACTCTGTTGTTAACTTTCGAGTATAGGTATTGGTCACGGAAGGGTCGGAAGGAACCAGTTGAATTGTTGTAGAAGGTGCTGAGGCAATGAACTGACATTCAATCGATACTTTTTGACCAATAGTTGAGACATTCACAGGTATTGTAGATATCAAGGAATTAGTTGTTGAATCAAAACAATCTATGCTTAGTGAACCAAGCTCTTGACTGCTTAGGTTAATTGCAAAAGTGTATTGCTTACCTTCATCCAGTGGTTGGTCTGCTAAATTTCCGTCTGAGTCGAGGATACGGAGGCTTGAACCTGCCCAGTAAAGCACCAAACCCGACTCAACTGATATTGTGTTTGATGCAATATTATTGGTCAAATCTCTATCGGTATACCCCACTGAAGGAGTCCACTCAGCAATAAACTCAGCAGTGTGAGAACCTGCTGCAGTGTTTAGTTCCTCAGTCCAATAAATTGATTCTCCTGCATCGAGAGAGATGATTGACGATGTTGCTGAAACACCTTCAAAAGTGTACACAAGGTTACCAGTAACTGATTCTCCGCCTAGATTAGTTACTGTTACACCCCAAGTTACCTTCTCACCGGCTTGCACTACTGAGGAAGATGGTAAAGCAATGGAATCAACTAGAACGTCTGGTGCTTCAAGAATGATAAATGATGTACTTATTCTGTCATTATCGGTATTCTCTTGGGTAAAGCCGCCATCAGAGAATGGGTCAATAACTGCAGTAATCTGATAACTTCCTGGGTCGAGTGAACCAACCAAATCATCGTCGAATGAGGTAGTCCATGCTTGTTGGGAGGTGCTTGGAGCAAACGTGACGGTAAAGGGTTGAGTGGCTAGCATACCTCCGCTGTGATCAATTTCAAGCCATATGGTGAGATCTGTACTTCCAGAATCCCCTGTTCGTCCAATAACTCCTTCAACAGTCCAAGGACCATCTGATGATCCTGTATCCGGTGAAACTGATATATCTCCAATGTGGAACAAGTCCATTCTTGGCTCAACCAGTAAACTTACTGATTCTGATTTACCTTGTTCAGATGCCTCCAAAACGTCATCGTTAAAATCCGGAGTAACATAAACAGTATAGGTGCCTGTTTGAGGAGCAGTAAATGTGGTATTGACCCATGTTTCTTCGCTAGCATTAAGTGATTTTGTTTCAAGATACTGGTCTGCAAGATTCCCCGGTAGATTAACTTCCAACTGAGTGACACCAGCTGGCTGGGAACCAGTATTTTTCACTAAACTAGAAATCTCTACCGTATCTCCTGCGTGTATCATTGATGATGGCGTTAATTCAGTTTGAATTACTCGCAAGTTGGGTAATCCAGTAACGTCAAATTCAACAAAAAATGATACCTCATTACCACTGTTTCGTGGATACTCAAAAGTAATCCAAATTTTGTCATCGCTTTCCAGTAATCCATCCCAAGTTGCCTCGACCGTTTCGGAAGAATCCCCTTGTATATCGATTACATTTTCCACAAACTTGTTCGCAGTGCTGTATTGGTTTTTGTAAAATGCATATCCTACATTGTTTGCTTCGCCTTGTTGAGTGTTCGTCAAAGTAAGATAAAATGTGACTGAATCGCCAACATTCAGTCCAGAAGAAGGAATCATTGCAACTTGACTTTCAGAGGCCTCAATACCGCCGCTGTCGTAGGCCGACACTCCAAGTGGTAAAGCAAGCACAACGGCCATCATCGCTGCCATCAAAAGTGCCCGTCCCTGTGCCATCAGTCCTATGGACTATTGACGAAGCACTTGAACCCATCTCTAAACTAACCTATTTTTTCCGACATTATACATCATAAAAACCCGGCCACAGTGAATAACCTGCCAATCCTTGAATATTTGAAAATTCAAGGGTAGCATTCAAGGCTTACCGCCGATGTGTAGTCAATATGCGAGCAGTTGTCACGGCATCAGTTATGTGCCTGTTGATGGTAATTGCTAGCATTCCAAACGCCAATAATGAAGTTAGTCATCTAACTGATGAATTGAATAATTTTGAATCAAATTCTGATGTTGCGATTAGTTATTCAAACGGCCCAACAGCCGGACAAAGTTTGACTGGAGTATACACTCTATCATTCTCATTCTCGGGGACAGGAACAGTAACATCTCTTGACATTGAAATATCTGATGATAGTACTACTTGGAGCAATATTGCCACACTAACCTCATCACCATGGGTTACATATCTTGACACGACAACATTTTCCAACGGTGCATACGAACTAAGGGCAACAGCATATGATTCAACTGTTTCTGAGAATGTTGTCGAAATATCACCATCGTTTACCATCGACAATCAAGTCCCCGTAATCACCGACTTTAGTGTCAGTAATATCGAATATGGGACTGGTGCGAGTGCTTCTGATAGAGCGTGGTTTTCCACCGCCGCTGATGGCGTGTTAGAGTTTTCATGGAATGCTGTTGATGATGATTTATTACGAGCAACCTTGACCAATGTCCCTGGACCAGGAACGCCATCCAGTGATGGGCCATCAACAATTAACTATGGCTGGGATTGGTCATCAGGAGATTTTTCTGAAGGAACATGGAACCCTCGTTTGACTGTTTATGACAATTCTGGGTTAACTGCTACACAAACCATGTTCATTGGAATAGACCGAACTGGGCCTAGTATCGGCACAATTTCAACCGGATCTAGCACCGGTTGGGTTACCTCATCATCAGTAACCTTGACTGGATTACTCAACACTGTTGATGATGGGCTTGGCAGTGGTGTTGCATTCACCGAAATAAGTCTCGACGATACCACTTGGACACAAACCAATGGAGACTCTTATTCTCTAACTCTCAGTGATGGAGTACATACTATTTCACTCAGAGCTACAGATAATGTTGGCAATGTAGGACCTATTAGTCAAGTAACCATTCAAGTAGATACTGAAGCACCCATTGAGGGTCAATGGAATGTTGATGAGATAACAACTGCTCTTATAGGGGCTGCGAGTGTTGAATTCCTAGCGAGCGATTTTACCTCTGGAGTTGATATCACTGGTTCGTATATTGAATATGGGTTCGATTCCAACGGTTTTGGTCAAACCCCTGATATTTCAGGAACTTGGCAACCATCTATGGGGACTGGCCTTGATAGCACGGTTGCACAATCAAGTTGGGCGACAAAATCTCGACAGTATTTGATGTTAAGAGCCACTGTGATGGATGTTGCTGGCAATACTATTCAAACAAATCCAGTATTCTATCAAATACTACCATCAATTGATTTTGAGTGGAATTTGACGGAAACCAACATCGATAGACTGGTCGTCAAACCAGGCGATAATACCGGTAATGTAACAGTTACTGGACTACTAGAGGTAAACGAGAACTATGGTGGCAGTATTACTGTTAGATTGGAGGCTGCTCCTGCAGATAGGTTTGCCAATGTAGCCTGGACAATCATTGAATCAAAGACCTTGGATGCAGGATTAATGACCGACAAATCTGAATTGCTTATCTGGAATTATACTGTTCCCAATGAAGGACAATACGATCTAAGATTAGTTATCGACCCAAACAATGTCATCGATGAATATGATGAAGGAAATAATGAAAACTACATGGTAGTAACTGGGGCATCGGTAAGTAGTGTCATCAATGCACCCTCATTTATGCCCTCAATTGGAGCAATTTTTGCGTGTGCATTCATCATAACATTCATTCAAAGAAATACAAGGGATTGAAAAGAAAGAAGCCTCCCGCACGACTATGCGACAAGCACTTCCTAGGGTACCAAAAGACAGAATTGCTGTCTTAATTGGTTCAAAAGGTGCTACTGCTAAGTCTATTCGAGAAGCGTCTGGTTGTGAAGACTTATTCATCAATTCTGAGACTGGAGATGTTGAGGTACAGTGGGGTAATGTTGGTAGTTATGATCCTGTTAAAGCAATGAAATTGCCTGATGTAATCAAAGCCATAGGTCGAGGAATGGCACCCAAAGCTGCGATTAGGTTGTTTGATGACCGACATTTTTTCGAGATGGTAGACCTAAGAGACTTTGTTGGTAAAAGGTCAAATCAACAACGTAGAGTACGCTCTAGAATCATTGGAAGTCAAGGTAAGGTACGCAAACTAATTGAGAATCTCACTGACACTGAGATAACAATCTACAAGTCAACTGTAGTCATTATTGGTGAACAAGAGGGTTTGTTTGCGGCTAGACAGGCAATTGAAATGCTTGCAGGTGGCTCTGAGCATGGTTCTGTGTTGGGATATCTTGAGAAGGACCGACGTCGAGCGAAATTATCTAACCGTTCACTAGACACAATTGAATTAAAATCCCAAGAACCAGTAAGCGGCGGCTTCGAAAATCTAGTTCCTGGTCTTTCGGAAGTGAGTGATCGACGCTCAAGAAGAATGCGTGCTAGTCAAGTTGACCCAGAGGACGAGGAAGCCGTTGCTGAAATGATGGAACTTTCCGAAGATGAGAATATCAGTTGGGAAGAAGAGTGATTCAAACCTCTTCCTTTACATGAGTTAAATCCATATTCAGAACTTCATACATTGCTTCGGCTAATTCGATTTTGATACCATTTTTGTTAGCCCATTCAACCAACCTTGTTACATCACGGATGAGAAATTCTTGAGCTTTTGGATGTGATTGTATTACCGCCTGACCAACATCAATTACCACCGGACCATCATCGGACCAGAGTATATTGAATGGAGAAAAGTCTCCATGAACAAGGTTGGCTTTTTGCCATGATACCGCAAGGAATTCCAATAATTCTTCAAAAACTTCTTGAGGATTTTCAACAATTACTTCTCTTAATTTAGGATAAGGTGAGGCATCATCACCCAAGTATTCCATAACAAGAACGTTCTTGTTCAGTCCTAACGGCTTTGGAACTCGTAGACCCCACTTTGATAGACGGGCTAGATTTCTTTGCTCTTTCCTGACCCAAATATCAACCAAATCTCGATGTCTACGTCGCAAACCACCGAATCTTTGGTCACCTTCAATATACTGGATTAAATTCTTGAATACTGCATTTGAGGTATGAAATATTTTGATTGCAACTGGTTTACCTTGAGGGTCTGTCCCATGGAATACGTGTGCTTCTTTACCTCTAGCCACTGGAAAATCTACGGTATCAATTACCTCATTCTTCATTAATTTGTATAATGACATAAGGGTTAAACGATCAAAAACTTGGTCGAAAACCCGTCTATCTACCCATTCAAAAGGTCCTTTGCCCATCGCTCCTTGGATTTTATTTTCGATGTCTCTAAATATTGACTTGTAGCGTTTTTCCTTCATCCATTCATACTTTCCTGATGAGGATTCAAGTGATCCTACAAAGTCTCTATCATCGATTTCATCTTGATCAAGTGACTTGGATTTGCCGCGCTTAGACTTCTTTCTCCGATTGCGGTTCTTGTTAATTGCAAGTTCATCCCAATCGTCTCTTCGGTCTTTCAATCGACCACCTCGAGCCCCACTTCATCCGAACAACGAATCAATGTCAATATCATCGTCATCATCATCGTCATCATCGCCAGAGTCAGGATACTCTTCAACAGGAACAAATTCCTCTTCCGCGGCTTCTGGCGCCTCATCTACTTCAGCCTCATCGTCTGATGAAGCAAACATGTCATCAACATCATCACCGTCATCATCGCTGGCAAACATGTCGTCAACATCATCATCAGTTTCTTCATCTGAAATCTCTGCATCATCGAATTCATCTTCAACGACACCAAAAATATCACTGTGCTCATCGTCATCATCATGGGTCACATTCATACCAAATACATCAACGTCATCTGGTAGAACTCCCTTTCTTGACAAGTACATGGCTTGTGTCTTGGTGTATCTATGTTTGACATCAGCTTTTGAATCTTGGAAGTCCCATGGCCATACAATAATCAGGTCGCCCTCTCTTACCCACTGACGACGACGCATTTTTCCTGGAATCCTAGCCAACCTAGTTTCGCCATCTTCACACAAGACTGAAACTCTTCTACCACCGAGAATTTGGTCTGCAAGAGCAAACATTTCGTTGATTCTACGATTAGGCATCTTGACACGAATTTTGCCGGAGGAACCGTCCTCTGGATTCTCCAGACGGGCTAGTTCTTCTTCGTCGACTTTCTCTTCATGTCTTCTACCCATTGAGGCTCACTATTGCGGGCTAATCGACATCCCTTATTGAATTCACCACTTAGAATTGCATTAATTCCAATCATAATTCAAACTTTGAGCAGCGACTTCACAAATCTCTAACAGTTTATCACTTGCTACACCCATGAACAGTGTGACCATCAAACATGCTAGAACTGCGAATCTTACCTGCCATCCTGATGGCAATGGTCCGCCTCTGCCTTCTTCTGGTTCTTCAAAGAACATTACTACTCCAATTCTCAGATAGTAAAACATGGAGATTGCGGAGTTGATTACCATAGCAAATGCTAACCACCAAACCCAATGAACGTCGGCCAAACCTAAATCGCCACCTGCAACAATTTGAGCACCTATCTCACCAACTGCCACTTTGACGATTCCCATAATTACCAACAATTTGGAGACGAAACCAGCCAATGGTGGAACACCAGCTAGTGAGATCATAAAGATAAACATGGCAACGCCGAGGAATGGTTCTCTCTTAGCTAGACCGCCCAAAGAAGAGAGGCGTGAAGCATCGCCATCTGATTCAAGTATTGACAATACTAAGAATGCACCAAGTTTGAACGCAACTAAGACTACTAGGTGGAAAATAAGTGCTGTAAGAACCGCCACTGCAGACTCTCCTGCATCTCCAGCGAGAGAATCGTCCCAATTCCATGCTCCAATGGCAGTTATTGCGGCTAACATGTAACCGGCGTGTGCTACTGACGAATAAGCCAACATTCGCTTTGGATTGGTACTGCCTAGTGCGGCAATATTGCCCCATGTCATGGTAACGAGAGAAAGTATGCCGAGAAGTGTCAACCACACTGTGCCATCTTCACTTGCTTCTGGAGCCGCTACGATTAGCAACATTCGCAATAATCCAATGATTCCCATTGCTTTACTCGCCGTCGCTAAAATACCAGCAATTGGACTGCTGGCTCCTGCATATGCATCTGGTGCCGCAAAGTGGAAAGGTGCTGCACTGACCTTGAAACCAAAACCAACCAAGACAAAGCCCATGGCTATGAGTGGAAGCGGGTCAGTACCGTTGATTACAAACTGTTCTGCTAATACATTGAATTGTAGTGATCCAGCCCATAAGTAAAGCATTGACAAACCGTACAATCCCACTCCGGAAGCGACAGAACCAACAATGAAATATTTCATTCCAGCCTCTGTACCAGCTTTTGTTTCCTTGTAGAAGGCAACCAAAACATAAGTTGAGAATGATGCAAGTTCAAGTCCGATGAAAAGAACAAACAGGTCTTGAGCAAGAGCCACTACAGACATACCAAGACCACAAGTCAACATAAGGATGTAGAAATCTGCCTGACGGCGATTGTTGTATAGGTCATCTGTCGAAAGATTCGGCCCTACTCCTTTAACCTCAAGTCGGTTCATAGAAGCGAATGCTGCAAGGGTTAGCGCACCAAAGAAAATCAATTCGAATACTCTGCTAAATCCGTTAACCAGCATCAGTTGCTTACCGCTATCAGTAACGATTGCGGTTCTATCGACACCATCTTGGAATGAAAGTATTGTTTGAGCAAATGCTGCACCCAGTGTGATCGTTGCAATCCATGCTGGTAGTCTTGGATTACTGGTTAATTTGAATCGTTCTCCGCCAAGGAACCACATTACTCTAGTTTGTGTACCTGGAATTCGCACTGTACCTTTACCCAAATTTGGTACAATAATTAACAAAATTAAACCAGCAAAAATGATTAATTCTGGGCATAGTGCTGCGATAAATCCATCACCAAATGGTTCAACATTCTCTACTCCTGACAAATCAGGCACCTCCTTTACCGACAAAAATTATCAAACCATCGAATATTTGTTTTGTCCAATCATCCATCATGTCTAATCCAATCCACGGCATGATACCAAACAAGATTGTAAAGAATGCCATTATCAACATGGCAAACTTTTCTGAGTTTGATATGTCAGGAATAGGGTGACCTACCATATTAGCCGGAGGTTGGCCTTTTTCGCCACCTTCGAAGATAGTTCTCTGCATCGACCATAGATAATATGCGGCAGTTAAAGCAAGTACTAATGCTGGGCCTACCATCCACCAAATACTCCAACCGTCTAGGGATATCATGTGCCAGAGCGCTATTAACATCATTATTTCAGCGACGAATCCAGCCAATAAAGGCAGACCTAAAGAGGCCATCCAAGCGAACATCATCGATGTTGCTAACCATGGTGAATGTTTTGCCATGCCTCGCATTGCACCAATCTCCATGCTGTGATAATGATGCTTGAATGCACCACACACTGCGAATAGCATTGGACTGATGATGCCGTGAGCGAACATCATGAATAGTGCAGCGGCCCAGCCCATTGGCTGCATAGTTGCAATACCGATTAGTATTACACCCATGTGAGATACTGAGGAATAAGCAACCATCTTCTTTAGATTGGTTTGACCCAAACAAACTATTGCACCCCAGACAAGAGATACCATACCAATTATCATCAAGGCTAATTGGAAGTGATACAATGCGTGAGGGAATAGGCTTATTGGTAATCTAAACATTCCATAAGCACCCATCTTAAGCATGACACCGGCAAGCAGCATTGAACCACCTGTAGGCGCCTGAACGTGAGCATCAGGTAGCCAAGTATGGAAAGGTACTGCAGGCAACTTTACCAAGAATCCAATCATTAGCATAACGAAAAGAATCTTTTGCATCTGTGCGCCCAAGTACCAATTGTCGCCAACGTTACTTGCTCTTGCGCTGTCAATTAACTCGGGAATCGAGAAACTTCTACCAGTCATTGTTCCTGCAGAGGGCAGAGAATACGGATCTTGCAGGAAGTATAGGGTAATTAATCCGAGAAGCATCACTACTGAAGCAGTAAATGTGTAAATGAAGAATTTCTGTGATGCATATTTCCTATCTTTACCGCCCCACTTTAGTATCAAGAAGAACATTGGAATTAATGTCAACTCCCAGAACACATAGAACATGAATAAGTCAAGAGATACGAATACTCCAATTAACGCACCGCCCATCATCAGTAAGAGTGGGAAATAAGTCGCACCGCTCTTCTCATTCCATGTGGCAATGATGGTCACAGGTAACAAGAAAGTGGTCAACCAAACCATCGGGAATGAAAGGGCATCTAGACCTACAGACCAGTTAATTCCTAAACTCTCAATCCAAGTGTATGTGGTTCGATACTCGTAATCATTGAATGCAATATTCATCCAGCTTACGTCACCAAAATATTGGAAGAACATACCAGTTGTAATTGTGAGCATAACCAAAGAGAATACTAGACAAGCCATCCTAATTGGTGCAACAAGCCTTTCACGCATACGTTCAGTTCCATTGGATACAAACGCCAACAAAACCATACTAGCAATCAGTGGGAATGCAACAAGTGGTATAGAAATCCAGTCAGTCAATCAGGCCACCCCCCATAGTAGGAAGAAAATCGCTAAGGCTCCAACAGAGACCATCAATATGTAATCTCTTGCTGAACCGGTAGTTAACGAACGAACTACCTTGGAGATTGATTGACTGCCGGATTCAATCTTCTTAATTACGCCATCTACTACATTCTTATCGGCATCTGCAGACTTATCTGAGAATCCTGCTACTAGTTTTAGCATTGCCATATCATAGTAATGGTCAAAGTATAACCGATTCTCTAGGGCTCGTGATAATCCAGAATTGGCAACTGATTTGTTATCAAAGTGGAATCTGTCAAACACCCACGCATTGAGCCTAATGATTGGCTTCATCCATGCTTTTACTTTCTCACCTTCAGCCAAATTACCGCCATACAAAGACAGGGCAATACCCGGTCCTAGGACCGCTCCTATTGCGATAGCAATGTATGTTAGAATGAAAAAGAAGGTGTCACTGTTAGCAAATGCGTGGTTTATCTCGTAGGCAATTCCATCGATTAAACTCTTTTCCGACATCAAACCGTACTTGCTATCTGGAGCCCAGTGGGTGAAGCCCATTCCAGCGAATAAAATGGCTGAGAGTGAAACAAATGTCAAGACAAATAATGGAATCTTAATCCAGGTATTGGTCGGACCGACATGCGCTGCAACTTCTGTTTTAGGCTTACCTGCAAAGGTTTTCAACCACATTCTTGACATGTAGAAGCCGGTCATTCCAGCGCCGATTAGTACGCAGATTGCTGGGATGAAAAATCGGGGATCTTCTAATGCAACCCTCCAAGCGTTAGCAATAATGCCTTCCTTGGACCAGAAGCCACCGATAAACGGAAGACCCATGATAGACGCTGAACCAACCAACATTGCTGTTGCAGTCAATGGCATCTTTGAAGCAAGTCCACCCATGTTTTCCATTGATTGAGCATCGAAATCATCGTCATGGTGATCGTCGTGATGATCGTCACCTTCGTGGTGGTCATCATGATGGTCATGGTGATGTAAATGGTGGTGCGCATGATGTACTTCATGGATTACCGACCCGCTAGCCATGAACAGCATACCCTTAGCCATAGCGTGGTTGAATAAGTGGAATAAGGCAGCACCAAAGGCAATGATTACAATATAATGCGCATCTTCATCATTATGCCAATCTAAAGTATTAGCAAGGAACATTGCACAACCTAAACCAGTGAAGATATACGCTAATTGACTCATAGTTGAATATGCAAGTACCTTCTTCAAGTCGTGTTGAACGAAGGCGATTGCTGCCGCCATTACCGCAGTAATTCCTCCGATTAGGGCAATAATGAATGCTAGATCAACCAAGTCGTCTTGTAAGAATTCCGAGCCGAAGAATGGGAACATTCTAGCAACTAAGTAAAGTCCCGCATTGACCATTGTAGCGGCGTGGATTAAGGCAGATACTGGGGTCGGACCTTCCATAGCATCTGGTAACCATACGTGTAGTGGGAATTGGGCTGACTTACCCACTGCACCAATAAACATCATTCCTAATGCCCATTGAAGAGTTCCCGAGGATTCAGCAGCGACTGCTGCGATATTAGCCTCATCAAATACAACCGAATAGTCGAGTGAACCAAATAGATCCCACATCATCACTAACCCAATCATTAGGAAGACGTCACCTATACGGGTTGTCAAGAATGCTTTCTTGGCAGCGTAGGCAGCACTCGGCTTCTCATAGTAGAACCCGATTAACAGATAGGAACACAGACCCATTATTTCCCAAAAAATGAACAACCAAAGGAATGAATCTGCTAGAACCATACCTAGCATACCAGAACAAAATAATACAAATTCAGCATAGAATCGGTGATTGCGGTCCTCATTAACCGGATCTGTATTCATGTATCCTATACTAAATATGTTGATTAGTAAACATAGGAAAGATGCTACGAATAATAGCATTACTGTTACGTGGTCAATGTAAATTCCAAAGCCAAAAGTAATCGGTTCAAGTGTACCGCCATCATAAACGCTGGAATTCAACCACAGGAAATCTACAGAATCTTTGATCCCCGCAAATCCTCCAATGTGGTCTTTTATCAAAAGTAGTGAAATTACTAAGCTTGCTGCCATAACCACCAATGCAATAATGCCACCCTCTTTCATGGTGGCTTTCCAAAATGGATTGCGGTTGAATATGTGACCCAGGAATAAGATTACTGGGAAAGCAAGCATTGGAAGGAGAACAATAAGAGGGGCAAATTGCATCATATCGCTGTCGATGATAGTGTTTGAACCAGTTCCTGCCATCATCTCACCTCAATTCCTCAGGACGTCTACATCGTCCAATGATATCGTCTCATGCTTACCATACATGGCTAGGAAAATCGCTAACCCAATCGCAACTTCACTAGCTGCTATGGCAATGGCAAAAATAGTGTAAACCCATCCTGTTGGATCGCCATGATGTACTGCAGCAGCAGCAAACTGCATGTTTGCAGCATTTAGCATCAATTCAATACACATCAAAACGATAATTGCGTTTTTCCTCGTAAATGCTCCACCTAAACCAATAATGAACAAAATTGCTGAGAGGGCGGATACCCATGCTGGATCGATCATTCCTCTTCACCTCCAAATTCCCAAAGAAGATTCTCTCTCCTCTCATCACGGATAAGATAAGCCGCACCTATCATTGAGGCAGCCATCAAAACTCCAACAAACAAAAGAGGCAAAGCCCAATCATTTAGCAATGAATCGGCTAGGCCATTGGTGGTAGGCTGCTCATCACTGGAGTCTGCCCACACATCTTCAGCGCTGAGAACCGAAATTAGTATCATAGCCATTGCCAAGAGGCCAATTCTTGTTACTAGAGATACGAACTTCATTCGAAATCCTCCTCAAGAATTTGCCTTCTAGTAAGCATAATACCAAACAATACAACAAGTCCAACGCTAGCCAAATAGACTAGAATTTGAATTGCAGCTAAGAATTCTGCACCGAGTAAGATGAAAATTCCAGATACTGCCATGAAACAGAAAATCAATGATAACATGGAGTGGGCAACTCTCTGTGCTAAGATTAACCCTAAAGCCCCGCCGATTGTTATCGTGGCAAATAAGAAGAATACTCCTGCTTCGACAATACCTGCAACATCCATTTCAGGCACCTTCCTCAGCAGCAGCCTTTGCTTTTGCAGCCTTTTTTGCGCGCTTATCTCTTTCCTTGTTAGCACGCTTGGCTAATTCTGCATCGACTGCTTCTTGATGAACTGAAGGTAGAACACGGGTACGGCTTGCGTCAAACCATAAGTCTTGACGAGTAAAACCTGACATCCCATCGTATTCATTAGTCATAAAGAATGAAGTAAATCCACAGGCTTCCATGCATAGTCCACAGAACATACAGCGACCCAAATCAATTCTTCCTGAAACAATTTGATCGTCTGCTACAAACAACTCAGATTGTTCGATTTCTTGCTCCATTCCAGAGTCATTCCATCTAACCATTGCCGTATCTCCAGAGAGGTCCAATACCTCGGCAAATCGCCACTGGTCTGGGGTGTCTGCGTGTGCGGTGACATGGTTGAATTCGTCTATGTTATCTGCAACTTCTGGAATTAATTGTGCTGCATAGCCACCTACTTCCAACTCTGCTCCCAAACCGCCATGTTCACCATCAGCACCGTCTAAAACGTCCACTCTTAATTCGGTAGTCATGTGTAAACAATCATTTGGACAGGCTGAAACGCACAACTTACAAGCTGTGCAGGTTTCCCATATTACTCCAATTCTGCCGTTGTAATTTCCGGGAACGAAAAGCCATGGTTCCATATCCTCTAATCGCTCGTATGGATACTGAACTGTTTGTGGCTTCCACAGTGTTGGGAACAAATCTGAGGTCACTCGGTCTGGTGCGAATTCTTGCTGACTTATGTCATTGAATTGACTGTTTTTACTCGCTCTTGCCTTTGAACCATCATCCAAAAATTCTGGATGAGTTGTATTGTGATATCCCATACCTAAGCGCTTACCAAACCATTTCCCAAAGATAGGGAAAGTCCTCAGCGCGGTAATCAAGGTAATCTTGAATGGATACCAGAATAGATTTCTAAAATTCGGCTTTGCATGGGGGTGCATTGGCATGTTTTCACCTCACTCCTGCCCCGGGACATAAGTTCCCGCAGGCTTTTCTGTGTAAACGTGGAACATACGCTCGGTATTTCCACTCTTATCCTCATCGTTGAGGAATAGTACGAAGATTCCTAACCAAACAATCGTTGTTACAATTGGAACTAGCATCGGTATGCCAAATGCATCCCAAGCCCATCCGCCTGCAGCGGTGTCCTTCATTGCTGTTGGATCGAATAAGTACAATCGATAAATTCCTGCTAAAACAACCTGTAGAACGGCAAGTGGCAGTAAGATTCTCCAGCCAAATTCGAGAATTTGGTCGGTTCTAATTCTCGCTAAGGAGAATCTAGCCCAAACGAATACTAGCAGGAATACCAACCATGACTTCAGTAACACAACGATAGCACCTGGAATCAGCAGGTATAGATCGCCAAGAATTGGTACTTGGCTAATCAGTCCTTGGAACGGCAGATGCCATCCGCCGAGGAAGAAGTGAGTAAACAAGAAACAAGCTGCATAGGTTCGGATGTATTCTGCCATAAACAGCATTCCAAATCTCATTCCACCATATTCGGTCCACCAACCTTCGACCAATTCAGCTTCTGCCTCGGGCATATCGAAAGGTACACGTTCTACCTCGGCAATCATGGTTAGCAGGAATAATCCTGCTCCAAGTGGCATTAGGAATAGATTCCAAGAGCCTGCAGAATGTTGGAAGTGAATACTTTCGATGATGTTGAATGTACCACTTAGTATAGCAACAGACAACAGTGTGAGCAGAAGCGGAATTTCATATGCGGTTAGTTGTGCTGCTGATCTAATACCACCAATCAACGTGTACTTGTTGTTAGATGACCAACCAGCGAAGAAGACACCTATTGGGGCAATACCAAAAATGGCAATTGCGTATAAAATAGACAAATCTGGGTTTGTAGCATACATCCCGCTGGATAACGGAATAATACCGAGAATCAATAGTGTGGATGAGACAATCAAAAATGGTGATACTTCAAAAATCAATTTGTCTGCACGTTGTGGAACCATGTGCTCTTTGACAAGGAACTTCATTCCATCCGCAACGTTTTGGAAGAAACCAGGGAAGATTGAGTATCCCATCCAAGAACGGTTGTTTACTCTGTCAACGGTGGCAAATTTTTCATCTCGATTACCGAATTTATTGTTCAGCCACTTGTTTAATCCGCCGATTGGTTTTCCTAATCCGAACGGTAACATATTCCACCAATCACCTGCTGTGACTCCATTTTCTCCAACCCACAAAGAGCGTAGTGCTGTTGTTGCACCACGCCTATCATTCATTCTAGCAACCGCTTTTCGCTCGATCCATAGAATGGCGAATTGGGAAAAGAACAGCATCAGAAACACGATATTTACTACCGCGAATGTTGCTGCACCAAATGCAATTGCTCCAGAACTTTCCTCTAGGGGAGTTCCTTCCAATAAAGACGGAATAAGATCATCAAAGGTTGTGAAAATTAATTCCCTTAAGTCATACTTGTCGTCCATGGTTTCACCTCAGCGATCAGTCTCTCCGATACAAGGGTCAAAACTACCCATAATCGCTGGTATGTCAGCGACTTTGTAACCAATCATCGTCTTTGCAACGAATGGTATTGTGATAAACATTGGCGACCTAATCGATAGCCTGTAAGGCATTTTACCTCTACCTTCTCCACCGCCTTGAATGTAAAACTGTGATGCCCCTCTGGTGCACTCGTAATTACTGAAGCCGGTTGCACCTTCTGGTGCTCTTGTTGGAGCCTTGGTGTATATCATTTCGTCGCCGGTTGAATAATGAGTGTTCTTACCACCAGGTATTTTCTCAATAGCGTCAAGTAGCATGCGGCATGATTGGCGCATTTCCTCTATTCTAACTCGATATCTGTCATAGCAATCGGCACCTTTGACGGAAGTTGGTTTCTCGACGGCCGGCTCCCAATCTACTTCATCGTAGACTGAGTAAGGATGAGCCCAGCGAATATCGTAGTTGACTCCAGCAGCACGAACATTCGGCCCTGATACCCCGGCCTCGACCATTTCTTCTGCGTTAGCATATCCAACTCCTTGGAGCCTCACTAGCCAAATTGTTGATTCGTCTAGCATCATCTCATATTCTTCAATACGCTTCTCGAATAGTTTGACCTTAGCAATCATTCGGTCAGCAAAGCCGATTGGAATATCTCGCTTGACTCCGCCGATTCTTGGATAGTTGTAATGCATTCTTGAACCACCCAATTCTTGAAGCAAGTCAAGGAACATTTCCCTATCTCTCATACACCAAGTCATCAAAGTCAGGTTACCAATATCTGGGCCAAAAGCACCCAACCACATCAAGTGGCTGGCTAGTCTTTGTAATTCAGCAGAAATAAGACGAATGTACTCCGCTCTTTCTGGAACATCTGCTTCAAGTAAATCTTCAGCCGCATAGATGTATGAATTTGACCAAGTCATAGCGCTTACATAGCAAAGACGATCACAGTACGGCGTGACCTGAGTGAAGTCTCTTGCTTCACAAATTTTCTCTACTCCTCGATGGATGTAACCTAATTCTGCTTCAGTATCTACGACTGTTTCACCATCTACTTTGACTCTAAGTGTCCACAAACCGTGTGTCATCGGATGTTGGGGGCCCATTGTAATCCACATTTGTGCCATGATGTCACCTCACTTTACCCGGCCCTCATCTGCCGGTTTTCTAACGAATCCTTGTGCATCGTCATACATTTCGTTGTAATCGTGGTATCGAATTTTGTGCTGTTTCTGTAATGGATGGAAACCATCTGGGCTATCGTGTGGATTTAGTACTCTATGCATGTTCTCGTGGCCTTCAAAATTGATTCCGACCAAGTCCCATGTCTCTTTTTCATTCCAGTCTGCTCCAACCCAGATGTGTTGAACTGTAGGAACCGATGGAGTATCGTTATTTGGCAAGGAAATAATCACCTCAAACTCGACTGGAATTTGTGAGCCAAGCATCTTTTCAGCAACGAATACTGTGTTAGTATTTGGCAACTGATTGACAATAGGTTGGCGAAGTAGGTGGTAGACAACCTCCCAACCTCTTTCGTCGCCGCCATCAGGGAAATGTGTGCCCGTAACCATTGAACAATAATTCACTCCGCCCTCGAATTTCATCCACTTGGCGAGTGCTTGCCAGTGCTGAGGTGGCGTCGTGACTCTAACGAATGAGTACTTCTTGGCATTTGAGTGTTGAATGATATCAGCATTGATGCCGCTGCCGCTGAATCGATCATTAATTGCATCAGCGCACTCGGTGACAGCTATCGCATTTTGTTCTAGAGTGATTGCCATACCCATTACTCATCACCTACGATAATTGGCTTCTCAGCATCTCTGCCAGAACTTGGCGCACCACCAATTCTGATAATCTTCTCTCGCAGTAGGCCAAATCCATCAATTAGAGCCTCTGGCCTTGGCGGGCATCCTGGAATGTATACATCGACTGGTATGACCGTGTCAACTCCCTCAAGAATATTGTATGATTGGAAATATGGGCCTCCTGATATTGCGCATTCACCCATTGCGATGCAGTACTTTGGTTCAGGCATTTGTTCCCATAGTCTTACGATTTTGTCAGCAAACTTCTTTGAGATAGGGCCATTCACCAACAGCACGTCTGATTGTCTTGGCGATGAACGGAATAGAACACCAAACCTGTCGCCGTCGAATCTAGGTGTTGCTGCTGCAGCCATTTCGATAGCACAGCACTTTATCCCCAAGTGGAGTGTGAAGAGTGATTTTCTACCTGCCCAATTGAAAAATCGGCCTGCTAGCACGCTAAGGAATTGTTTAATTCGAGTAGCCTTGAGTGCTTCATCGGTAACTCCACCGACCATCTCAACTAATGCACGGCTGTTGAATGCTGCAAAATTTTCTCCAGGGTCTGCCATAATTTCACCTCAAATGTAGATTCTTCCTCGCTTTCTAAAAACGTACCAAACGCCAAGAGACATGATTGCAAAGTATGCGCTTAACACCATTAATGCATCTTTTGCCTTAGCGACTGCACTATCTCTCGCACTGTCGGCTAGATCGGCAGCTGTTGCATCAGAAGCAACCATTCCTCCCAAAACCAAGAACATGAATGCTACATCAAAAACCAAGAAAATAATGGCATACCAGTAATATTGGAAATGGAATTGGATCATCGCATCTCCAACAGGTTCGCTACCACACTCGAAAGTTGTCAACCTCCTAGGATATAGGCTGTGGTCTCTCTCATACCCCTCCAAAAGGTATGACTTAGTTATGTGAGGACGGGCTGGATCGACCCTGGGCCTAACAACCCAAGTAATGATGAAATTAGTCAGCGGCATTAGTATCCCAACGACGGTTAGAAAGCCGATTGAGAGGTACGCACTTGGCACTGATTCTAGTCCGGACATTTATTCACCCAGTGCAAAGCATACGCTTAGCAAACGTTCCAATAATTACCCCTCAATAAGGGTTGCCAAATGTTTGATTTTTTTTTATTGCGCAAAGGCAAGATGTTTAAGCCTTTTACAGCCATATTTGAGGTCTTAATTACTGAACTTTAACGCCCATGATGTATTTAATGATTCAATAATCATCTTCCATATTTTGTAGAACGGAAGTGTAGCAAAACACCAAAGTATTCCGTAATATGTCGCATAAGCGAAAATTGTTGCGCCTAATTCGCCAGCTAAGAGGTATATCGGAATGAGCGCGAATATTGAAATGAATAGCAACACTATGCTTAGTAGCGGGAACAGTGTCATGCCAAGAATGAACCAAGTCAAAGGTGATGATGTTGATAGTTTGGTTGAATGCCCGGTTTCGGTCTCAAGTTGTCTCACTTCGCCAACGAATTGGAAACCACGGTACAGGTTGTAGAACGGAATGATCATGAAGATAGTATGCTTCAAGCCACCTGGCCCAATATTTGCTTTTTCTTTGAGTTCGTTAGCTATTCGATAGTTGACTAACAAAGTGTAAATTCCTAAGGTAAATGGCATCAAAACAAACCAACCTAGTTTAGCAGACCGTACCGGTGGCATATTGGCAAGCATTGCTTGGTTAACAGATACTCCTTCACCATGTGCGGCCGCCATTTTTTGTGACAATTTGGCCATCTTCTTTGCTTTACCAGCCTGTCTCATTTGTACAATGGTTGGCTTGCCAGTTCGGTATAATATTCCAACGAACAGTAAACCCACAATAAGGTAAACTCCGCTGGCAATTTCTTCCTGGGATAATCCAAGGCCTAGCAGACCTTCATCTGGTTGACCAAGGACGGAAATTTCGATGTTTTCTCTTCCAACAATCATAGGCTCCCCGTCAACAAACGGCTCAACCGAGAGTGTGAAGGTGTAGTTATCTTTGATTTCGGCACCATTTGGCGGACGGACAATAACTTCAATTTCTGTCGATTCTCCTGTGTTAAGGGTGCACTTCAGATGTTCATTGTAATCCCTACATTCAGTATTATCTTCTTCTAGCAAGACTGACCAGCCACGGAAACCTTCTGGAGTGTAGATTATGAAATCAGTTCTAGTGTTACCATCGTTGGTAATGGTTACAGGTATTGTTTGCCTTCCCGGATATTCCAGTTCGTGGTACAACTCTACTTCCTCACTGAACTGAATATCATATATGGTTTGTACCTCTAGATTCAGTATTAACTTACCAGAGGTTCGGTCTGCTGCGTTCTCTTGACTAAACACAACCACTTCTAAAATTCCCGCATCTCCGGTTTGTGCGGTCGGACTTACTTCGACAATTACCGTTACCTTCTGCTTGAACTTTCTTACCTCGTTACCAAACAGGCTGATGTTATTACTAACCATAATGGCGTTTGCCCCTGCTACAGATTCTGCGAGGAATAGATTGCCATCAGCATCAGTCATGTAGGATTGTGAAGTTAAATTGAAAACAGCATACTTTGTTGTGATCGGTACGCTTCCATCATATAATTCTCCATTGATTAGAATTTGTCTTGTAGCAATCCCTTCAAGGCCGTTGATGTCGATTACAGCCAAGTCTGACCTGAGTAATCCCGATGGCCCAACTTGAGGTGTTCCAACATTTTCAATCCAGAACTCAAACGTCATAACTCCCTCTGGAGCCAGAATTACAGATGCAGCTTTGTTATCAATAGTAACTGATGAGTATTCGCCTTCGCCAAATCTAGCGTCCATTGAATACGTGATGTTGTTCTTAATCGCCCTTATACTAAATTGTGCTTTGTTATCTGGAAGCCCGTCATCATTGTCATCAGCATTAGTTGAGTGTTCTAAGTTAGTTACTTCGATTATTATGTCATTGTTGTTGTAATTACCAACGTTTGGGACCAATACGTTAACGTTGATTACAACAGTTTGCCTAGCAGGGATGTTAAATTCGGTCTGGGAGTTATCTTGCGAGTCAGTGAATGTAATGTCCCAATTTCCACCTGATGATGGTCGTTGTTGCTTGGTGTAAAAACGGAAGACGTCGTCATTGTTACCGAGGTTTTCAACCTCAATTGGGAATACTAGAATGTCATTATAATCGCCGGTTTGTGAAATGTAACCTTGATTATCAACTGGAATTATCGAACTTGTGGACATACCGTGAGTTTCACTGACTGTGACAGTCAGTATTTTTGTTTGGTACGCTGCTCCGCCGCCTGCAGGCAATACTGAGAAGGTTAACTCGATACTTTCTGTGGCAAGAGCATCCAAAGGCACACTTACGGAGTATTGCACATTGACTGATTTACCTGAACCATGCCGACTATTTACTGTTACAGTGGATTGATCTAATTGTACTCCCCAACCTGATGGCGGAGCTGATACAGATATTCGCAAATTGTCTTGACCATTGCCAGTATTAGTAACAGTCAAAGATGATGTTCTGTTTTCACCAGGTTCAATTGGACCTAGAGAACTTGTTGTTAGGCTTAGTTGAGCGCCAAATGATTGGCCCAAGATGATAGATACTACCTTACTACACTTTACTGTGTTACCGTCTTTGGCTTGAATCGTAATCGAATTTGAGGAGCCAGCATTTTCTGAATCATCCGGCACCACAATCAAATCAAATGTTTTGGTTCCAGAGCCATCTCCGTAAGGAAGTACTCCGCTGGATGGCCCGTCAAAAGACACCCAACTAGCACGTTCACCAGTGCGCGCCATTGAGACTGACCAGTCACTATTTCCATCATTGCTTAGAGTTGCAGTAAAAGTTCCTTCTTGACCAGGATTTAGATTCAAACTGGTCTTTGATAACGACATAGAGCACTCTTTGAGAACGGGAACCTCTAATTCCAAATCAACGGTATCTGAAATCTCTTCCGTAGGATTTGGAGTTGTCACTGTACCCGTGACTTCCCAGCAATAATCATCTGCTTCTTGGCCGTCTGGGACCTCAACATCGACATATACAACTTGTTTGTTCGCGTCAGCATCATCCTCATCTTCGGCATCTAAGGTCACAGTTGAATCGCTTAATTCGGCAGTCAAATCTCCAGCATTCCCACAACCACTGTCATCGCGTTCTGCTAATGTTAGGTTCACAGTGGTAGAGTTTTGTTGACCAGTATTTTCAACAGTAATTGAGTATGTAAGAATTGAGGATGAACCCGTGTAAGTAATCGTCTTTTGGTTTCTATCTTTGACATTATCGAAGTATAAATCGACTCCCCATACCGCCCCACCAGACCCATCTCCTGCGGTTGTAGTTACTGTTTGAGTTGATGGTTCGGGTATTTCTGCAGCTGGTGCGCCAATTACCGCCGTTATTGTTGCTGTAACTGTCGTATCACAGGCAGTATCGGCTTCTACAGTTTGTCCAACTGTAACATTCATGGTTGTTTCTTCAGTAGCACCGGCGTCAATTTGGCCCGGTATTTGGCCGATTGCCGAGGAAAAGCCGTTACAGTCTTCACCTGGCTCGTTACTTGCTTGCAGGTTTACTGTTACTGGATCACTGCCTGTATTGGTTACTCTTACAGTATACTCTCCAGAATCTCCAGGGTTTACTGTCTGTGAATTGGGACTAACATTCAGGCTTATGCTAGGGGCTGCTGAAACGGGAGTTGCTATCATTGGCAATAGGGCAACAAGCATTAAACTAACGAGGAAAAAAGCCGTTCGATTTGAACGAGATGCGGTTTCCCCCCGGATGACCATGATTAGGGGTGAACGACTTAGTATCAAAAGCCTATCCTTTGATGTTTGTGGAAATTAGAACAAAAATACTTACTCGCTTATGAAAGTTGAACTAGGTGATTGGCAACTCAAACAGGTTTCAAGAGTTGAAATCTTACAGGTTTCTGAATCACTGCCGCAGTACCTAGCGCCACATTGCGGGCATCCGACAACTTTGCCAGCAATTGGACTACGACATTGCCAACAAATTGCTGCCGGTTTATTGACCTCAGCCGCTGGATTAACGGTCGGGACTTGTTGAGATAGTGTTGGTTTAGGCATCGGTTGTGGCGTGATTTGTGGAGCAGGTACAGGAACAACAGTTTGACTATGCATTGTGTTAATTGGGATAGGCATAATAGGCATTGTCTGCTTTCGGGATTTCGGCTTAGCCAAAAACAAGCCTACGGCAACGACTGCTAGGATAATGACTGAAATTAAGCCAATTTGAGTCATTGGAATGCCAAATGCTGCTGATTGTGATGACTTTTCTTCAGCATTTGCCGCAAAGACATAAGTTGCTGATTCTGGGTTCTCTGCCGCCTTGAATGTCAAACTAATTTCGGCGACGCCATCAGTATTAGGAGTCACCAATAATTTCACGGTTTTGGATTCTCCAACTGCCAAATCAACGATTCCGTCACCGATTAATTCAATGTCCCAGTCCTGATTTGCTGAACCTGAGATCATATGATTAAATGGCAAGGTTCCTGAGTTGGTAACCAAAATTTGAATCTCTTTTGATTCCCCTTCGTTAAATGAATTAGAGGTCAAGCCAGACCATGAAACTTCTTCAGTTCCGCCTATGTATAGTGAAAATGTTTCAGTGTAATCAGCACCAGAACCTGAGAATTTCAAAAAGAAGTTTGGCTCAGTAAATGGTTCTGCCGCTACGCTGGTAAAGACGGTGCAAGACAAGTCGGTGGATTCTTGATAGCCAATCATCGAAGGAGTATCACAAGCCACTGACAATTGCGGGTCACTAAGTGGGATTACGATAGGTTGCCATTGTATGTCTGCATCGTTTGTTAATTGCCAGACAAATCTCAACTCTGCGCCAGCAGGATGTGATCCTGGGCCATAAAATGATGCAGAATATTCATCTCCATCAGGGAAAATAACTTTCTGGAATTGTAAACTTGGTTGTGGGAAAATTTGGATGTCAAAGTTATCTGTCCAAGTAAATCTATCAGAACCGTTGTCAAAATGTAATTTTGCTTCTCCTGATTTAGCACTGCTGGAGATTTGGAAGGTTACAAGGTAAAGTTCTGTATCGCCAATTCCAAGGTCAACAGTACCTCCAGAACTTATCATTTGAACACCTTGAGGCAAGATGAATGTAGGAGATAACTTGACTGCTAAGTTGCCTTTATTTTCGATGGTAAACACAGTAACAACTTCTGAATTAGGGAGCAAATTAACCAGCGATGATTCTGTTCGAATCTCTACCGATTTAACCGCCTCTACCTCGATTGGTAATTCAATTATCCAATTAACTACGGGATCGGTAATTGAATTTACACTGATAGTTACCGAGGTTTGTAAACCGGAATTAGGAACAACTGAAGGAGGTTCTATGACCATTTCAATGGTTTCGAAATTACTGACTGGGATTGATGAGCTGGTGGCAAATTGGCTTTCAGTAAAGTCCTGCACAAAGTATGCTTCCCAACCATTTGGCGGCTGTACTTGCAAATCATAGGCAATTTCCGTATTACCGTAATTAAACAGGTAAAGAGGAACTATTGTTTGCTCAATGGGGCTAACTGGAATGATATCGTAATCAGATTCGATTCCAACATCGGGTATTTCGCCAACAACCATATCCAAATCAAAGGTTGTTGTCAGAGAATTATCAATATCTGTAGCACTCAATCCAACTCTGTAAGTTCCTGGCGCTGGAGAATTGGGATGAACCACTGTCACAGTTAAGTCTACTGATTCACTACCTTGCAATTGATATTGATTACCAGAAAGGCCTACATACCAATTCAATTCGGTGCCGTCTTGAACATAGATAAGACTAGTATCGACAATAGATGCATTGGTCTCCAATAACCCCGTGTTTTGCAGACTAATTTGCCAAGTTGTGGAGGTCTGTTCAGAATCTTGGAGTTGCTTTACCGCCAAATTAGAAGTAACTGCAACTCCCGGTTGAGAGATATTAATGGTAACGTCCTGACGATTATTCGTCTCTAGGGTCTCTATTACCTGCTCGTCATTATCAATTATGAATGAGATTATGTTTTCACCCGCAGTTTGGGGAGTCCATGTCCAGACTAATGTTCTATCTGTACCTCCGCCCAGTTCTAGTGATTGTGTATCAATTTCCTGACCGTCTACTTCCAGTGTGACATCAAATGAATCTGAACGAATGTTTCCAGTGTTGGCAACAACACTCTCTAACTCTACTTCCTGGCCAACGCTCGGAATGGCTACGTCAATACTAAAGCCGTCCTCGAGCATCACTAAATCTGGTTTTAGGTCATTGATACCATGGCCCATGACCGCTAATGAAAATGGCTGACCTCTGCTACCGCCATGATTGGCATCAATAATCTCCACAGTCCAAGTTCCGACAATTGCAGAATCTATCAATACAACCTCGACATTGTTCAGTGAATCTGCACTACCCCCTGTGGTCGAACGACCATTGGCAAAATCATTACCAAGGTAGGTCAATCCGTTCGGATCTGTGACTTCTAAATTCAGATTATTTACTAATTGAGTTGAAGACCATGTCGACGCTGCTTCGTCTGACCAAGCTAGTACTGCCTTAAATTGGTCCCCACTATCGTCAATATCAAAGGTATAAGATTTTGAATTCCCTGTGGCTGATAGTAGAGATCTGTCGTCAACCCAAACACCTTGCCCATCGGGTGGCGCAAGTGAATTCCTTAGGTTAACACGTCCCCATCCCTCGTCATTGTTCGGTATATCTCGGGCACCAACATCTTCTGCGCCCAGGATAAGTAGGGCTTTCACAAGGGCACCTTGAGGTGACTCTCTTAGTGCAATTTCTTCAAGATATTCCCGTATCATTGCTGCTGCACCAGCGGCATTTGGAGTGGCCATCGATGTACCTGTGTACTCGAGATACCAAGTACTACTACCAGACGCGCCCCCTGTATCGGCTGCTTCTTGAGCGCGGCAAGACCAGACATATCCGCCTGGTGCGAGAACATCAGGTTTGATTCTACCGTCATCCAAAGGCCCTCGTGATGAACCTTGCATGATATAGTCCGGGGCGCCTTGATACCGATTTTGATGCATTCCAACAGTCACCACATTCTTGGCTGTTGCCGGGGGAGTTACTGTATCTGGATCTGGCCCATCATTGCCGGCAGCAAAGAGTATAGTCAGTCCTTCACCGCCTGAATAGTACCTGTCATAATTACTTGCTCTGTCGTCAGCGTCTCTGCTTTCTGAAGAGTATTGACCAAAACCACCACTATTTCCCCATGAATTGGTGTGAGTTCTTGCCCCGGCACTATATGCTGAATTAATCAAACTGTTAAGAGAAGGCGATTGGAAATTCCCGGTATTATCGTTCTCCATTGCTTGGAAATACAGTTGGGCTTCAGGAGCAACACCTGCATAACCTCCTCTAAATCCATCACCAAGCACGGTACAAGAAACGTGAGTTCCGTGGCCGGACCATTTGTCAGCAGTTGAGCCGTCATTGATTACGTCATTATTGGCAATTACTCTGGTACCAAAATCGCCATGATCTTCATCAAGTCCAGAATCTGCAACTGCCACTATCTGGCCAGAGCCATCTAAATCTGTAGTAAAGTAAGACTGCATGTTATTTGTTTTCATGTGGCTTCTAGCATTATTATTCTGAATCTCAAAAACCGGATTATATCGAATTACTGCTACCGAAGGTTGTAAAGCGATATCAATCAGGTCAGCATTGATTAAATCGCCTTCATACCTGCCTGAATCCCATTGAATTGTGTTCTCTAATGATTGTTCTACAACATCGGCTAAATCTTGTTTTATTGCTCCAGATTCATCGATAAATGACACTGACTGTTCTGGACCACCTTCGCCATACCAGCCTTCTATTCTCATTTTCTCACCTAAAAGAGCAGTTTCGCTACCCTCTAGAAGGAGAATATCTTGTAATTCGGATTGTAGAATTAGCGCTATTGGAACATTGTGACTTGCATGAATCGATGGCAAACTCGCCGCTCGCTCTAATGCTGATTTGGTACCCTGTAGAACAAAACCAGATGGCGGCAAATATTCTCTAATAACCAATTCAGGAATTTCACCTATAGCCATTCTTACATCTTTGAGATTGGTTTGGGTAGATGCAAGAACTAGAATCAAATCGTCACGTGGTTGTAACCATTCTACACTTACTGGCCGGGAGAGTTCAAGGCCAAATTCATCAAAGGTCCCAATTATGGTATTAGCCTGAATAAGTCTTTCTTCAGACATTTCATTGTAGGTATAGGTGCCAATTGCTTCATTGAACACGCCGTCTCTCAATTCAAAATGAACCCTCTCGACTTGATTTTCCTCCTCAATAACCTCGATTGTTGAGGTATCAGTTATTGCCAAATTTGATGCGCTTTGCAGAATAAACAGTGTTACAAGGAACATAACTGCTCCTGCAGAACGCCTGCTTTGCATAATTATAGCCCAGTTCCGGTGCGTTTTATTGCTTGGGGTATCGTGTGAGAATTTACTCAATTTCGATCCTTGAATTCTTCCCATGCCCAATCACCTACTTCATGAGTGACTAACATGAATTGTTCATCCCCCCGATGGTCGGTGTATTTCAAATCAATAGCGATGACATAATTATCCCAAACAGTGTAACCAACAATTAACATTTCTAAATCATCACCAGCAACTGATGAGTGGGCAGATATGGATTCAACCTCGATCCCCATGGTTTGTAGAACCTCTCCATCCAAGGATTGGAAGGTGACTTGGAAATCAACATCGGTTATTTCTCTACTACCTGTATTGTGGATTTCAGACATTACCAAATGACCGCTGCGCTGCAGATATAATGTTTCAACCATCACCGAGTCTCGTGGAATTACCCAATACCAAGTGCTAAAAATAGCCCCAACAAGTAAGAGCAAGATTAGTCCTGCGGTGGCAACCCTGTTTGGAGTTATTTCTCTTTGTAAATCTTGAACAAATTTGGCTGCATCTTTCGAGGCTTGAAGAACTGCCAACTCTTCTGCCGACATTTCGGTTGTTTCAATGATTGAATCCTCATGGATGAGGAGTTCCCCCTCATCATTGACGATTAGACCATTTTCCTCTTCTACCATAAAATCACCCCAGCATAGCAAGTGTGCTAGCAATCATGGAGGTAACTGGCTCCACTAACAAAATATGTGTAGTTTCCACATTACCTCCAGTCAATGTCCCGATCAGACTCAAATCAGATACCATTCCATTCACGCCCAGTGAAGAAGAGACTGGAACTATGCCGGTGAATTGAGTGTCTAACATTACAGCCCTGCCGTCAAACTTTCTATCGCCGAAGAAATCAACATAATATCCTGGTTGGCTGGTAACTTGAGCACTTGCTACTATACGGCCAGAGGTGATATCATCAAGAATGATTACCGGATACTCATAAGGTCCGCGCTTTACATTGATCACCGCTGATTTCAAATCCTCGCCAATTAATTCAAGTCGATTTACCATAACCCCAGGCTGTACTGGTATATTCTCCTGTTTCATGTATAGACTCTTGACCCCATCTCCGGATGATGCCACACGCATACCCCAATCATTTGTTGGCTCAAGCTTGAAGGTTGATGGAAGACCTTGAGCTATCATCAATACATCTCCTCTAAAATCAACTGCTCGGCCGCTTGCCTCAAGATAAAGGTCCAAATTATCGCCATTTGAGGCGTAATCTAGCGTCATCATACCCTGGAATGATGTGTCTGCACGGATGTCAAAATCGTTAGCTGGAACTGCTGAAAGTGACATCACGCTAGGTAAATTCCTCATGAATGTTGTAGCAGGCCACCAAAATCCATCCACGAAACGCATTTGCTGAATCATCAATTTCTCAGCAGAAAACTTGCCTTGCGTTCTAAACTCCTCAGGAACATCCATTGTTATGTTGAATATATCACCAATAGTTGCTGAAAAGTCCATTGATTGTGCAACATCAATAAACAAAGCTTCCACCCTTGTCTGTTCAATTCTATCGATAAAGGTAGCATAAACAGAATCTAAATTTGAACCAAAATCATACCGCATATCTACATTAAATCTAGGTACAATAAGGTCATCTTGGGTGAAAAACAGGGCGTTGGCGCTGACGTCGTTTGGTTTAGTAACATCTAAGCCATTGATAACTAAATCCATGTCTCTGCCTTGTAGGCCATTGACTACTATACTAATTTGCTCACGCAGTGGTTTCCATTGGCCGAGGAATAAATCAAATTCATAGTATGGAATTTCACCGACCATTCTGAAATCATACTCTAATGATATTTGGCCTGCAGGTAATTGAGGTAACCACAATCTATTATGCCAAGAGCGTCTAAAGTTTAGGACGATGCCCTCCTCCTCTAGTAAAGTCTCATTTAGAGTATCCAATTCAGCATCAAAGATTACGCCATCCTCAAGAGCATCAACCAATTTTATTGCTTCAGTAATATTTGACCTGGTCAAAATATCGATTGCTGTAGATTTTTCTGTTTTGTCGATTTTGTAATCTGCCAAAATTTCGTTCGATGCTATGATATCAGATTGAGTGAGCAATGGTAAGCGAGATAAATTGTAAGTCAATCTAGTTGCTTCTTTGACATTCATTGCAACGCCATGTGCCCATTGAGGCTCATCCATGACATTGGAACCTTTGCGCATGTCAACCGTTAAGTTGAATGTTTCACCAGTAAGTAGTTCTAAACCAAGAGCAAAGTCTTCATCTTCTCCATCAGTGCCTACTAAATCCTTAGTGAAGTCATAGATTAAGTCGTTGACTGAGGTGCCAAAATCAACTAAATCGCCCAAAAAGAATGACAATGATTCGATTCCCTCGCCCTCATCGAAACTTGGCAATTCAAGGCCGGAGGAATCTACCGTGCTTGGGAATGCTAGAGAAATATTGGAAGGCAATGGTTGTAGTATTGCCCTGCCGTTCATACCTAAAAATTCGTCTTCATATTGTGACTCATCTTCAAACATGATGTAAAACGGAGAAGATTGGCTTCTAACCATCTCAATTTGCGAGTTTCCTTCAGGACCAACAGCATCAGGAACTTGAGGTGAAAGCCTTGTCAAACTAATTATGTCTGATATTTTCATGCTCATACTTGCTTCTGCAGTATCTTCATCAACCCAAAATCTGAAATGGTCACCATCCATAGTTTTGGGTTCGCTAGAATTAGTCAGCTGAATTATAATCGATTCAATTGGCTGATTACCAGTATAACCCAGTGTGTCGCCCAAAGTTAGGGAAAAGTCGGAAGGTAGACCATTGAGTTGGATTGAATTCTGTTGTGCAGGACTTTTACCGCCATATGTGATTGACTGAATAGGTTCGCTCGCCTGATAAGTTAGGGCGCTGGAGGTCTGAATTATTGTCAAGGTGTCAGGCCGATTTGAGATCATTGCGGATTGTGTAATAGCATTCGCCAAGTCTCCATCATTATGTTTGATATGGCCAACAAGTATTGATTCACCAGTTGATCCAGTTATCTCGATGTCTCTAATATCAGCCTCCGGGTCGAAGGTTTGGACTACACTAGATAATCCAGAAACTCGCAAACTAATTGCGACTGGTACCAATGGTTTGATTGGTTGTCCATTGCGTCCAATTACTTGCTCAATACTGGTATCTTCTGCAAGTAAGATGTGATCTTGGTTGGGGATTCCTGGATTATCACTACTAGAGAAGGATAATTCAACCGTACCAATTTCCATTGATTGCCTGAGGTTACCACCTAAATTTGCAGTGATTTGATTATAGCAGTGTAGTTGTAAAGTTCCACCCTCTGAGCCTGTTGTACTCACTATTGAGTCTGGTAGTGAGTTCACAATGTCACCGATATCCAAAACAACCTGAACTATGGTAAGTAACGCATTGTCGAATATTTGTGCAATGGTGTTTAGATTTGGATTATCATAATTCACTCGGTCGACTCCCGTAGGTGAAACAAGGAAACTACCTTCGATTAGTATCGCTTTTGGTACGTCTTCAATAACCACTTCTAACGATGAACGGTCGTTAGATACTCCTCCTCTCTCAAAAGTTGACTTGTACTCCAAACGGTCGATTGATTCGGTACCGATGACTGCAATCAAGGTATTTGGTGGATTTGTTGGGTTAACTGGTAAGGTTGGATCATTAACGTTAGCTGAAGAATCGCCTGAGAAATTCTTTATTGCAATAATTAGAGACAATCGATTTGGTACCTCGCCGGGTAAGTTCGCCGAGTTGGGAGCTTCACCAATCATAGTGAAAATCGAATTTATCTCTTGTTGAGGCATGCTTCCAGAGGGTAGACCGTGAATCCAAGCCCGAGCGTCAGTAACGTTACCAAATTCTGATTCACCATCTTGCACATTGGTTCGGTTTTCGTAATAATGGAGGTAAACATCAGAGCCCTTGTCTGAATATATTTCAACTGAGTCAAATGAATTTTCGCCAAGGTTATCATTTCTAATTGTAATATCTACTTCTTCCGGCAGTTTAGTATCGCCGATTTCAGGGTGGAAGCCCGCATCAAGATAGCTCATTTCCAATACTGGTGCCGACTGTCCGCCTCCATCGCCATCAAAACGAATGTAACCTACGCCTATACCAAATCCACATTTATGTTCGTGGCTAGGAGCCTCATTATCAGCTACAGGGTCATAGTATGACTCATCCTCACAATCCGTTTGGATATCGGTTCCCGGAGCGTTAGGATTTCTCACCTGTACAGAGTAAGGTGCAGTAATAGACGAAAGTGATAGTTGGCTAGAATCAATGCCGCCGATTAATAGTGCAGCGAGGAATGATATCAAATCTTGGGGTGCGACATTAAATTCAATTCTTTCAATTCCGACTCCAAGGGTAAATTGATGTG
>CALDPP010000023.1 GCA_937911345.1 uncultured euryarchaeote | reverse complement strand
ATCAAGCGCCTAATTTTGTTGCTGGAGCTGTTGAAGGTGGTTCAACTCTATTTGAAGTCCCATATTTTGGCAGGAAGGCATATCTAACTCAATCATGGCAATTGTATGCTGAGGCTGCCATGCCGGCGCTTGAAAAACTGTACACAATAGCTCCTTCATTTAGAGCAGAAAAATCCAGAACTAGGAGACATTTAACTGAATTTTGGCATGCTGAGATGGAAGTTGCTTGGGCAGATAACCAAGAAATAATGACATATGGCGAGGGTGTTGTCCGTAAAATTGCGTCGACTTTACTAGATGAGAGGAGTGCTGAACTAGAATCATTGGGAAGAGATTTAGAAGTTATTGCTAGATATGCTGACTCAAAATATCCAAGAATGAGATACGATGAAGCGGTTGAAACATTACAAGGCATGGGTGTTGAAATTGAATGGGGACAAGACCTTGACTACTCAAAGGAAAAAGTACTGACACAGGATTTTGACGTTCCCCATTTCTTGACACACTATCCTAAAATCGCCAAACCATTCTACCACAGAGTAGACCCTGATGATGGAAATTATGTCCTATGCCATGATTTGCTAGCACCAGAAGGTTATGGCGAAATAATTGGTGGAGGGGAGAGGACCTGGTCAGAAGAAGAAATTTTAGCAAGAATTGACGAGGAAGGGACACCAAGAGAACCTTACCAATTCTACATCGACACACGAACCTATGGTGGAGTTCCGCATGGAGGTTTTGGTCTAGGTGTAGATAGAGTGTGTTCATGGTTAAGCGGGGCTGAACATATTCGTGAAGTGATTCCATTCCCAAGAGATTCTAGAAGAGTCACTCCTTAGGTGGCAACATGTACGACATTATTGCACTAGGGTGTGGTTTAGTAGGCAAGTTTGTTGTAACTAAATTGTCAAGCCTAGGGTACAAAATCCATGTAATTGATTTAGTAATTCCAACTGAGATAAAAGAAAATTCCGAGATCAGTTGCGAAGAGGGAGATGTTTTCCAAATTGTTAACGATTTACCAAAGGCAAAAGTCATCCTAAATCTGCTCCCAGGTAGTATAGGAGAAACCATTAGGCCAATATTGATTTCACAAGGCAATGATATCATCGATTTAGCTTTTACAGAAACTGAACCTAGCGTTCATCACCAACATGCTGTGAATAATAATTGCACACTCATTTGGGATGTTGGAATAGCTCCCGGTTTGTCAAATATGATAATTAAAAAAGAATACAATGCGGACAGTCAAATCAAAGATGTAAGCATAAAAGTTGGTGGTAATCCAGCAAAACCTGATAATGATTGGTCGTACATGGCACCATTCTCTCCATCTGATGTAATTGAAGAATATACTAGACCGGCTAGAATTATAGAGAATGGAAAAATCAAGATAGTGGAACCATTAACCGATTTACATCCAATCAATGTTAGTAATTTTGGAATGATGGAGGCGTTTTTGACTGATGGCCTTAGAAGTCTACTTGATTCAAGGATGGCAGAAAATATGAGAGAATATACTGTAAGATGGCCGGGTCATATTCAGAAATGGATTGCATCAAAAGATTCTCTTAATGATGAAGAACTAATTGAATCTTGGAAATTTGACCATGCTAGAGATGAGTTTACTTGGATGGAAATCAGAATAAGTTATGATGAATATCAAGTAATCTGGGAAATTGTCGACAAAGGTTTGGATGGAGCAAGTTCGATGGCAAGAACTACTGGATTGGTAACTATAGCATGTGCCATGGACTTATTGGAGTCATCAACTAGTGAATTCAAGTGGTTTGATTCTGGTGTTTTAGCGCCGGAAAACCTAGGAATAAAATCTATAGACAAAGTCATAAAGTACATGAGGTCTGAAAAAGTGACCATTAATCGCACCATTACAAAATAGGCTCTCCGCACATTGGGCATTCCATTCCTGGAACAAATTCACCCAACATAAAACCACAGTTAAGGCAGATTGAAGATATGAAACTATAATCGTCAACTGGCATGGTATACCCATAGCCAATTATAAAATAATCATTTGCCAATTTCATTTCTTATCGTTTCTAATA
>CALDPP010000022.1 GCA_937911345.1 uncultured euryarchaeote | reverse complement strand
CTACTATTCCCGTAATCGGAATCGGAAGTAGTTGGGTAAATTTTGCAGGCGTGAAACAATCAGATGGGGATTATTTGGCTAGTGGAGGTAGAGTATTATCGTGTAGTGCAATGTCAGATTCACTAGCAAAGGCAGCAGAATTGGCTTATGACTTAATGGCAACCATTGAACTAGAAGGCGGTCATTTCCGTTCTGATATCGGTGGAAAAGCACTCTAATTTATCTCTATTTTTTTCCACCAAAAAACGCTTACTGCGACAAGATGAGACTCTATCTTGTGCGTCACAGTTAAAAGAGGTTCTAAAGTGGCCAACCTGCTCCAGCCTTTAGGCTGTCGCGAAACACCGATGAGGGAAATAAAATGGAAGAGAAAACAACAACATTGCGAAACTCTCCAGCACCAATGCTAGGATGGCTCATAGCGCCACTAGCAGTAATGCTGGCAATCGCTGCAATTATGGTCGCAGGAATTGACTTCGACCTAGATCTGAACAACACAGCGCCACTGCTAATTGTTGCATTTGGCGCAATCTTGGGTATAACACCAAGAGTGCTCAAGGAAAATGGTGCTGTAAATTTCTCTTCCTCAGCACTTTCCCTTGCTACTCTAGGTGCAGCCATGGTAGGTCATCAAGCAATTGTACACTTGTCCGATTATGGCGCATTTACCGCATTACAATTCCTTGTGGTTGCCTTCGGAGTTTTCTTCTTTGATTCAAGGGGAAGACACGAATTTGCCACCATTCTTACTTTTGGTATGATTGGAATCAATGTAGGTATGATTGCTGCAGGCTCATACAACTCCGAACTAGATACCATCTACACTATGCCTGATGAATCCCTAGTAGATACATTGAATCTGCAAAGGCAAGCACTTGGTTATGTCTTTTTCAGTTATCTAACAATCTTTGTGGCACTTGGTTTGCTAACTGCGGTACTTTTCAGAGGAGTTGTAAACCCAGCAGGCGATGAAGGGTGGTTCTCAGCTATTGCAAACCATGATGGCGGTTACAACAAATCAACAATGCCTCTACAAATTGCAACATTGGTTTGGATTTTAGCTCATGTTGGCAGTTTGTATCACTTTGATTCAGTTTCAATGGCTGACAAACTTGGACTAACCATGGTCGAAGGATATCACGGCCACTTTGGATTTTGGGGTGCTTTCTTCACAGGCATAGTCGCAATGATTGTTGCGGGAATGGCCTCTGAAAAGTGGTACACACGTTCGATGTTCATCGGCTCCATGTGGCTACTTTACCTTGTTTCATCATGGTATGAGGCCGGCATTTGGCAATCTGAACAACTTGAAGGAACATGGGGTGCATTGATATGGCTCGGTTTCACTTTCTTCATATGTGTTGGAATTTACATGATTTCAACTCACGAGAAGTATGGTGGCTGGGCAAACCTAGATGATCATGAAGCCAGTGGTGCTAGAAAATTCTGGGACGCACACTGGGCAAGCCTTATGATCGGTGCAGCCTTCTTCTTTGGACTTGTTATCAGAGTGCAGTGGTACATTGTACCTTCAATGAATGCTTACGGCACCGGTACATGGGACATGACTGGCGGTTCAGACCCTTGGTACATGAAGAGAGTAGTTGACTACATTCTAGCCAACAACGCACACTTGATTTTTGACGCTGATAGGTCCTATCCTTTGGGTGGGGTAAATCCTCGTCCGCCACTATTCACTTGGTCTATTGCCCTAGTTTCAATGGCACTAGAGCCAATGCTTGGAGATGATGCAGTATGGTATGCAATACTTGGTCTACCAGCAATATACGGCGCCCTAACCATTTTCCCAATTGCCGCAATCGCTAAGGACAATTTCGGTAAGGCGACTGGAGTAGTTGCTGCTTGGTTAATCGCATTCATGCCAGCGCACGTTTCTCATTCCACTTGGGCTTTGGCGGACCACGATGCATTCGTAATGCTCTTCATTTCAATGGGATTCATGTTCTGGTTCAAGGCAATCAAACACTCCGGTAATGAGAGACTAACAAAAACCTCTTCGCCGAAGATAGGCGATATTCTACATTCTTTTTCGGTAGTTGCTCGTGAAAAGCGTTCATCGATGGCCTTTGCTGTTTTAGCAGGTGTATCATTCGGTGTTGCCTCTCTAGCATGGAAAGGTTTCGTTGTCGGACCAAGCATTCTATTCCTTGCTTACTTTGCTCAGGTAGCACTGAACATGTTTAGAAGAAAGGATTCTACAACTTTGAATGCTCTTTTCCTTGCCATGCTTTTCTCAAATCTACTCATGTCGCTGCCGTTCTATGGTCACCCACAGTTGTCTTTGGTTCTGGATGGAACTGGATTACAACCATTCTTGTTTATCCTAGGATTCACCATTGCAATATCATATGTTACAACTGGATTCCGTGACAAACCGTGGTTGCTAGTACTTGGTACATTATTCGCTGCAGCGACAGTATTCTTCGCAATATTGTTCGCTCTAAAACAGTTAGAATACAGCAATGCTTGGGACGTGTTGTTCACTGGTAGTGGATATTTCACCAAGACTAAGATTTTCGGCACAGTAGCAGAAGCAAACGCTCCTGACCGAGGACAATTATTCGCTCAACTCGGCCCAATAGTCCTTGTTCTGGCATTAACTATGGGATTCTATGCCTTATGGTCTACTTTCAGAAACAAGAATCAGTCTCACTTATTCTTTGGAATATGGATTTTCGTTGCAACTTACATGTCTTGGACTGCAGCTAGATTCATGTTTAATGCAACACCTGCTGTCGCAGTATTGGGTGCATGGGGTATTGTTGCTCTGTGGAATAAAGCAAATTGGCAAGGCCTGGTTAGAACTTGGAAGAAGTTCGGTATCAGGACACCTGCGGACAGAATCGCTGGAGCAAGGAGAGCAGTTTGGAGAACTCCATCTTTCTCCGCAATACTATTGATAATTGTACTACTTGGAGGTCAACAATTCACCTATGGGTTGGATTCTGCTATACCAGGCTCAGACCCATCAGAGGATGACTTAGATGAGAATATCTACAACATAATCCCAGACGCATTGAGATGGGAACTTGCTGGATTTTCGATATTAGACAGTAGTGCATACTCCGGTAATTGGTATCTTGGCTCCTTTGGTTCTGGGTTCAATGATCAAGGCTGGAACTCTGCCTATGACTGGATGACTCAACAAGATGCACAAATGGATTTATCAGAAAGACCCGCATTTGTATCGTGGTGGGATTACGGTTTCCAAGCACTAAGTACAGGAGCCCACCCATCAGTTTCTGACAACTTCCAGTCAGGTATACCTGCATCCGGAAATATGCTTCTGGCAAGATCTCAGACTGATTTAGTATCGATGTTTGTTTGGCAATTAGCTACTGGTGACATTAGATACAACCAAATTAATTCCGGCGACTACGAAATCACCAGTGGTTTTGATAATGTAATTGAAAATAACATGATGACAAGTGAGCAGCATGAATTATTCATTGCCATTCAAGAAGAGCGTGATTTCGACAAATTGAAGGAATACATTGACGACTATGCATTCACTGTTATACAAACCAATGAAGCTTCACAAGTCCAAGAAAACAGTAAGAATGTCATGGCAAGTGGCTACCACCGTGTTGATGGAATTGCTGATACATCTACGCTATACTACAGAATGTATCAAGATGGCGAGAGAATAATTTGCGACCCTGAGGTCTCGACATCATGTGTTGACGGTGATTGGTCTAACTTCGACGATGCCAACATAACTTTCAACAACAATGTTCGCTCAGGACAAGAAACACAATACAAAACCACTCATTACATATTTGGAGACTACTGGTACACGAACGATCTGAGAGACGAACTTGCTTCGGTCTCAACCCACATACACAGAGCCAACACGAGAATCGCCTTGACTGTACAGTTGCTAAGTGATGTAATGTCCGATAGCCAAATTATTGACTTGTATGACGATCTAATAAGTATGGAAGACTATTATCATGTTCAGGACTACAACGGACTCCCTGGAGATACTATCTCTAGAGATCACGAGATTCGATATTTCGCAATCGATAACAGACTTTACCCTAGAGCAGGTCGGTACACTGCAGACTACAATTACAACCAAGGACAACCAATGGGTATCTTCGGTGCGCCAACAATCTTGAGCGGCCAAGACATTTCTACTTTCATGGACGAGGTCTACGAGACATCCAGAGGTAGTAGGAACTTCGAAATGACTAGGACTGAAGTAGATGATGCGATGACTAATGATTTCTTGGACCAACAAGCTGGTTTAGATATCGATCCATTGCAAGTTCAAGATGTAAGAGTAGATCATAACCCAGAATTCTTTGACACAATGCTTGCTAGAACCTACGTTGGTTACGGAGCCTCATCATTGGGTGTAGATTCTGGGTTCTCAAACCCTCAACCGGCGCAGCACTTTGGACAGTCAGGTAGCCCTGGTTCAATTCTACAGCAAGCAGTACCGCTTCCTGGTGCTATGACAAACCACTTCGTTATCTCAAATTGGTATAACGAAGACAATAACTTCTCAATCGGTTCAGCAAATACCTTGGTAAAGATAATGAAATACTATTCAGGTGCCGAAATCTCTGGCTCGGTAACCATGAGCGATAATGGAGAGCCTCTTCCAGGAGTCCGACTGTTAATCGAAAGAGATGCATTCTCAGGAGAAGGGTCAATAGATCTTGACGAGGATACCTATTGGATTCCAATTGGATTTACTGATGCAGATGAAAACGGTGAATGGTCTTTCCACGCACCTGCTGGTAAAATTAGAGTCTCAGCATTCGTTGGTACTTTTGACGCAGAACCAGCAAGAGCCACCATCAATGATGGTAGTTATGCTCAAGGAATCAACGATTTGCTGACTGAGGAAAATGACAACAGACAAGTAAATGCAGTTACTGCAATTTTAGGTAACGTT
>CALDPP010000021.1 GCA_937911345.1 uncultured euryarchaeote | reverse complement strand
TGATTGTGATACAGATAAGCAAACAGCTCCGTTTAGTGCTTCAACCAATAATGAAATTCCACAAACTCTCACAATAAACGCAAATTTACCGCTATCACCACCTAATTTTGAACAGAACTCTCCAACATATTCAACAAAAATAGGTCATGTTTTACCACCCTCGCTAGATGAAGCAGATGCTGGCGAATCTGCCGGTCATGGTGGTTTGCTACCTGTGTCATGGCAGAGATTAAACCACGACCCTTCATTGCTAAATTTGGACACAGAGCCTAGCATTGTTGTCTTGGTTGATGCACCACAACTTGCTTCACAACAAGGTAAACTTGTCGATGCTTTAATCGCAATTAAACATCGTTTTCCAGGTTCGTTAATTTGGGCTCCGGGAATCGGAGGCCCAGATAATCTTGCTGTACTAACTTGGTTTGGAGTTGACATTTTCGATTTATCTAGGTCACGTCAATGTGCCGCAGCAAATATACTCTTGACCTCTGTTGGACCAAGGGAAATTGTTCAAAATTCCGGTGAAAGTGCTGATTTAGAGTCACAATTAGTTCATTGGAAATTTGCCATTAATGAAGTAAAAGCGAAACTGGCAGATGGGACGCTGAGAAGTCTTGTCGAACAGCAGTCGATAAACAGTCCCAAACTTGTTGAACATTTACGTTATCACGACAAACTAACCAGAAAAAACTCTGAAGTTGGAATCTCCCATGTGGCTAAAGATACCATACTACATTGTAACTCCCATGCATCACTTGACAACCCAATAGTCACAAAGTGGGTTGATTACATAATTGAAGAATACAAGCCACCTATGGGTTTGGACAATGTTTTGATGTTGTTGCCATGTTCGGCTAGAAAGCCATACCGTATGTCTAAGTCTCACAGAAAGTTCCTCGATGTCATAGGTCACAGTGCATTTCACGAAGTAATGGTGACCTCTCCACTTGGCCTAGTTCCCAGGGACTTAGAAGAAACTTGGCCTGCTTCACATTATGATATCCCGGTGAGTGGAGAATGGAGCCTTGATGAAATAAGCAGGACAAAAATTATGTTGACTTCCTTAATTGAGAGGAATAATTATCACACAGTAATTAACCATTCATCAATGACATTTGATTTGACCGGAGTAAATTATTACGAAACGAGGGTGGGTAAATCAGCAACCTCGAGGGAGGCACTTGATAAATTACGAGAGGTTGTCGCTGAAGTAAGCAAAGAATATGGTGTGAAAAATCGCAAGCACCACAGGATCTTACTGGATAATTTTTGTAGTATTGCTAGGTATAAGATGGAAAATGATGTTTGGTTAAACGATGTTAAGATTAGGGGGAAACCGCCATTTTGGCGCATTGAGCGTGATGGTAAACAGGTGGCATTGTGGTCAAATGATCGCAGAGGATTCTCTCTAGCAAAATCATCAATACCAATAATTGCAGACCACTCCTCACTGAAGAAAATACATTTGCAATCTGAAATTTCTTGGAAAGGGGATATATTTTCTAACATATTAGCTGATTATGATAAAGGCATAGTTTCAGGAGATGATTTACTAGTTATGCAAGATAATCAAGCAGTGGGTTTAGCCAGAGCAACGGCGTCTGGATGGGAATGGTCAACTACACCTGGAATGGTTGCTAAAGGTCACCAGCGTTTGTAGCCATGTTCAATTCATTGTTGATATGCGGAGTGGTTAATAATGAGAGGCAAGTCGCAAGGGTGCTTGAGTGGTTAACATGGCACGTATGTACAAGTCTAGAAAAGGTAAGAGTGGCTCTTCAAAGCCATATGTTACAGAAGCTCCAGAGTGGTCCAATACCAATGCTGATGAGGTTACTAAACTTGTAGTTGAACTTGGTAAGGCAGGACATTCAACAGCTCAAATTGGAACAGTCCTTAGAGATCAACACGCAGTACCAGATGTTCGTCTAGTAACAGGTAAGAGAATCGGAACAATACTTGCCGAAAACGATATTGGCGGTACATATCCTGAGGATATGATGAACCTAATGCGACAAGCAGTTAGAATCATCGAGCACCTTGGAAGTGGCAATCACAAAGACATTCACAACAAGAGGTCTCTAGAACTCACTGAGGCCAAGATAAGAAAACTTGCAAAATACTACATGTCAGAAGGAAAATTACCTTCAGACTGGAGATACAAGAGAGATGAATTGCGACTGATGGTCGAGTGATTCATATAGCCTATTGTAAAACAACAACCAAGCGGGTTGCTTGATTGCTATGGAAAATCTCATTGAAACAGAGTTGTTCCGTGAAGCTAAAGACAGATTAACCTCGTTTGGTGCACAAATTTTAGATGCCGACAATGTCGCAATTTTTGCGACAGCAGATTTGGATAGCATAGTATCGCTTGCCTTTCTGGAATCCGCTATGATTGATGCCAAAATTGCTTACAGTCGCAAAATATTGAACTCAGTTCATGACCAACCTAAAGGTGAAGTGTATGATTTCTCCTCTAAATCTAAACTCGTAATTAGCATCGAACAATTTGAGGATACATGGAATCATGAACAAATCGATGATGTCGACAGACTAAGGATTGTTCCTCTATCAGTTTCAGTATCTCATCCTAATTCTGACAAACAGCACAATGGTGCACTAGATGTTGTAATACAATGTGCTGCTTTAGCATCGATTCTAGCACCGAATGGTCCGAGAGTTAGACGATTAAGACCACTTGCAGGTAGTGGACAGTGGTTGCGCCAGTCCCTCGACAACTCATATGACCCGGTTTATACCAAGATTAGAGATGTACTACAAAATGAAGGTTCGATAAGGGTTCTTTCGCTACCAGAGATAACTAATCCAGATACAGAAATGATTCCAAAGTTCCCTACATCCTTGCTAAAAAGGCTGGCGAAGAAATGGCCTAATATGAATTTTGAACAAAGGAAACAGGCAATGAGTGAACTTGCCTTGCCAACACTGATGGATGGGAAAATCTCTACTCCGAGGCTAGAGGAATTAATTTGGTTTAGGATAGTCATCAATGAAGATGAAAGCGATTTACATAGTCAAATCTATCAGGCAAAATCAGCATGGCCAGCCGATCAAGATGCGTGTAAATCTCATGCGGCAAGCATACTAAAGAGATTGATTTCAACTGGAAAAATGGTTTAATTCCATACGATGATTTCAAACCATATGGCTACTTCGGCATACTATGGCCATAGAGCGATTGCTAACTGGTAGTATTAAAGACCAAATTAAAGACTTAATGTCAACTGAAGACTTAGTCATCGAGGCATTTAGAGACTTAGTTAAGGATGAATTAAAGACACACATTAGGAATAAAGTCGAAGATGATCCTGAACTAAAAGCCGAGATTAAGGAAGCAGTATCCTATTATTTTCAATCAAAAGCACGATCGATATATGCTGAGTTGAAAGCAACCCGAGCTGCAACAAGACTAGGTTTGCGACTACTACCTGATGATTTGCAGGGTGAAGTTGGTGAAGCCCTAGTATCCCTGTTTGAAAAGGAACTTGGTAACTTACTAGAGAAAGCTTTGTGAATTAATCTAATTTGATTAAAACTCCAATTTTATCTCACACATGATAGTGTAAATTATGAGGCATGAGTTGTTGGTAAGTCTGTGTTGGACAGATTCCTTGGGCGGATTACGCAATTCGTCCTAGTTTTGATGCTGCTTTCCATTCCATTTTCATCATCTTTTATCAATTCAGTTGAGGCAGAATCAACGGTTGTATGTTGTGATAACGCTCACGCAGTAGAATTGTATCTAATAGGTGGCTCCACAGGTCAATTATCGCCATTTTCTCAACTCTTAGTAGATGATGCAAGCAACGCAGTTATTGCAAACTCCATCACTTCACAAGAAACAGTTGGTGTATGGAGCCTTGGGCGTGTCTGGCCAGGCTCAATTCCCGAATCTGACTGGAATTTTGTCATCAATTATCGAGTCAGTGATGCTGGAGGGGCTCAAATAAATGCCACTGCAACAATCAAAATCGGCTCTCAAGTATTCTCTGATTCGACTAACATTGACTCATCTGTATTAGCCCAAGGAGAAGGTCAAGTAGAGTTTTCAATACCTGTTGACGAGATGTCGGTTTCAGCATCAAGCGAAATAGAATTAGAACTTAGTGCCCGTTCAGTGATATTTAGTGTGCCAGGAGGCGATGCTGAATTAGAATTCTTGTGGGGGTCAGATGAATTTCCCTCAAGCGTTACTGCAGAGATTCCACTGATGGAATTATCAATAGATGAACCACAGATTGAAGGTAGTGACATCTATCTCTCTGCCGTATTAGACTCGCCATTTGGTTTGGATGCCTTGGCATATTCAGATTCTATTGAGATGTTTGTTGATGGCCTGAAAGTAGATGGTGACCCAATTGAAACACAGAGAGGAGACTCAATCTTAGTTACTTGGACATGGCAAGATGCAGCAACTGGTGTAAATATTGTCGATGTATCAATTAGACTTAATTTGCAATCTGATGGACCATTAATTCAAGGCAGTGCACAATTTACCATTGAAGTCACTGATACAGGCGGGGGTACTGGGACATTCTATCCAGAAGATGAACCACTAAGAACAAGTGGTGTTGGAAGTCCGCTCACAGTTACTCAAATAATCGATCTTTCAAGCGATAGTGGTAATCTCAAAATGGCTCGTACAACTACATTAGATATTGATGGCGAGATGGCTTTCTGGATGAGATGGGGTATGGATCACATCGGAGATAACGAACTCTCATCAACTTCAGTATTGTTTGGTTGGAATCCGGGCGGAGTTTCGGAGGAAGATAGAGAAAGTCGGGACATTGAAAATGTCGAAAAAGAGCAATTCGAAAGGGAAATGAAGACAAGATATAGAACCTACATGAGTGATATCAATGGAATGCAGTTACAAAGCGAAAAATTGATCGGAGAATCAAGTGATTTTGATACAATATCAGTATCTGTTGACTTGATGGGAGAAACTAGGGTTGTAAACCATCCACTATCGATTACATTTTCTACTTTGCAGACTTTGCAAAGCGGACAACAAATCGATGTTCTGAGAAGTTTCACTTCAACTCAAGCAACCTCACTATGGCAGGATTACACTCTCATTGTTGAAGCAAAATCCTCAGTTTTGACATCATTTGGCGACGCAGAATTATTGGAAAGTGATGCTATTTCTTTCTCTCATTCCAGATATCCTTGGGGTGAAATTATCAAGTTAGAATCAACTTCAACTAGTTTGGATGAAGGTTTCACATTAATCATTCAACCAAATGATAATTTATTATTCGGTCCAATGCCATTGACTATCATTACCTTAGTAATTATATTAGTAGGACTATCTTTTTCCTTATCGATGACTAAGAATAAACATAGGAGGTTTTTGATGCTTGAACTCACATTACTACCTGTCGCAGCATTAGTCTACATCTTCGCATATCCGCCGCTATTTGTTTTCGGTTCAGCGGGTGGTGCTTCGATATTGTGGATTTTGACTGCATTTGTTAGTCCAAGGAGACTACAAGCAGTTGATGCTAATCCAGTTGCACCTACGGTAAGTGTGCCTACAGTAAATTGTCCATCTTGCGCTACTCCAATACCTGTGCTAAGCGATGAACGTCCTCTAAAAATAGCTTGCTCAGGATGTGGTAAAACTATCAAGATTGTAGGTTAACTACAACTTAAGACGTTTTAGCGATTTTACAATTGCTCTACTTTCTTTGTAATCACTAGGCGAAAAATAGCCACTAAAATCACCGTTTTCATCTACAGCTACAACCGCTTGAGGTGACCTCTTACGGATGCTTTTCAGGACACTTGCCAAGTCTTCAGTTAGTTTGATTTCCATAAAATCCATTTCCATATGTTCTCCACAGGTTGCGGTTTTAGTATCGATTTCTTTGTCAATTGCCATCAATAGTTGCTTGTAGCCAATTACTCCCTTAACTTTGGAATTATCATCGAGAACTACGAGAATTCCACCCGGTACGGTAAGTAATCTTCTTGCAGCCTCTTGCAATGTGTCACTCACACCAGCGGTGATGTGTTCGTCGTTTAGGTCCAAGTCTGCAACAGTCTTTGTTTCGGTTGACATCAAGTGGTCGTATGTGTCTCGAGATTTTATACTTCCTAATCATGTGTATATGTGATAATATTAGAATCAGAAATTATCCCATAACCAATTCTCTCTAGTTGTACTGGGGTTCCATTGGTAAAATCATTGGCTTCTATCTTACCTTCAACTGAGGTTAATTTTCCATCCGACACAGCGACTAGTTTTGCATCGCTACAGCTATCTTTTGAGGCCCAATGGACTATTCTTCGCTTATCTGTTCTCTCTTTAGCAACAAATGTTGCTGTGTTATCATTTATTTCGAAATCCCCAAATTCTTTCAATCTTAACTGACTAAATTCAAGATCATCTCTTTCGATAAATATCGTTTTACTTGTAAGGTTTATTTTCCTAACACCCAAGTTTTGGTTATTTGGGTGGCGAGGAACCTTGATTTCGTCTTCATCAAAACCAACCATTGTCAACTCAACTGGATTTCTGATAAATGAAATTCGAGGTGCATCATCGTCAATAACTTTGATGTTGTGCGAATATAATGTTGCGAGTGGCACTGCAATATCCTTTTGCGTTACTCCTAGTTCTTTCCAAAAATTTCTCAAAGCAGCGGCTTGTATTCCCGTGCCACTTAATCCAGCAATAGTTGGAAGTCTTGGGTCTGCCCAACCTGTGAATTTCCCGGATTCAATGTCCTTACGCATTTGTGAGGTTGAAAATCCTCCCCATTCATGAACCTTAACTCTGCCCCAATACATTGTTTCAGGATATTTCCAGCCAAAATGTTGGTACAGTAGCGTTTGTTTTCTCGTTGAATCCATAAGGTCCTTACCACGTATGATGTGTGTAACTCCTTGCAAAAAATCTTCAACAGCACTTTGGAAGTCAAGAAGTGGCCATACACGATATTTGGAACCAATCTCCTCACGTGGGTGTGGGTTGCTAATAGTGTCTTGAATCCTTAAAGCAGGCCAATCTCTTAATGCTGGATTTTTGAGAGTCATATCGGTTTTAACCCGAACTACACAATCTCCTGGTTGGAATGTTCCGTCTAACATTTTAGCCCACAAATCTCTATTCAAATTTACATTATTATCTCTGCATGGACAATTTGTTTTTCCCACTCTAAATTCTCTAAAATCATCTGCGCTACATTGGCATACATAGCCAAATTCTCCATCTAGCATCATCTCAACATGCCGGTAATATTCGGCCATTCTATCACTGGCAATAACCACTCTATGTGGTTTGAATCCAAGCAACCACTCCGCTTCCTTTTGAATGGTATCATAAGCCTCTAAAAGCGGTGGTTTAACAGTTGTATCAGTGTCATCAAATCTTAGGATTAACTCGCCATCGTATTCTTTTGCATATTCTCCATTAATTGTAATCCCTCTAGCATGCCCAAAGGACAATGGGCCGTTCGGATTTGGCGCAAAGCGCAATACAACATTGCCCTTTTCAGCGTTATTCAGTGCAGGTAAACCTTCCCGTTTGACTTGTTTTTCTCGTTCTTCCAATAATTCTGGAGCCTCTTTGGCAAGTATGTCCCTGAGATACTCTAAGCCCTTTTCACTGGCTAAATTATTAGCTTGTGTTACTTTATTGGCAATTATTGGGCTCAAAACTTTCCCATGAGGTCTCAAGTCTTGTCTAACACTCATCAAGCGGCCGATTACTGAACCAGGTGCTGCTTTTCCTGAATATTCTATGGCATTTTGAATGGCCATGTGCCAAAGCATAGTTTCAGTTTTTTCATCAGGAGACCAATCCATGTCAAACATACAGCCGTATGGCCTGCACTTCATCAATTGAGTGGTTAAAATAAGGTAGTTTGATTGCCATTTTTGACAGCACGATTTGGTAACTCAGAATTATGTGTCTCATGCCAAATTCGTTTAACGGTTGACCAAGACCATCTCAGTTGTTCGTGTGGCTTATCACCAATCATTTTTCTTACAGCCTCAATAGTTTTCTTGTCACTTGGGTAACCAGACCCAATCGGATAACCAACCTCAGACTCGATTGCTCTTATTGCATCATCTCTTGCTTGTTTAGCAAGTATGCTAGCCATCCCAACAATTGGGTAGTTCTCATCAGCTTTGTGATAACTATTCAGAACTGATTGCTTCCAAGGCCATCCATCGATTAATTGCGAAACTCTTCTGCTAAACCGCTGTTCGTCAACATCACAGGCATCACAAGTAATCGTTACCTTGGTGTTGGTTTTTACATTCAGTTGATTTACAGATTCGGCAAACAATTCAGTTTCTAAGATGTTTAATCCTTTATTAGATACCGCACTATCTATTCGTTCTGGTAGACAATATATCAAAGAAAAACTCCAGTCCTTTATTTCGCAATTACTTAGAAACCAATTTTTTATTTCTTCACGCTTTTTTGCTGATAAATCCTTAGAGTCTTTGACTCCGATCTCAGTCAATTGTTTGATATCACTTCTTGGCATTGCTACGCTACAGACTACCAATGGACCAATTACAGGACCTCTTCCTGCTTCATCAATTCCAATTTCAATCATGTTATCTCAAAAATCCAAATCGTCATCATCAGGTAATGGTACCTGCTTAGCGAATTCATTGTTCGTTTTCTTATTATTGAGTAAGTTTTGTGGATCGTTTCTTTCCGTCATATTTGGATTGTAATCTGTTAACTCTAACTTTGAGTTTTCCTGTGCAGGAGAATTAATCCCAGCAATATTAATCGAGTCGAGTAACTCGTCTGCTTCTTTAACAACTGATGTTTTATCATGCGTATCTAGAACCAAAGCGGCCGCATCACGTAAACGTTCTTCGACAGGCATAGTCACAGGCTTTTGGCCGCTAGATTTGCTCTTGAATCCTCTCTCGAAATTTTGTGGTGAAATCCTTGGTGATTCTATGGTTTGTTCTACTTGGGTATTCTTGCTGAATTTCGCCATCCAATCATCCGGTTGTGATGTAGTTGATTGATTGCTGAATTGATTCATCAATTCTGCTTGCTGTTTTCTGTCTCTTCTATCTGTAAATGCTTTGCCAATAATTAACATCGATGCTAATAATGAGAGTAAGACCCATTTCCACGCAAATGCAAATTCAACAGAGTCAGAAAGAATCTTAGTTAAACCATCCTCTGTATCTACAGGACTTTCTTTCTGCCATGGCACCCCTAAATAGTCCACTTCAGTGGTGAATGAGATGGGGTCATCAGGAGAAAAACTCGACCTTATGCTTATGTTTAGGTACATTGTTCCATTACTGGTTTGATCTGTTGGTATCTCTGCCCAGGCACGGACAGTAAAGTTAGAACCAAAATCAATATTGTTAATCTCAAATGAACGGGGAAATTCAACACCAGGTTCGGTTACGGAGTTGGTCGGCGGAATGAGTGTCATCGGCGTGAAATGAGAGCATTGTAATTGTACAATAATCCCATCTGCTGCATTTCCATCATTACGTAAAGTCATAGCTATGTTGTATCGTCCCAAGGCATCATTTTCTTCAGTTAGGTCCTGTATGGACCAATCAATCTTTGGTGCTATTACTACATTTATTGCGATGTTTTGGTACTCGTTGGGACTATTTTCTAGCTTTATCCTGAAAACCACTTGTGAATTAGAAAAAGCCTCAACACCTTCATTCGCAGTGATAATAACGTCATTGATGTCGATGTACGAATTCTTTGGAATTTCTAATGATTTTTGACCATTCTCTATAGTTACAAAGGTTGGGATTTCAATCGCCTCAATCAGAAACTGATCCTGATAATTTCCATTATTTGTTATTCGAAATGAGGGATTACAGGTTTCCGTTGGTAATATAGTACAATCTTCAGAGACCAACTCTGTGACAAAATCCCTATCCCAATTAATGTTTGACATCAAATTAATTTCAATTGATCTTGTAGTAGCTCCTAAAGGGATAATGTTCAATTTAACATGAATTTCTCCCGAATTTTGATTCGGTGATTGAAACCCAATCTCAAAAGTCCGCGTATCTGTAGGGTTTAGCAACTCTTCCTCATAACCACCGAAAATAGCTACAATCCATCCATTGTATTCAATGCGGTCTGATGCAGGTATGGTGTCAACAATATTTCCAGTATTATCTGTAATCTGTAACTCTAAATTGTATCTATTTTCTATGTTACCAGAATTTTTGATAGTAATTGGTATTCTATCATTTGAATCCGGGTCAAGTTGTAGATTATCTCCTCGATTATCCAAGGTGACATTGCGAAACTCAGACATTAGCAAATCAAAGCTCCAAGTAACTTCTGCACGGTCTAAACTTGATGTTGCGGTTAATGAAAATCTCGGACCTGACAGATACAGTGGGTTAGAATCAATGACTTGAGGGATGTCAATCCATAATCTAGCAAATTTTAATTCTCCAATGCTAAATGATTCAATTGCTTTGCCATTTTGTACAACATCCATGTCCCAGCCCCATGACCATCCAGAATTAGTCGTTATTGAGAAACTGACAACGTCTTCAAAATCAGCATAGTTCGTCATGTTAACTGCCAAATTTGTTCTTAGGCCAGGGTCTACAATAAATTCTGAATCATCACTTACTCCAAATCTCAGGTCTGATTGTTTAGATATGAGTAAGTTAAATTCATTGGTATAAGTTGTCGCTACATCAATATCTGAAGTTATGTTTACATATGCTAAAACAGTTCCATAGGGTGCGTAATCATCGCAGGTAAAGTAAAACCTGAATTGCCTAATCTGGTCGGGCGCCAAAGTAAAGTCTTCTGGCAGGTTGGATATGGAAATATTACTTGGTAAATCATGAGAGAAATCAATTATTGTAGCATCACTACCTTGATTTTTTATCGTGATTGTTGCTTCAATAGTTTCTCCTCTGTGAATTACATGCTCATCACTTGACTGGACATCTAATATATCGTTGATAGACTTAATCTCAGCACTGGATAATGCAACAATTGGTGAAC
>CALDPP010000020.1 GCA_937911345.1 uncultured euryarchaeote | reverse complement strand
AAGAGTATTCTTGGCCTCGATATCAAGATGTATTGGCATACCTCAAGAATCAACCGTGGACTTTTTCAGAAATGCTCCAGATTTTAGTGAGTCTACGACCTCATATCAAGTCGGGCACGTCTATGAGAGAGAATATGTTCCTTCGGGCTGCTCTAAATTGAAAATAAACCACAATTGCGCTGTACAAACTGGAGATGATCGTTTGTGCGACCAACCTTGGATGGATCATCCTCTGAAGTACATCAGAGCAAAGCAGAGACGAAGAAAACTTCAGGGAAGTGTCGAAACAACCCAAAGTTCTGACAATTCAGGCGATGCTTGATGAATGTGAAGCGCGTCAGCATTACCAAAGGCGGCGATTGAAAGATGACTAGAACTCTTGTATTGACTGTTGACCGAGATAACGATCTTGGCATAAAAACGGCAATTAGAGGCCCTGTTGTTGGAAGAAAATCCGTAATCACTGCAGCACTAAAACTTGGTATTGCTGACCCCGAGGAAAGTGACGCAAATGCAATTTTTGGAGCACTCCACCAACACGACAATTTAGCCGAATCCAACGGTGAAAACGACGAAGTTGAGGTTGCTATTCTGACAGGAGATGAAAAGGTAGGCGTTCGCTCGGACAGGGCTGTAGCAGCACAATTGGAAGAAGTAGTCGCTGAATTCCAACCTGATCAAGCCATATTGGTTACAGATGGGGCAGAGGATGAATCCATTCTGCCCATCATTCAAAGTCAGGTTAGAATAGACCATGTGCAAAAAATAATAGTCAAACAATCAAAGGGAATTGAAGGCACATACTACTACATCGCTAAGGCGTTAGAAGACCCAAAGTGGAGAGCGAAAATGCTAGTACCACTTGGAGCAATAATGGCTATCTTTGGACTTGGAATCATGCTTCCAGATTCTCTCGGCGGCATCGTTATCGGCGCACTCCCACTAGCATTTGGATTGTTCATACTCTCTAAGGGACTGGGAATTGAGGCAACTGTTGGTAGAATCGCTATGGAAATGAGAGAAAACGCTGATGCTGCAATGTTCTCGTCATTACTTTGGACTACTACTGTATTTAGCGCTATATTCGCTGTAGCGACGGGTTATGACAAATATCTTGAACTTGTATCTGGGTCAAATTATTCGGTTGTATGGATTGGTGTGATACATTCTGCTCTTGCGTGGATTGTTATTGCTTTCTTGACGTCTACTGCTGGTTTCATGTTATTAAGATTGCAAAAGGGTTCTTTTTCTGGAAGATTGATTGTTCTTGCCGTATTCGGCATGGTTGTTTATTCATTCTTGGACAAGGGATTACAAATTGCAATGGAAGTATTAACCGGAGCAGATTACGAATTCTCTGTTAGATTCATTGGAGATGTTATGCTAGAGCCACTGATGTGGATATCGGTTTTGTGGATTACAACTACTATCGTCAGGGCTGTTCAAGCAAGGCAAGCACAAGCAGAAAGATACTGGGGAATTTAGCCTCAATTGTGGAATACTGCTTCATTAAAACAAGACGGGCATGTTACCTTAATCGGCCTAATGTTAGGTATTCCTAATGGCGATGAGCAGTGAGGACAAATTATTGCTTGATTAACTTGAGATTGATTAGCCTTACCTTCAGCAGAGGGGTTATATTTCATCCTGTAATTCTCTGGATTTGAGATGTATTGTGGCTCTGCTTGTACATTTTGAGCTTGTGAAAGGTCAACTTCTTCCTTGTAAGAAACCGGTTGGAAATCTGCAACGCCGCTCGTTCCTTGTGAGGTTGCTTGCGCTTTGTATGATGCAATTTCCGACTCTATCTGTGCAAGTTGTATTCCGTGGTTTCTGCTAACAACATCCATTTCTAGAATTAAATCGTAACCAGATAGGCCTGCTAGTTTCGCAAGTACATCATTTGGTAACGGCATAGCAGACCCTAAACCGTTCTATCATAGAAAGGTCACGATTTATGAGGATGTTTTCATTATGTTTTCTTTGCCTTGTGAACAAACAGCAGTTGAAAAGCAAATATGATGTTTTTTCACTATGCGAACAATTGTTGCTGTATCAATTTGCACACTTTTGATGGCAATGTTAGCCTTCACATCAGTATTCGAATCATTAGGCATCAATTTGTCGAGTGAAGAGGGTTCGTTTGAAGCAAGTGTAGATTATGCAGAAGGAACAAATTTGTACGCCTTGGTCGAAATTGATGAAGGTGATAACAATGAAGAAACTTCGATAACTCTTATTCGTCACGAATTTGTTTTTAGCGTAAATAACGATGAAGGTGCGATATCTTGGGACTTTGGAGATGGTACTGCAGCTTCCGGCTCCGACGTAATACACGGATTTGACTTACCTGGGATTTATACTGTGACAGCCACCTCAATCACTCCAGATAAGGTGGAAACTAGCGAAGTCATC
>CALDPP010000019.1 GCA_937911345.1 uncultured euryarchaeote | reverse complement strand
AAAAGTACCTTGATTTGCTACAAAAGTTTTCCTCTTCCTGGAATTTCATAGGTCTAGAATCTATGTTGGATCAGAATAATATCATACCTGTAAAAATTGGAGATATTCCAATGCTTCTAACAAAATCAGGCACTGAATACTATTGCATTTCCAATGTCTGTACTCATAGGGGGATGCTTCTATGTGATGATAATAAAAACACCTCTTCGATTAAATGCCCATATCATGGCAGAACATTTTCATTATCGGGTAACATTAAACACATGCCAGAATTCGAGAACGTTGAAAATTTCCCGTCTCCAGGTGATGATTTGCCAGCTGCAAAGGTGATTAATTGGCATGGGTTGCTTTTCGCAAGTCTATCAGCTGATGACGATTTTGAACAATATATCGCAGCCATAGATGAAAGGATGAGTTTTTTTGATTTCTCCAAACTTGTAAGAGATAACCAATTAGACCGATTACACAATCTATCTGCAAATTGGTTACTATACGTCGATAACTATCTAGAAGGCTTTCACATCCCTTATGTGCACAAAGCACTGAATTCAGTGATTGATTACTCTAAATATCAAACCGAGTTATTCGATAACTCAGTTTTGCAAATTGGCGAGGGGCAGGAAGGCGAGGTTTGTTTTGATATTCCATTAGGGCATCAAGATCATGGCAGAAAAATCGCTGCTTATTATTGGTGGGTATTTCCGAATCTTATGCTCAATTTTTATCCATGGGGAATTTCGATCAATGTTGTTTTGCCTCAAGATGTTGACAAGACAAAAGTTGCATATTTTGGTCTAGTCTCAGATTATACTAAAGTTGGAATCGGGGCAGGGGGGGAACTGGATACAGTTGAACATGAAGACCAGTGGATTGTTGAGTCTTGCAATGAGGGAATGAAATCTAGCCTGTATAAACGTGGGCGTTATTCGCCAACAATGGAAAAAGGTGTTCACCACTTCCACAGGTTACTGACTGAATAAATTCAGTATTTATCTTCGGGTGGAGTTCCAGTTGTGACATTGCCTTCTTGGTCAATGATAATTGGTGTACCTTCTTCCCAACCAGGGCAGTTGCTGGAAACCCATGTGCGTGTTGCCCACTCACAGATGTCATATCCGCCTGATAGAATTCCTGATCTCTTGATGTAACCGACTTTTACGATATCCTTGTCTTTTGACAAAACATTACCTAATTGTTGGCTTGTAGTGCCATGACGCATCGTACTATTGATGTGTTCCAGAATCTCCGCAGTGTTACGGGGTCGTTCGCCTAAAAATTTCTTAATCTTCTCTCTAATTCTGGTAGTTTTCATCTTAATCACTCCTCTGTCACGCAGCGCCTATCGCTTGAATAATTGCCACTAAATGACAGGACAGCGGTGGCTGATATAATAGTTCCTCCAGAATCAACAGTTTGTTACATTTAGGTACTAAATTAAGTGTAAAAAAGTAACCAATTATGATGGGTTGTAAGTTAAAACAAACTTTTCCAGTGGAAATATATAACTAAATGTAACTAACTAACTAATTTATGAATAAAATTATAAGAGAACTGATGCTAGATTAGTTAGAGGTGACAAATCTGTCCGGAAGGAAGCTTAGAAGTCGCTCTCAAAGGCGTATTCTTAGATGGTTAGTAGATTATAGCGGGTCACTGACAGACATCTCAAATTCTTTGAAAATTCGAACTCCGCATACATCGCTAGCACTGAGTGAGTTGAGGAAACGAAATCTTGTTTACAGGGACGATTCGCATGGAATTCGTGGGGCTATACACAGTATTACTGAATATGGCAGGGAGATATTAGAACAAGATCGTCTAAGTTTGTATCGAAAATATTCTGCCAATCTAGAGTCGGATTACGATGGAATTGTTTTAGAATCCAAAGATAGAGAATTATTACTATGTTACCAAAAAAACACTCCGATTTCATTGGTTTCATTACCATTAGACCCCTTTAGTGATGATAATGAAAGTCCTGATAATTCCAGTGGAACAAAAGGGGTGATTTGGGCGTCAGTAGTTCCAAACTCTTTGAGTTGGTATTCGACAAAAGAATTGCGAAAGATAACCCCGCCGGGCGAACTTGGACGCGGCACCCTAGATGCTTGGTTACAGAAAAAAGAGTCATTTGCATTAGTACGAGCTAGATTATTCAAACCGACAAATCAGTGGAATGTTCCTCCAGGAACTAGATTTAATACCCCTAAAGTAAAAGAATTACAGTTGCCAAATGAATTATCTCAAGGGTCACATGCCATAGGTAAAATTATCGGAAATGAGAATGTCGTATCTTGGGATTCTAGATTACATGCACACCTAAGTTCCGATATAGATATCAATCTACTTATCAATTCATTTTCCGACAATGCTTGTGTTCTGCGTAAAAATGTAATAAAACCCAATGTATCTGTAATGCCGATAAATTGCCTTTATGATTGGCTTAAACTACGCCATAAAAGGCTATCTAAAGAGAGGTTGGTTGCTAAATTTGAGGAAATAAAATCTACAATTTACAACCAATCAATTAACGATCTTAGCGTAGCATTACAAAAAGATATATCCAAGGATTTTGGTTATTGTGATTGGGTTGATGAAGTTCCTAAAAATATCGAGATATCCAACCTATCACTTGACGGGTTGAAATCAATAATTTTGCACTTAAGAACCAGTTGCGATTACCCCTACATCGTTGAGTGGGATTTTGATACAGAAGTTAATTTAGAATTTCTCAATCACTTGATTAGAGACAACAACTGTAGGCTGTTGGTTACAAGAAGAGGGGAGTCTGTTAAGATAGATTCATCACTTGGCAGATTAGTTTCATTGCCTAAACTTGCGATGGCTAGATTGACTTTGTCGGACCAACATTTCCTAGATCTTGAATTAACTCACAAATCGAAAAACATCGTTGAAGTGGCACACAGTGTTTACCCAAATGATGCTAAAGAATTATTACGGTCTTATCAGAATGAACTTTGGGATTTGACATTGATGTCAGGAACATCTGATGACTTTAGATTCCGAGATCAAATTTGGCAAGGTTTACACAAGTATCCCTCAGGTGACGAGGAATGGGCAAACAAAATAGAAACCACTAATCCCTTAGCAGCTTGGATTGCAACACCTCCTGAAAATCGCCCGAGTAGGTGGGTTAGAATTTCTGGAAAAATTGACGGTAATTGGTCTGACTTGATGGCGGTTGATAGGATTTCACTAAGTCTACTCTTAACTAGTATCAATACTGCTAGTGATGAATGGCGTCTAATGGCGATAAGGGCAATATCTAATCATTTCTTATTGGATAATCAAACTGTGGTTGAAACGATAAAATCCGAAAACCAATCAATGAATTCAGTAGCTATTGCGACCGCTATTTTGCTAATTTGTGACAAGCTACCTCTCGAGTTTTCAGAAATCATTGAAAACGCCATAGATGAATGGCTTGACTCGCCATTTTTTGCTAGTGAAGTTCTTGAAGCATTATTTAGGAACGACGGAAATGATAATTTTGACCGCTTCAATGTTCACTCTAAAGTGATGCTAGCCTCAAAAATACATCCAACCAATTCGATATTGTATAACTGGGGGAAGTATGTTTCAGTAATTCAAAATCTTGAGTCTATATCTAACGAAATGATGAGAGTTTTCATGACTTTACTGCCTTACCAGTGGTGGTGTGGTAACTCTGCAAACTGGCTAGTTAGTCAACTATCAAGTTCTTCAGGGCGTAGATGGTTAGCAAATCAAGAAATTCCATGGCCTGCCTTGATTTTCAGACTTGATGGGGAATTGTGGGGGCCGCCAGGTTCGCGTCAAAGATTCACCAGAAAAATCCCAAACAGTGGCGATCTGCTATACATTCCAATAATGCAAGATTCAGTTGCTAAGAGTTCACTAATGGACGTATTCGACTTAGTTTCAAAATCTGAGGATGCTAATTACAGGGTGACTCCCCGCACTCATCCTAAGTTAGTGTACTTGTTGCGAGACATAAAAAATTGGCCTGATTTTTCAGTTGATGTTATTAATGAGGGAGAATCTACGATTGGAGCATTGATCTATGGTATATCGTATCATAAAAATACGATTTAAGACGATGGCTTCATGTATGTAACCTCACAGAGGATACTGCCGCACTAGCAACATCGGGCAGAGCTACTGTGAAATTGCAATGAAGTTCGATACCAATGTGCGGTCCGCTATCGAAGACCAAAATGACCCTTCGGGGGATGATTTTTGGGGCAAAAGCGGTAAACCATTTGGTAGGTTATGGGTCCTTGTGTGACGTAAGAATGAACTCAAGACAACCACCCTATCAAACAGCACGCCCCGGCACCGAGGGTCAGGCCTTGGAGCAATGCGATGAAATAGGCCGTTAGGAGCTGGGGCACAGCGCTGTTTTATTTCACCCACTAAAATTGGGTCGTTTTCATGAAATTAAGCGATTAACTCAAAGGTCAAATTTGTTACAGGCTAGCAATGGCAACCGATGCCCGTTACGCGTGTTGCCTAGTTGGGGGAACATTTGACAGACTTCATTCAGGTCACAAGTTGTTACTAAGCATGGCAATATCACGCTCAGATAAAGTGGAAATTCATGTAATAAACGACGAACTTGCAGGTCGCAAATCCCCATTCATTCAACCATACGATAAACGAGTTAACGAAATTTTAGACTGGTTGTCCGAGAAATCATATCATTCCGTTAGACTTTTCCAATTAAGTGACTCCTTCGGGCCGGCACCCACGCATGAGTCCGCAGATGCGATAATTGCTACACCTGAAACGCTGGGTAATTGCCATGAAATAAACCGGATGAGGGAATTATCTGGTCTAGCAGGATTGTCAATTTTAGAGGTGCCTCACATGCTTGATTATTCAGGAAAAATTATCAGTAGTTCAAGAATAAGAAGCGGAAAGATTGATTCAGACGGTAACGCATGGATTGACACTAAAAGTAGACATAATAAACTCAAGATGGTTTCCAAACTTGACGGTGAATTGAAAACTCCTATGGGGACTTTATTTGAGGGTCCAGAAGACTACCCAGAGGTAGCTATGACTGAAGCAATAGAATCGATTGACCGAGAAAATAGTTCGATAGTTGCTGTTGGTGATGTTTCTGTGGCAACTTTGCTTGGCATGGGAATAGTTCCCGATATTGGAATCATCGACGGTATGACAAAGAGAACAAAATTGGCAGATTCCGACATAATAGATAGTTCTGAATTTACCAATGTCCTTGATGCCATCAATCCGGCAGGTCATTTAACACCATCATTGATTGATGCTCTTGAAGTTGCCTTGTCCAACGACGAATCAACGATAATAAATGTAGATGGAGAAGAAGATTTGGCTCCAATATTAATTCACTGTTTAGCCCCGATTGGAACTGCAGTGATATACGGTCAACCAAAAGTTGGAGTTGTTGTACAAATCTCAAGTCTTGCAGTAAAGAATCGATGCAGAGATATTTTGTCTATGTTTGAGGTGGTTGATTGACTGATAATCCACTAATCTCGATAACGGTTTGCGTTAGAGATGGAGTACAATGGATTGATGGTTGCTTAGAATCATTGAAAAATCAAACCTACAGGCCGCTTGAGATAATTGCAGTTGATGATGGTTCTACAGACGGTTCACGAGAATGTTTGGAAAAATGGCATAATCCAGATTCTGAAGTTCCTGTATTCGTATTCGCTCAAGATGCACTTGGATTATCAGCTGGGAGAAATTTAGCAGTCAATAATTCCAAGGGAGAATGGGTTGCTATAACAGATATCGATGTAAGGCCAACACAAAATTGGATAACAAACTTGTATGAAAAAAGCCATCCAGTTGACACGAATGAAAGTATTGTAGGTGTGACAGGTAGAACTATTTTTGAAAGAGCAGATGATTTAGTAAGTGTACTACGGTCGGTTGAAATCGAATCCAAGTATCGTTCAAGGCCGAGGAGAACCAGTCTTGCTAATGGTCCATGCTCGATGTTTAGTAGAAAACATCTCGATGAGGTTGGTGGATTCAATCCTTCATGGTATCATGCAGAAGATATGGAAGTGAGTTTGAAATTAATCTCTAATGGAGGATCAATAGTTTATGCCCCGGAAGCAGTCGTTGCGCATGTCCCAGAATCTGGCAGGAAGCGATTTTTGGCTAAGCGTTCCAGAGATGCTAGAGCTCACGTTAGGATTGTGCGTAAATATCCAAAAAAGCGTAGGCCAGGAACAGATTTTGACTTCATTGGAAGTTCTACGTTAGTATTGTTAGTAGCCCCACTTTGGTTTACGGCATTACTGACAGGCTTGCCATTTCTCTACTTCTACCTGAATGCCGAAAATAAATCCTGGGATGAGGTTCAAACTTGGTGGCAGACAAATGTATTGTTGGTAACCTTGGCTATGCTGTTAGTTCAAGAACTAATCTTGTGGCGAGGGCCGCTTGGTGTAGTAAATAGAACTGCTATTTTTCAAAGTAGGAAAAATAGGTTTTATGTTTACTTCGCTCTCAAATGGCTAATTATTCAATGGAGCCTAGCATTATGGAAGGGATTGATGCTGGGATGTATGGACGCCCTGCTGAAGAAGAATGGGCATGATTTCGAGCGGTAATTATCACTGTTCATCAGAGTCCGGTGAATTTGCAGCATAAACCAGTGCAAAGCCAAACGATAGTAGACCAATGGTCACAGAGTATACACCAGGGTCTATCCAACCAGTTGCTGTTAATCCGAAATATAGGTAGTTGATGACACCCAATAATAGACACCAAGCGCCCATTGTCTTGAACCATCCGCCAATGTCAGGGTCTGCTAAAGACATCCAGGTTTCATTAACGAATATTGATTTAAACCAGTTTCCAATGCCACCTTCTTGACCATTAATCGATTTGAATCCAAGTCCGGCAAGTATTCCACAAATAGCAATGAAGACAATATCAGAAACCACAAACGAAGGCGCAGTTGAAAGATCTTCGAATGCTCTGTTGGTGATTTCAAAAGTAAGCACTCCACTCCAAGATACTCGATAGTTAGGATGAATCTCTCCGAGTAAGTTTAGTACCGCAAGGAATATACCAAGCGATCCTAAGCCAACGAACCAATTCGACATTGTTTTGGATGGGTTTAGAACCATCTGTACAAAGTTTCCATCAGTATTGCTCACTTCGCTCATGCGTCGCCCACCTGCCTTGTGATTATAAGTACACCGAACCTAAAATATGCTAAAACTCTACAATCTAGTTTGGTATTTGTAGGTGCCATTGAATATGTCTTCAAGCTCTGCCTCCGACTCTACCATAATTTGGACCGGGTCGATATTTTGAGGAATGCACGAATTAATCTCTTTCGACCGACCGTATCTCCCCTTGCTTATTGTTCGAGCAGTAATCAAGCCTAGCATATCTAAACTGGATATCAGGCCAGACACACGCCTCTGGGTAAGGGCGTTGGTCCCAAGGTGTCGACAGGCTTGTGAATATATTGAGTATACTTCACCGGTTTGTATATTTTTCAAACCGTTCTTTTCGTTGATTAGAATGGCAGCTAAAACAACCTTTTGCTGATTGGGTAATTTAGCAATTACGGGGGTCATCTGATCAGCCTCGATTTGATGCTGCGCAATTTTAACGTGATTCTGCTCTACTTTTTCAGACCCGCTTAGTTCAGCCTTTTCAGTTGATACTCTGAGAAGATCCAAAGCACATCTCGCATCACCATGTTCTTGAGCGGCAAGGCCAGCACACATCTCAATTACTCCGTCTCCAATAACATCTTGATGTAATGCTATCTTTACTCTCTCACGCAGAATATCTTGTAGTTGTTGTGCATCATATGGATTGAAAACTACATCCAATTGTCCTAGCCTAGAGCGAACTCTAGGGTCGAGGAAGTCGGTGAATTTTAGATCATTTGAAATCCCGATAACACACGAGCGTGCACTCTTCAGCGACGAGTTTAGGTTTGTTAGATTGTATAGTAAATCATCACCAACTTTTCTGACAAGATGGTCTATTTCATCCAGGACGATGATAAAGACTCCTTTTCGAGAATCCATTCGCTTTACAAGTTCGCTGAAAACTCTGTCAGTTGGCCAACCGGTGAATGGTATCTCGTCAATCTCGTGATCTTCTAGCAACGAGTTGCCAATGTGGCTTAACACTCGATATTGGGTGTCGATTTGTCGACAATTGACAATGACTGTTTGCACTGGTCGATTTAGTTGTTCACCTTTTTCTTCAAGTTGGCTACAAACATAGTTAGTGACAGCAGTCTTGCCGGCACCTGTAACCCCATAGAGAGTCATGTTTGATGGAATGTGTCCTTTTAGGGCCTCGACAAGGTTGAAAGACAGAGTGTCTATCTCGTTTTTGCGGTGGGGCAGATTATTTGGATGGTAGTTGTGACGGAGAAATTCTTTGTTCTGAAACAACGTCTTTCGAGACAGATAACCGTCGAATATGTTGTCTGTCATTTGTCTGTCCTCCGTTTTACACTCCACCCCGGCTGGCGGGTTAGAGCGCGATGGTCGCACCAGTCCGAGTCCCCCTCATAAGCATACCTTCGCCGAAATTTTTCAACAACCTATTTTGATAGGATTTTAGCGAAAAATAATTTCGAAAAATTGTTCAAAAAATCCACTTATTTTCCCATTTGATTGAGAAACCATCTTCAGCATGTAAGACATTACTTGGATGGCTAGGGAATTCTTTACTGGTTATTTTTGGCATTGCTGAATTTTTTGAATCAATAAAAGTGTGAGTAATTATGAAGTGTACTCCAGGAAGTCGTTCACTCAATTTCTGAATGTCAGATGGTTTGTGATGTTCGCTGCTTGGTACCCATTCAGGAATTGCCATTTCAATAATCGCTAAGTCTGTTTTACTAATTGCAGAGTACAGGGAGTCGCAAGGGCCGGAATCCCCGCTATGGACGAATTTTGCTCCCTTAGAGGATTCAAAACTGTATCCAAAAGGGTCAACTGAATCATTGTGATTAACTTCAAATCTGTTCCAGTTCCAACCATCGACAGTAGTGCCTTGAGCATTCTCATCCCAAACTATCATTGAGAGAATTTTTTGCAATGAACCTGGATAGGCTATCTCACATAAATCTTCAATTCTTTTACGTGCTCCGGGAGCTGCAACAATTGTCAGCGGTTGAGAGAATTCTCGATCCGAAATATATGTTCTCTCCAACAGTAAGAATGGTAGTCCAAATATGTGGTCGCCGTGAAGATGAGTGATGAAGATGGTTGTTATTTCATTGATATTGATTCCATTCTGTCTCAATGAAATTAACGCTGTAGGTGGTGCATCAATGATGTGTTTCCTGTCAAAAATAGCAAATGAATGATGTCTCCCATTTGGCAAAAATGCGTTGCCTGTGCCAAGCATGACAATTTCATGCGCCATGGTAGTGCGCACACATTCTAGGCTTTTGCTTCATTGGTCATAATTTTGTTAAACAAGAATTAGCAGCAAATTTCCGAACCTTCAATTACTTTCGGCTGAAGGCTCGAAATGCTCGAGAGAGTAGGTGTAGACATGGCCGGAGCAGCGAAAGGTGAATGGAGTGCAAAAAACCCATATTATACCACAATAACAGAAAACTATGTTTTGAACGGAGAGGGGTCAAAGAAAGAAACCCGTCACGTTGTGTTTGCTCTCGGCGATTCAGGCCTAGATTACAAGGTTGGTGATGCACTCGGAGTCGTTCCTGAAAATCCACCCCACATCGTTGATGAGTTAATCGAAATCCAGGGCTGGGACAAAGATTCTATCGTCAACACTCACAATGGCGAAAGAACACTATACGAGGCTCTCAAGAAGGATTTTGAAGTTCATATGGCAAGTAAAAAATTTGTTCAATCGCTTGCTCAAAAGGTAGTTTCCAGTGGTATGAAGATAACAGTCAAAATGGTTTCAAGAACTAGAGGAAACAATCAATGGAACTCTTCAGAGGCGGAATTACTGCCACCCGAACTAAAACCCAGTGCTCCATCAGACGACCCATCAGACAAGGTGGACCATCTAATAACCGATGAAAAAGCGATGGAGGATTACCTTTGGACCCGAGATTATATTGACATAATGAGAGAATTTGATGCCAAGTACTCTCCAGAAGAATTCTTTGAATTGGCTGGTCGTTTGAAGCCAAGATTGTACTCAATCGCTTCTTCCCATGATGCTCATCCAGGTCTTGTTGAACTGACTGTTGGAATTGTTAGGTTTAGTTATCATGGCAGAGATCGTGGCGGCCTTGCAACTCAATTTATGGCGGATGAAATCGGTAATTCCGACCAAAAAGTTGGTGTTTTCATGTCGCCTACCAAATCCTTCGTTCTCCCTGAAGACAAGGATACGGACATCATAATGGTTGGCCCAGGTACAGGAATTGCACCATTTAGAGCATTTATGGAACAAAGAGTGTTTGATGGTGGCAAGGGCAAGAATTGGTTGTTCTTTGGTGATCAATCATCGAAGACCGAATTTTACTACAAGGACACAATTGAATCATGGCTTGATAGCGGCGATTTGTTCCGTTTTACGACAGCATGGTCACGAGACCAAGCAGAGAAGATATACGTCCAACATAGGCTAAAGGAACATGGTGCTGAGGTTTGGGAGTGGTTCGAAAACGGAGCATATTTCTACATCTGCGGCGATAAGACCTACATGGCAAAAGATGTACATAGGGCACTCATTGAAATCGCAATAGAGCATGGTGGTATGTCAGAAGCAGATGCAACTCATTTCATTGAGAAGACGATGATGAAAGAGCAAAAGAGATATCTCCGAGACGTTTACTAATCACAGACCTTCTGTTGGTAAATCAACCCTAATCACAGGTATTTTTTCACTGACAGCGATTTCTATCATTCTTTTTGTCCATACGGAATCTGGGCCAGGAAATGCCAACATATGAGTGGCGTGTTGTAGCATTTCACTCGCTAGCGATGCGATTGCTTCGGGGCGACCACTATCTAATTCAGTATTAGGTCTAGGTGATTGCCAAGCTTCAGTATATACCGCCAGCGGTATGTTTTGATTATCAGCCCATCTTTCAGCCAGATAATCTACACCACTTGCACCACCGATGATTATCATATCGGGGTATGCATGCTGGTTCACCCAATCGTCAAGTTGGTCTTCGAGCCACGAATAATCGTAGAATTTTGAATTCCCACATATTACTAGATTGATAATTTTACCATCTTTATTCAAATCTTTACCGCCTAACTCGGCCACAACTTCCGCACCTGATTTATCCACTCGAACCATAATCTCCTATTGACATACTATAATATTAATATATTCACTCATCTGCCAAAAATAGCCGGATAAATGCCTAAAAATAACCTAATTTAGGTCTCAAACGCCGAATTTCGGCAAGTAAAAAACAACAATCATGTCATGTGCCAACCGTTTTACTCATAGATTGCCGATGTTTCCGTAAGAATATGGGATTCAAGCGAGTCTTGATTGCTAACCGCGGTGAAATTGCACTGAGAATTTTACGAACCCTTAGAGATATGGGCATAGAAGCAGCGATTATACATGGCAAAGAAGACAGGTTGTCTCTGCCGGTAATGATGTCAGATATCGCTTATCCAAATTATCGAACAAACCCATTAGATTCTTATTTAGACATAGAGGCTGTTGTCAATGCAGCAAAGGAATTGGAATGTGATGCAGTTCATCCAGGTTATGGATTCCTTGCAGAAAATGCACAGTTTGTCAAGCGACTTACTGAGGAAGGAATCACATTCATTGGACCATCTAGTGATGTAATTACGCTTCTTGGTGACAAAATAGAGGCTAGGGCTGCTATGGAAGCAGCAGGCCTTCCGGTTGCTAAGGGTTCATCAGAGCCAATTTCAGATGAGAAAGTAGCTAGTGAATTAGCAGAAGAAATTGGCTATCCTGTCATCATTAAGGCGGCGGCAGGAGGTGGTGGAATCGGTATGCAAATAGTCGAAGAAGAATCACAATTTGCTAGTGCCTTGAAATTATGTATGTCACGGGCAAAGTCAGCCTTCGGTGATGAGAGGGTATTTGTTGAAAAGTACATCCAAGGAGCTCAGCATGTAGAGTTCCAAGTTTTGGCAGATGGTAAGAATGCTATTCATTTCGGCGAACGATTTTGCTCTATTCAAAGACGACATCAAAAATTGGTCGAAGAGGGTCCTTGGCTATCTGATGAAAAGCGTTCAGAAATTGGTGATTTAGTTTGTAGAGGTGCAGAATCAGTTGGTTACAAGGGACTAGCAACGTTCGAATTTCTCAGAGATTCAAACGGTGATTTCTATTTCCTAGAAGTAAATCCTAGAGTCCAAGTAGAACATACTGTGACGGAATTAATTACTGGCTACAATTTAGTTGAGTTGGGTATTCGAGTAGCTCAAGGTGAAGATTTACCACTATCACAGAGCGACATAAAGTGGCGAGGCCATGCGATACAGTGTCGATTAAATGCCGAAGATCCCAAAGAATTCGTACCTAGCCCGGGCAGGCTATGGGATTGTCATTTCCCGTCTGGTTTTGGCATTAGATGCGATACTCATGCCCACCCTGGTTACGAAATGCCAGGATGTTTCGATTCATTGTTGGCTAAACTTTTGACTTGGGGCCATGATAGAGATGATGCCATCAGGAGAATGCGCACGGCTTTAGATGAGACTCAAATTACCGGTGTCCAACATCTTATTCCCCTTCATAGAAGAATAATGGATGAAGAGGATTTCCTTAATCGAGATGTAACTATTCAGTATATTGACAATCATCAAGAATTACTTGGTTGAGGTGATTTAGCTTGGACGTATTGATGGTAGGAAGTATTGCATATGATAGCGTCACCTCACCTGTAGGGAATGTTGAAGATGCGTTGGGCGGTTCTGCGGTATATGCCGGAATAGCAAGTCGTTTTCATGGCAACTATCTGGGTTTGGAGAAAATAGGATTGGTTGGAGTCGTCGGTGACGATTTTAGGTCATCTGATATTGCAATGTTAGAATCGCAAGGACTCGATTTGACAGGATTAGAGATAGCGGAGGGCAAAACGTTTCGCTGGGAAGGATCCTATCATGGAGATATGGGCGTTGCACAAACTCATGACACCCAGTTGAATGTATTCGGTGACTTTGATCCTAAAGTACCGCCTCAGTCAACTAGTCCGAAGGTTCTGTTCTGCGCTAATTTAGTTCCAATATTGCAATCTAAAGTTTTACAACAGGCAAAGGGAACTCGATTATCTATGTTAGATTCAATGAATCTCTGGATTGAAATTGCTAAGGAAGACTTGTTATCGGTGATGAAGAGTGTTGATTTGATAATTATCAACGATGGAGAAGTGAGAATGCTGGCCGAAGATGATAATCTAATTAGGGCATCTAGAAACTTAATTGATATGGTTGGTTGCCAAACTTTAATCATCAAAAAAGGAGAAAATGGAGTTACTGCTTTCCATGGTGGAGAAATTATTTCATTACCAGCGTATCCAACTGAGAAAGTAGTTGATCCAACAGGTTGCGGAGATTCATTCGCCGGCACCATTGCTGCTTTCCTTTCTTCAGGTGATGGAGAACTAACTAGAAACGAACTCAGAGATGCATTAGTTAGGGCTACTGTAACTGCCAGTTTCACATTAGAGTCTTTCGGAACTAGTGGATTGCTCAATTTAACCAATGATATGTTTGATTCAAGGCTGGAAGAATTTGAACGGATATTATCCTAATCACAAATCAATTCTCGGTAACCCGCCTTTGCCAGCAGTTGAACTCTTGTGGGCGTCAGAATCTATCAAATCTGTGAATGAAAGGTCATCGTTTGATTCAGCAAACTCTTGTTCATTTTGTTCAATTAGAGCCTTTCTTCGCCTGACATTTTCTTCTAGTTCACGCGCTTTTTCGTCCGGCATTATTCCACCATTGCTTTGTGCTAGGGTTCTGTAAGTCTCAAGTTCGTCTTGTTGCGCTTCGTCAGCCCGCTCCCTCAAATTTGGAGATTGAGGGGCAGTCTCCTCTAAGGCATTGATTACACGATTAGTAATCGTAGAACCTAAGTCTCTAACCGCATTTCCTAGTGCGGGAACTAATCTTCTTCTACTTGGCGTGTTGTTGGCATTTGCTTTACGTTTTACCAGTCTTGAGTTAGTTGTTGAAGTCTTCTTCCTCAATCTAGAATTACCATTTATCGGTAAAGTCTCAGATTCCGGAAGCCGTCTTTGTGGATTGTTTGTCTTCCTTGCACTTGCAACCAGTGATTCTACTGTATTTCCCTCAAAGTCAATGTTACCCAGTAAAGTATCGGGTGAATTAAATCCACCTAAATCGGAGACAGGGGTTTGATGAATGGTTTCGTTAGGGTTATGATAGCCTTCCTTATTGCAAAAACTTGGCAATAAATTGGGCATTTGTGCCGGTCCAGCCTCATTATTTGTCGTTCTATCTATGTGTGATAGTAAACCTGAATTTATACTAGAACTGGAGGTTACTGGAGGTGAATTATCATTGACAGTGGGTAAATCCAAGTCTAACTTGGGAAACATCGACATAGGATGATTTTCTTGTCTACCTCTTCGATCTCCTACATTGTCAATACCTCGCTGTATCAGCGAATTGCCTGAACTAGTTGGAATACGTTCACGCCTTTCATTGGCCATTTCCTGCCAACTAGGTACGCTTTCTTGTTGCTCGAATAAAGGCGGCATTTGGGAATCAAATATACTCAAATCCATGACCGGCAAAATCTCTTGTTGTGGGGCAACCGATTCTGCAACATCACTTGACAGGAAGGTTGCTATTGATTCGGGCCTCGATACAGCAGGTATCTCTACCGGAACATCATTATTTTCTAATATTGAATTTCTAGGATACTGAGCATCAGAATCAAGGATTTCTAGTCCATCAGCCGCCTCCTCAAGCGAGAATCCTTTTTGTAATTTCATTAAAATCGTATTAAGTTTCAACAAAGAAAAATCATTTCCAGTAACAACATGACAATCCCCAGCTTCAGTATCAATTGTCAGTGTCGGCTTTCGAGTTACCGCCCATCCCAGTATTAATCCAAAACCTCCTAAGAGGGTGAATATCTGAAGCGTAGAGGAGGCGAAAATCCTGATACTTGACCATACCAGTGCTAATCCAAGGGTTGCGATATAACCAGGTACAAGTCTAGTATGATGATGATGTACTCGATTGATTGTGTGTATTTTTATGTCAAGGCCGTGGCCAGACTTTGCTTCCAAACTTAACATTCTTTCATCGATGTTTGCTACAACTTTGCCTGAAGCACCATCAAGGTACAGTGAGTCGATTTTTACATCTTGTGACTCAGCCGTTGAATATGCTACGCGACCTGTTGAATGCATCCCGTTTGCTTAAGCAAACTGTGTAGGTTAAGAAACCACCGCAAATTTACCCTTTGAAATCCCCAGTTTTACAGTTGGAAAATTTCGCCGTTTCATTCGCTTAGTTGGATAATTGAATTACCCATTATCCTTGGCTTTGAATCTAATTGAGCGATTATTGCTGATGTGGGATTATCTCTCCTGATGTAAACCGGAGAATCCCATTCAACAACTAGTGTTTCACCATCAACTGATTTGACTCTCCCGACAGTAAATTGTAAGTCTACACTAATGTGAATCACATCACCTTCGGTGAGAACTCGCTTTTGGAATGGAGAGGTTTTCAAAGTCAGTTTTGAGGTCTTATGTTCGACGACTGATAGTGGTATGTGGGTATTGGTTTTTTTGTCATCAACAGCAGGTTTGACGATTATAGATCCGTTGCTGAGAGAATCTTCTTTTGCACCTCTTATCGCAATCCCCACTCTGTCACCAGATTGAGCGAGTTGAACATCGTCATCCATAACTTGTAGAGATTTGGTATTACCACCGCCTTTTGATGGTAATATGTGAAGTTCATCATGAACTTTGAGAGTACCACACTGAACATAACCAATCGCTACAAGGCCTATACCCTTGACATTGAAGTGCTGGTCAATGCTTACTACTAACGGCGAAGATGCAGAGTCTGTTAGATCATCTTGAATTTCATCCATCAAATCATAGAGTTTGTTACGAATTTCTAGACCGTCTGACGTCATGAATTGCCACTTGGTTAAGCCTGCTTGAGCAAACATTTTTTCAGCCATGTCTTGGTCAATCCACTCACCTTCTTTCGGGTTTACTATCGCAATTCCAAGTGCAATACTAGAACTCGCAAATGCAACTAATACTTCTCCAAGAGTTGCATCAATCGCATTTATCTCAATAATGCCAACTCTACCTGCAGAGATAGCGTTTAGTAATGGCCTCAAGCGTTCTGGGTACCTTGCAGGTCTAATTATCGAGATTATTTTTGCGACACCGTCGGTTGACTCTTTATGGACATAGGTATGAACATCTCTCTGGTCTGTTGCTTTGGCAATTTGCTTTGCCAATTCATCGCTTCCATACATGGCGACATTTAGTACTGTCATAACACGCCCACCGCCAAACCTCAAATCAATTTAGGGGCGAATCATTCCGATTTATCGGCAATCATATTGCTTCTGATTTTTTCTGCTTTATTCCATTCGATTTGCTCTTCTTCATTTTCCACGACAAATTGCGGTATCGGAATCGGCCGCATCATTGAGTCGATGGCGACAAAGAAGAAATATCCTTCACAAATTTTTTTCTTTTCCCAAGTCGCCTTGTTAACTGCTAGGGCAGTAACTTTTGAACATGCTGTGTGTGTGCTTGTGTAAACTACCTTGCCGGTTACTTCAAGCAGGTCACCTTGTCTTGCAGGAGCAATGAATTTCAGCGTATCTATCGAGATTGTTACGAACTCACGATGGGCAAACTTGGAACAAGAAATACCACCAGCTTTGTCCATTATGGATAGTAATTTCCCGCCAAAAAGAGTATCATGGTCATTTGTATCGCCGGGAAACACATGCTCGATTAAGGTAACAGGCTCTTTTGAATAAGGCTCCATGACACTGGGAAGGGTTTCTAGTTCAAGAAGTCATGCTGTGAATTTGATATCATATCACGGTTTCTTGCAACTTACAAAACAAGGCATTGCTTAAACTACTCGACACACAGAGCAGCAATGACATGATTCATGAAAAAAGCATCTTGAGATTTAAATCCATTCCTACAAGTTCAAACAAATTAGTATTCAAGGGATTAGAATAAAAATTCAATCATTATAACCCTTTTTTTCACGAAAAAGCGATGCATTTTAGGCGTAGAAGTCTTGGATAGTGATTGGCGATAGCATGGCGATTGTAAATAACCGAACAAAAACATCATTATTTTTGACTCTCCTGATGATACTGACACCTTTTGCTGCAGCATCTACAGTGACCACTTTTTCCGATGGTTCTTCCGAAGTAGTTATCGAATTCAAAGATGGATTCAATTCAGTGAATAACACTGATGGAGGCTTTTATCTTGGTAGTGACGAAACGATTACAGCAGCAACGGTGAATGTTAGCTCCCAACCTATGCTGCATTCAACCTCAAATGGTTATTCAGGATTACAATCTTTTTCATGGGACAGCACTACAAATAACGGTGCTACTACATTTGACAACGTCAGTAATTTCGTATTCAACAAAGACACCTTACAGAACTCTGTACAATTTAATTCTGA
>CALDPP010000018.1 GCA_937911345.1 uncultured euryarchaeote | reverse complement strand
TTATGAGTGAAGTAAGCCATCTACTAGGTGCATCTCTACTTTGGATTGTTGCATTATTTGGAATTGACAAACTAATATCTGATAGAGAATTACTCATCATGAATAGTTACCCTGCCGAGATACCAATTTGGGCTATTGGAGCCGCAACTTGGTCATTATACCTGTTACATAGGCTAGGAAAGTCATCTAATGCACTTAAATTGCCAAAATTACTTACATTTCAAACATCCGCAGCAGTTGGAATTACTACAGCGCTTGGTTTGATGGTTTATGATGAAACCATGACCACAATATCAAATGTTTGGATATGGGGCACAATTGTAGCAATTGGTCTACTTCTAGCAAGCAGTATGATTGCATCTGTTTGGAGTTCTACCAAGAAATTAGTTGGTATCAGTAATGAAGTAGAAATCATTGATTGATTGACTCTGGATTTTTGAATAAATCTTTGACGATATTCTTCTGATGAGATTCTACCGTTCCACCACCAATTTCTAGCAACTTCGAATCTCTCCAAAGTCTCTCGACGTGATATTCACCAACATAGCCATAGCCACCCATTACCTGAATTGCTGAATCAGCGATTTCTTTGGCCGCAGTTGAGGCAAACAGTTTCACTCCATCAGAATCGAGTCTGTGTCCGGCCTTTCCTAGTGTCATATTTGCAGCTGTATCGTAGACATAAGATCTCATGGCTCGGTATTTAGCCCAAGAGTCTCCGATGTGTTTTTGGATTTGTCCAAAGTCTCGTATTTGACTTCTAAAAGCAGTTCTATCTGTTGCATATTGATTCATTTCAGCAAGGCATCTTCTTGCAATACCCAACGACATGGCGGCCAAGGTTAATCTTTCAACCTCAAGATTACACATCATGTGAATTAGTGATTCCCCTGGTGCTCCTACCAAGTTTTCTCCCGGCACAATACAGTCATCAAAGACTAATTCAGCAGTGTTTGAAGCCCTCATACCGGTTTTATCGTAGATTTTTTGGCCAACAGAATAACCTGGCATGCCTGCTTCAACTAAAAATGTCGACATTTGGACCCTGCCTTTTTCATCTGTTCCTGTGCGAGCATATACCCATACTACATCAGCAGGAGTGCCTGTTTCGTCAAGACAGCCATTGGTTATCCACATTTTTCTGCCGTTAAGTTTCCAAGTTCCATCTTGTTGTTTTTCAGCCGTTGTTGATAGTCCTAAAACATCAGTTCCTGCATCAGGTTCGGACATTGCCATTGCTCCAATCCATTCACCAGAGCATACCTTAGGTAAAATTCGGGCCTTTTGCTCCTCATTACCATTAAATGCCAAATTGTTGACAAATAGCATTGCGTGGGCAAGATAAGCTAGAGCAAAGCCTGGATCTGAGGCGGATAATTCCTCGTGAATAATTGCACAAGCAGTCGCATCCAATCCTGCTCCACCATGTTCTTCTGGAGCACTTATTCCAAGAAGTCCTAATTCACCCATTGACCTAAGCAACTCTAGATTGAACAATTCATTCTTATCATGTTCAAAGGCTTGTGGTTCAACATATTCCTCAACCCAATCTCTAATCATTGAACGAAGCATTGCGTGTTCTTCACTCGGGTTCGCTATGTCCATTACTGCCACCATGGCAATCCAAATGGTTGCCCTTTTTGACGATTTGTAGAATTATCTTCTAAACAATCTGCGCTTTTTCTTAGTTTTACCACGTTTGTTGTTAACATCTCTACCTGAACGTCTGACTTCATCTTCCATGCCGATTGATGGCCTCTCTCTAGTTGAAATTGGTGCTCCCATTCGACGCAGATTCGGAGGTGGGCCTCGAGAAGTGCGTTTTACTCGCCTTATTCGTAATTCCTGACTATGATTCTGTTTACGAGAAATTTTTCTTGCTCTTCTCCCAACATGCCTTAGGTGGCCATTGAAAATCTTTGGCTCAGCAACTGGATTATCATTTGTTATTCCAACCTGCTCTAAAACTTGCTTAGCGAGTGATTTTGGTGAGCGATTAGCAACCACTTCGTCGACTATTCTTGTTGCTAAACTAGTAAATGATTCATCATCTTGGACAATTGGCCTAGGTTTGACTTCCAGAGTGATTTTATTATCATCTGAGTCATTATTTGAAACCTCTTTCATTACTGATTGTGTAAAATTACTACTTAGTGATTCTTGCTTACGCTCCACAATATGCACCCCATCAGGCCTAAAATCGTGGTTTTAGGTATAAATATAACCTAAATTGAGTCTGAAATACAAGGATTTGACTAACCGTTAGGTTTCACCAACTGTTCATATTGGCGTCCATATACCCATGGCTCTAGCTACACACCAACCTGACCTACCTTCATAGATACCAAGGGCGCCACCAGCGAACAGGCCAATAGTTGAAGAAACGGTAAACCAATTTGAAGGAACTAAATCAATCATCAGCAAGCCTGCTGCGATTACTCCTAAGAATAACGATATTGAACCACCAACAAGCCTAACAAACTTACCCCTAGCATCAATATTACACTCACGTGCCATGGTGAAACATCTTTGCATTTTGATATAAAGCGTTGTTTTCTATTTACTTAACAATAAATCAAATACTACGAACAAGAGGGGCTGTTATGTCATTTCGAGCCTGTATGTTTTGCCATAGCATCAGGATATATCCGTACCTCGGATTTATGACTGGGCAGCAATATCAATGCCAAGATTGTGATGAAATATCTCCATTGGTGCTAGAATTTGACACTGAAGAAGATTTTACAAACTTCTTAGCTGAATTAGAAGAGGAGTGATAAGTAGTGGATGTACTATCTCATTGGTTGTGGGGAATGGCCGTTACCCATGGCAAAATCAAAGGCAGGTTTTCTGGAGCAATGGGGGTCATACCTGATCTGATGGCATTTCTACCGGTCACGATTATTTCGCTCTTTACCGGCCATCGAAACCCTAGAGTGGACGACACAACAACTACTGCTGACTTTCATCCACTCTCATGGGAGATATATCAGTGGAGTCACAGTGCCGTAACTGTTACGGTGTGTTTCCTTGCAACATGGTGGTACTTAGAAAAATACGGCACTCCAAATTTTCTAAGCAGATTCTACATCGCGACAATGAGTGCGAAAAAGCAGGCTTTTTTGATCTGGTTACCATGGTTGTTGAATATTATCACCGACATACCATCACACACAGCACAATTCTTTCCAACGCCAGTGTTTCACCCTATTTCAGATTGGAGATATGATGGAACAAGATGGTCAGACCCAACTGTTTGGTTTACAAATCTAGGAATTCTTTTGGTAGTTTGGGCCATAATGATACAACTGGAGCGCAGGAAAAAAGCAAGTTCTCAAATATCAGCAGAATGAACCTAAAGCATGTCCAATCACGATGAGGTTTTTGCCAGAATAGAATCATTACTCGAAGACGAAAGTGACTGGGTTTCGGCGATGTCAACTGTTGTTTGTGAACTACACAATTCATTTGAGCACTTTCACTGGACTGGTTTCTATCGTACTGTCGCCCCTAATCTACTAAAAATCGGACCATATCAAGGTGGCCATGGATGCTTAGTAATACCTTTTGACAAAGGCATCTGCGGCGCAGCCGCAACGACAGGCCTAACTCAAGATGTCCCAGATGTGCATGCACGTCCAGAACACATCGCTTGTAGTTCGACTACCCTCAGTGAAGTTGTAGTTCCAATCAAGGATTCAAATGGTTCAGTAGTCGCAGTCTTGGATTTGGATTCTGATATCCCAGCGGCCTTTTCAAGTCAAGATATTATGCTGACGGAAAATGTCTGTAAATATCTTGGAGAGAAGTATTTTTGATTGTATAATTCATTGATGTTGAGTGAATATAATGTCAGGAGAGTATGAAACTTCAGACCAACAGGAGACTAATCACAATAGTCCTAAGACGCCAATGAAAATTTGGTATCATGAGATATATACTAACGGAATACATCCGGATGCGAGATTTCCAAGAGACAGATATGTCAAATTATTAGATAGACTAAAATCTCATGAAGGAAGTGAGTTGTTTAGTTTTAATGAACCGAAAGAGGTCTTAAAATCCGACTTATTGATTGCACACGATGCAAAATATGTGGATGATTTTCTTTCAGGAAATCTCACTGAAAAGGAAATTAAGCGAATTGGTTTAACTCCATGGACACCGGATATTATTCCAAGAACGCGATATCTAATGGGTGGAGCAACTGCGGCTTTGGAACAAGTCGTTGAGTATGGAGGTATTGCTGGAAACATGGCAGGAGGAACTCATCATGCCCACTACGATTTTGGTTCAGGATATTGTATTTTCAATGATTTAGCAGTCTGTGCCTTATTAGCCCTTGAAAAATATGGCTTTGACCGAGTAGCAATACTTGATTTTGATGTGCATCAAGGTGACGGGACTGCAACGATATTGCAGAACATCAGTAATGCACTAACGATATCAGTACATTGTCAAGAGAATTTCCCATTTCGCAAATCGATAAGTGACCATGACTTACCAATATCTGCTGATGCAACTAATGAAGAGTATCTTGCAAAAATCAAACAAGCGATTACACTTGCAACAGAATTTAACCCAGATGTAATTCTCTACCAAGCGGGAGTTGACGGCTTAGCAACTGATTCACTTGGAAAATTAAACCTAACACGAGATGCCATGCAACAAAGAAATCGAATGGTTTTTGACATCTCTCTCAAACACTCCATTCCAACAGTTGTATTCATGGGTGGTGGTTATTCAAAGCCAATTTCACATACTATTGATGCCTTTACAGATCTTTTCGTAGATGCAGCTTTAGCAAATGGAAAAATGGTAAGCGAAAAATTGTGATTCAATCCACACATTCAATATAACAAGCGATTTAGAGATGCTATGGGGAATTTAGAATCGCTAACCTGGATATCAAGATTCCTTGATGAAACCCCTGGTGATGGAGTTGAAGGTGGTAATCCACGCCAAGTTCCTGGCGCTTGTTGGTCGAGAGTTAAACCCACAAAGACTGAAAAACCAGTTCTTAGATTATGGTCATCAGAAATGGGAGAAATATTAGATCTAGAGAAATCAAGCGGGATTATTCTTGGCGGAAGTGGTACTGTCAATGGCATGGATCCTTATGCTCAACGTTATGGTGGCCATCAATTTGGTAATTGGGCTCATCAATTAGGTGACGGGAGAGCGATAACCCTTGGTGAAGTGCAACTACAAAAGGAAGTTCTAGAATTACAATTGAAGGGCGCAGGTAGAACACCGTACTCGAGATTTGCCGATGGTAAGGCGGTACTACGCTCCTCGATTCGAGAGTTCCTTTGTAGTGAAGCAATGCATCACTTGGGAGTGCCCACAACTAGAGCCCTGTCACTGGTTACAACTGGTGAAATGGTAACAAGGGACGTAATGTATGACGGCAATCCTGCACCAGAAATCGGTGCAGTAGTTTGTCGAGTTGCTCCAAGTTTCATACGCTTTGGAAGTTTCCAAATTCACACTGCAGATGGTAATTATGAGACTCTAAGGACTCTGCTTGAACATACAATCAAGCATCATTTTCACGGTCATAACATTGCCGATGATACTGGAATAGTGGCTTGGCTGAAACATGTAGCAGAAACTACTGCTGAGATGATTTCTCATTGGATGAGAGTAGGTTTTGTTCATGGTGTGATGAACACAGATAACATGTCAATTCATGGTTTAACAATTGATTACGGACCCTATGGTTGGTTAGAGGATTACGATCCAAATTGGACTCCTAACACTACCGATGCCTCAACTCGACGCTACAGATACGGACATCAAGCGCAAATTGGAGCATGGAATATAGCACGGCTTGCTGAAGCTGTTGCACCACTTATGGATGATGTAGAATCATTGTATTCCGTTTTAGAGCACTATGAAAATAAGTACATTGAATTCCAAAATTCAAACTGGGGCGATAAATTAGGGATTGATGATTTCGAAGAATCTGATGAAACATTAGTAATTGAACTGAATGACTTATTACAAAAAGTGGAAACTGATATGACTATTTTCTTTAGATTACTATCCCATTTAGGAAGCCCGACGCTGGAAGGGATTACTCAAGCATTTTATGATAGTGAAAACATCCCAGTAGAAGAATGGAACAATTGGCTAGACAAGTGGTGGAAACGTGTATCGGGTGAGCCAAACAGACAAGCAATGCTTAATGCTAATCCCAAGTATGTGCTTAGAAACTGGATGGCTCAATTAGCAATAGATGCGGCAGAGAATGAAGATTATTCTGTATGTGATGAACTATACAATTTATTGAAAAATCCTTACGATGAACAGCCAGAACATGATGAAAAGTGGTTCCAAAAACGACCCGAATGGGCGAGACATCGAGTTGGCTGCTCGATGCTTTCTTGCTCAAGTTAGTGTTCCATTATAATTTTGAAGTAATGCCACTAAGTTCATGCCCTTTAGTCAATCGGCTTGCTTTGTGCCAATAGATTCTGATGAGGCTTTGCAGCGGGCAACATTAGTCCGTAGTGACCCATCATTAATTGGCGTATCTCGAAGAAATATTGCTACAGAAGATGGTCAATATCTATGGGAATATGTCGCACCAAATGGTGAAACTATCGATGAAGTTGAACCGATTAAGCGCTGGAATTCTCTTGGTTTGCCTCCAGCGTGGAGCGATGTCTGGATATGTCCAAATGCAAGAGGCCACATACAAGCCACTGGCAGAGATGTCAAAGGAAGACTACAATATCGTTATCACACCGATTGGACAGAGATAACCACTGAAATGAAGTACGATGATGTGGTTTATTTTGCTTCCCAACTTCCAAGACTTAGAAAGCAAGTTGAATTTGATTTAGAATCTAAAAAAATGACTTTGCACACTGTATCAGCGTTGGTTGTTAGATTGATTGATATGTATAACATACGTGTTGGCAGCGATGAATATGCTAAGGCAAACGAATCCTACGGCTTAACAACACTCAAATCCATGCATCTTAAACACATTAAGGGTGAAGAGGCCGAAGGACGTCATGATGCTGTTTTCTCATTCACTGGAAAGTCAGACAAGGATTGGGAAATTACCATAGAAGACGATCATCTTGTGGACCTTATTTTGAAAACTAATCGCCTAGGTTCAAAAAATGCTGACCTTTTCATGTATATCTCTGAAGCGGGTAATGAAGTTGATTTGAAAGCAGAACATATCAATCAATACATTCGGGCAACTAGTGGTGAAGGTTTTACTGCTAAGAATTTCAGAACTTGGAGTGCAACATCTCGTTGTGCTGAACGTTTAGCTTTTCTATCAACACCTCATGATGCTAAGGAAATGAAAAGTTGGATTAGAAAACTCCCTGTCGTAGAATCCGTTCAGAAATTATGGGATGGCAATGATTGGTCAGTCCCAAATTCTGAATTTGCTAAAAATAAAACAATGCTGGCAGTCATTGACACTGTTGCAGCAGATTTAGGTAATACAAGAGCAGTTTGCCGCTCATCCTACATTCATCCCTGGTTCCTTGATGCTTGGATGAGTGAAAGTTTGAATCATAAATGGCAGGAATATTGCGACATGCGGAGGATTTCCGGCCTTTCTCAAGGAGAAAGTACAACTTTGAGAATATTGAAAGACCTAAGGAATCGGAACTAAATTAGGTTCAAACAATCGAGATAATGGCTTCAGATATAACTCAAAAGGGTAGAATATTTGTAGGGGAAAGGATAATACAATCCCAATCTTTGATTCATGTGAAAGTTATGGAAACTAAAGAAGAAGAGCTAGAATCTGAATCTGAAGGAAGTTTCCTGTTAGGAGCTGGACTTTCTCTTTTGTTTGGATTAATCTTGGTCACAATTGGTCTCACCTTTTGCTTCGGGCCAAGTTGTGGAGTTTGGGGTTGGAACATAATATTCATTGCCTTTGGAATACCTGTTTCTGCTGGTTCTTTGTTCTTGATTGGTAAGAGCAGTGATAAACAAGCAATGGTCAGAGGAGCAAAAACAATCCTCATAATCGGATGCGTGGTCGCTATAGGGGTCATCATATGGTTTGTTAATGTGTTAAATAGCCTTGGCGGTTAAGAAATTCTAAATTCTATAGAATAGTTGACTGAAAGTGCTAGTACCGGGATACTATCTGCATTCATCATGGCAAGGTTTCATAATCAAGTGTAGCAGATTTTCTCTTTTATGCTCCTATTTGTAGAACTTAATATACCGTCGTCAACCACTGCAGAGAATGGCGTCAATAACATATGGCTGGAACTTGGAAACTGTGCTCGAAGCTTTTGAAATCCCTGATACATTCTCATCAGTACATCCCCATTCATACGAAGAACACAGAAGGGAATTGAAGGTTGCAATCCAATTACTTTGGCCAACGTTAGAACAATATCCTGGAATCAACATTTGGTTAATGTGTATACAAGATTCAGAAATAAATTTAGCAGAATCAAAAATGGTAGGAATAACGAGTATGATTGGCGGATATGTTCCCGAGTTATTCTGGTCGCTAACTCCTAACGATGCTGTAAATGACCCTTTGCCGATAAGTGACTTTGTTTCACTTATCAAATTCTTCACAGATTGTAGAATTAAAGGTATTGATTTACCAGCCCCAACTATACACTTTTCTGGTTGGCATTCTGAAAAATTGTTGCTAGATCCGAATGATATTTGGCTAAATTAAAATTCTATAGAGCGAATGATTGAAAGTGCTCGTACCGGGATTTGAACCCGGGTCAAAGGAATGAGAGTCCTTTATGATGGGCCACTACACTATACGAGCATGGCTAACCTGCCGTCATGCCCCATGTATTTAGAAATCACGCTAAGCATAGGGTGTTTGATTTTATCAAATTTAGTTCACTTTAACCAAAATGTGAAAGTGAAAAGATGATACTGCAATGAGATTCAATTTCACTTATACTTTGCAGACTCAATCCTTTCTTGATATACCACAGCCCACACGTTTGGGTCATGAACAATCAAACAGATTATGAAGAAATTTTAACCTTTGGAGATCTCATAGAGACAAATACTGCTCCACAAAATGTTGTGTGGGACAGTAAAATGACCACCAAATTCGCCCACCCCAGCGGCAGAATCCCATCCCATTCTGCGGCTGTTGGGTGGCAACCAATCCACATTCCAGGAATGAATAAGTTAGAACCAATCTATTCATCGACAATACGTGGTTTAGTTAGAAGAGTAAGAATGAAGAGAGGTGAGGCATGATGAGTAGAACAAGAAGATTGAGGACTGAGATTGTCGATTTCCTTAGCTCTGTTGGCGAAGCAAATACCACAACCATCCTAGAGCATGTCAACAAAAGATTCCGTTGGGGAGCCACAATGAACCAACTAGGCAACGTTCTAGCAAGAGATCGTAGATTTTCTAAAGTTGGTTTTGATGAAGGTACTGACGTTGGTGGCTTTCGAACTCGAGTTTGTGTATGGTCAATGGCCTCATAACGAACAATATCAAAACCTATCTGGTTTTGCATAAGTCATGGGCGGAAGCATCAAACCGTATCTACATTTGATGCGCATGAAGAATGTCATTCTAGCCTCAATTACCGTTCCCCTAGGAGCACAATTTGCTGTTGGTGATTCCTGGCTAAGTGACCAACTGCTTGGAGTTATAGCACAAATTTTTGCTGTGATTTTCTTTATTGGTGCAGGAAACACAATGAACGATATCAAAGACGTAGATATTGATCGTGAGGCACATCCTGAGAGACCATTGGCATCTGGAGCAATCAGTGTCAATAGCGCACAGAATTTTGTTAAAGTGCTGTGGTTAATGAGCATAATTTGTCTATTTATTGGTGCCTATTCGTTGCATAAAGATGGTAATTCAGTCATTGAATTGATGACAATTTATGTCATTGCTATAACACTGATGCTGACTTACGACCACGGCCCAGAGTTGAAGAATACTGGATTAAAAGGTAACATCTCAATTTCGATAATGGTTGGTGCTGTGATATTGTACGGTGCATCAAGTGTTGGTAACACATGGACACCGTTAGTTTGGTGGACTGCAGGTGTTGTTTTCTTTGCCAATCTTGCAAGAGAGATAATCAAGGATTGTCAGGACATGGAGGCGGATGAAGGCCTAAGACGGACTCTACCTATGACATACGGCTTGGTAAAATCA
>CALDPP010000017.1 GCA_937911345.1 uncultured euryarchaeote | reverse complement strand
TTGTTCGAATTGATTTGACCAATTATTGAGTTTAGCCTATTTTTGATGTAGTTAGGAAGTAATTCTAACTGTTCATCTTCAAGCCTCATGTCTACATTTGTAGTATTAGAACTTCTAGAAATATGGTAAACTTTAATCCCATTATCATGCAACACTCTAGCGATGTAACACTCCGTTAGATTGTTTCCGTATACAATGAACGCTTCACTCTCTGGATTAGTTGTACGATTGATGTGTTCCGCATATTTTGCTATGTCTAATCTTGATGCATGGGTCTCTAAATCCCGCTTTCTAACAACGCCCATAACCGGCAATGATGGGAAAAATGGACGATCAAATAAGCCATGACACCATTGTATGCCAGCAATTGATGAGGGGTCTCTACCATCTAATGCATATTTGTCGTTGTACTTTTGCGCTCTCAACAAAGATTGCTCGAGGGTTGTGCTCCATTGTGGCACTGCTTTACCCCATGTCATGCGCAAGTTATTGTGCAATTCACCGTGTTTTACCAGTGACTGTTGGCATAAATTCCACAACTGATTAGGTGACCTAGCATACTCTATCTGATGGTCACAAAGTAGTACAGGCCTTGGGTCATCTGAGGTATTATTCCAAGACTCGATTGCCCAATGTGGTAAATTTGAACTACAATATGGATTTTCAACACTTGATACATGATGCCAAGCATGCTCCCTGAAAATTAACAATTCATCGAGATATTTGTCAGCTGATTTAGTGCCCACTGTTGCTGCCTCTCTGGCAACCTTCATCGGCGATAAAAAGCCATAATGAAAGGCTGCCGACAATCTCGAAACACCGTTTGGATCAGCAGCATCATTTCTACGTCTTGCATAACCTCCCAGATTCTTGTCGAGAAATTTTTGCCACCTTGCTAAACTTGTTTTTTCTCCACCGGATTCCTGCCACACAGGGAAAACTGTTGGGTCTATATTGCAATGTTTTAGCAAATTGATTCTTTGTTTGATGTCTTTTATTTCGGCATCAATGTTGACTGGTGTAAATGGTAGATTACCATCAAATTGAGCGGGGATTGTTTCTATAACCGGCCACGACTGTTGTACTAGTCGTTTGCGCAGTTTCTTTGTTGCATCTCTAAATTTGAACGGCCGATCAACTGATTTGCCAAACATGGTCATTGGAATTACACAATGGCAATCAACCTCTATCACTGGACAGTCTGCTGATTCTGCAACATTTCTAACCCAAGTTGTCCACGGTGGCAGAGGAAATAAATCGGTAATTATGCAACTTGCTGTTCCACCAAAATATTGCATAACTGATTGGCGGTTATCCTCTCTTGCGACATGTAAGACATATCTTAGACCACGAGATTTGCACCCATTTTGAAGATCTACAGCACCATCTAGCAACATATTATGATGACGAAGTGAGGCATGAGGGTATCTTTCATCAATTGCTTGATAGATAAGCAACGGCTTTTGGTGTTGGTTAGCAATTTGCATACCAACATCAATTGCAGGATTTTCATGAACTCTCAAAGAAGATTTCAACCAAACAATTACTGGACCATCTCCAACCAATTGCTCAATATGGTTTGCCCTCCTTGTCCGGTCTTGTAGATGAGGAAGTAAGCCATCCAGCATGATTGACGCTATCTCTTGATGGCTATATATCGCTGTATTTTTCTTAAAAATCCGGTTTTTGCTGATTAACACACCTATTTACGGTAAAAGTAAGAAAAGCACCCGTGGCGGTTTCGGTGTTAGGGCTTCACGATAGGTTGCTGGGCAAGCCAGCAGAACATCAAGTTCGGAAGTTCGGATTAGTCGCAGCAATAGTTGGATTTGTGATTCACCTACTTCTCTGGTTCACCTATCAAATCGGTATTTTAGAGGTCGGAAGTGCGTCTACAGATTTACTTGATTCACCGTTGGATGCCCTTTATACACCGTTCTCAATTCTTCTTGCTTACGAAGTTTATCAACTCATAAGAGCAATTCCAGAATCATTCTCTACCGCAGTCGGCAAACAATTCGAGATTGTTACGCTGTTGGTGGTAAGAGATATTTTCAAGCGGTTATCTGAGCTTGAATTTAGCGGTGATTGGACTATTGATTCTGAACTTAAGTTAATCATCATTGAGTGTTTTACCTTCATCACTTTATTCACTACCTCACTTATCTATCGAGCCAACAGCAATACTGACGCAAAAGTAGATTTCAAAGATAGCGATTTACTAAATTTCGTTCAGAACAAACAGAAGATTGCCGTTGTTTTACTCGCTACATACCTCGTTGTAGCAATGTTTTCATTTTCCAACTGGATTATCTCAGTGGGTGAAGGCGACGGTTCGGTGACTAGAGAGATTTTCTTTTTGGATTTCTTTACTATACTTATCTTGGCAGACATACTAATCCTGCTTATCTCCTATGGTTACTCAACAGATTTTACTAATCTTGCACGAAATACCGGATTCATTCTCTCAACTGTAGTACTGAGAGTTGCGATTGGTGCGACTGGTGTCTCATCGATGATTTTATTCGTCCTTGGTGGATTACTGGGTATTGCAGTGTTAATTATCAGCCTCAAAGCCGATGAATTTCAAGTCGAAGAGTTTGATTTTACTGCTGAGTAAGGTCTGACATTGCTAGTCTAACCGTTGCTTTTGCTGAGTTAATTACGCCAGGCAATCCCGCACCAGGGTGAGTTCCTGCTCCAACGAAGTATAACCCTGGTATTTTTTTGTCCTTATTGTGTGGCCTAAAGTACGCACTTTGAGTTAGTTTTGGGGCTACTGAAAACGCTGAACCTTTGTAAGCAACCAGTTCACTTTCAAACATCTTTGGGGTAAAGTGTCGACGAGTAACAATGTGTTTGCTCAAATCTGGTAATTCTACTTCTAAAGCCTTGATTATCTTGTCAGCATAATCTTCTGCGATGGTTTCCCAGTCAACATCTGCTCGACCTAAATGAGGAACTGGTGCAAGCACATAGCCAGCACTGCATCCTTCAGGGGCTAATTTGGGATCGGTCACTGTTGGTACATGAAGATACAAACTGAAGTCTTCAGGTAATTTCGTGCCTTTGAAAATCTCATCGAGTAAACCTTTGTAGCGTGGGCCGAATAAAATTGTGTGATGGGCGACATCCTTGTACTCTATATCTGTGCCAAAGTGGAGAACAAATAATGACATTGACCAATCCATTTTTTCTAATTTCTTGGCACGCTTTTTGGCCACTTTATGCTCACCGTAAATACGGTCATATGTGTGGTGAATATCGGCATTTGACACTACAATATCGAAAATTTGTTGCTGGCCATTGCCATCGATGATTTCGTGTTGTTTGTTGTCATGGATTAAGCGCGCTTGTTTGACTGGCGAATTTAATCTAATTTCGCCGCCTAATTCTTCGAATAATTTGACCAGTGCGCGCACTAAAGCATGCGTTCCACCTCTAGGGAAATAGACCCCCCATTGACGCTCTAGATAATGTATCAATGTATATATCGAAGAAGTTTGGAACGGATTCCCCCCCACAAGCAGCGAATGGAAACTCATGGCCTGTCTCAAGTGTTCATCTTTGACATATTTTGAGACGGTCTTGTACACGGATCGCTCAGCCCGTAATTTCATCAAGTCCGGGGTGACTTTGAGCATATCCGAAAACCGAAGGAAAGGCCTGTCTACCAAGTCGGTGTACCCTTTATCGAACACCTTTTCTGAGTATTTGAAGAATTTCTGATATCCTTCGGCGTCCTTTTCACTGCGTTGCCTTATTTGTTCAATCATTTTGTCAGCATCTCTAGTGTAATCAAAACGGTCACCATCGCTCCAAATCAATCTGTACATCGGTGCCACTTCCATTAACTCGATGTAATCCTCTAACTTTCGATCACTTAACTCGAATAATTCCTCAAGCGTATGAGGCGCAGTTACTACTGTTGGGCCTGCATCAAAGGTATAGCCATCATCGTGATAGACATAAGCTCGACCACCTGGCTTATCTCTCGCCTCATACAACACGGTTTGAACTCCTGCACTTTGCAGTCTAATCGCTGCTGCAAGGCCGCCAAAGCCACTGCCAATCACCGCTGCAGTCTTGTCAGTCACCTGTCCGGCCGCCATAATTAACTCTCCGAGTTTAAGGTAAATAAAAAGCCGTTTTTGACAGTGAAATGTTTCACTGCAAATTTGGCACTTAAACAGTCCTTTATATCTGCGGCAGCATCATATTTCCGTTTAGAGGCCTGCTCGCTAGAGAGAAAAAGGATTGTTTCCTATGTCAAACGAGAAT
>CALDPP010000016.1 GCA_937911345.1 uncultured euryarchaeote | reverse complement strand
AAATTTGTGGATTGATGAAGGAAATGCAGATGTGGCAATTTACCTATGCTTCGGTTCAGATTCAACGCTTGTCAGCCATTTGAATCAATGGACAGAATCACCTGAATTATCAATCAGGTGGTGGAATCAGAGATTTGCCGATTATGGTGCAGGTTTCATCTTTACTATGTATTTGGCAGACCATCTAGGCGGAGGGCCAGCAGTTAGACAATTAGTTCAAGATTCAGCCACAGGAGGTGTCTCAGTACAGAACCTAGCATTGTCTCCTCCGTCCGGACAACCAGGGATGCTTGGGAGGACTATGAGTGAAATTTTTGCAAACTTTTCCGTAGCTGCCTTCCTAGACTCTGAACAAGGAATTTATGGATTTTCAAATCTTGATTTAACACCCACCTGCTCTTCAGGCTCTTTCTGTCGTGCACAACCCACAGAAATTAACAGCGACTGGAGCACTCCATATTCATCCACAGGACATACTGTAGAAGGCTGGGGGCTAAGAGCATTCAAATTCACACCTGGTGCATCTTCGCCAGCCCCTCTAACTATACGGCTAACTGCTGATGTTAGCCAGTTTGATGGAGTAATAGTAAGTAAATCAATGGTTGACGGTCTGCTTTCGGTAAGCGACCTCGAATTCCAAAATAACATTGCAACAGCGCTGGTTCCCGGATTTGGTAATTTAACCGATGAAGTTTGGGCAATTACATGGTACGGTAGTACCATTGCAGACTGCGATTATACATCTTGTGGTTCTTCATACCCACAGGGAACTGTTGACATTGAGGCTGCGAGAATTACTGCCCCTGCTTCGCTGACAATCAATAAAACAGAACTAACAGACCGTGATGGCGATGGCGATGATGATACAGTTCAGGTAAACTTCGATGTATTCTCAAACGCATTTTTTGAAGATTTGGACGTTGAAACAAGAATAGTTGACTCTCAAGGACAAATTATCGATGAGATTACTTCTAGAATTTCTGCTGGTGGCGGAGTTAATTCTAATAGTAACATTTGGTTTACTGCCCCACTTGATGGTCAATATACAGTAGAATTTGATATGTATGACATGATTGGAAGTTTGGTAGATAGTGTCGAAACACAGCCATGGGATTTGGCTAATATGAGGCCGGTGGCAAATGGTTCAGTATCAAGTAATGCGAGCCAAACATGGGAGAATATCCAATTCGTTGGCGGTGGATTTGATGCATGGGGATTGTCATTAGATAACAATACTCTACCTTATTTAGACCAACCAGTAGCTTATGCTTGGGACTTTGATGATGGTATAACATCTAATTTGAAATCTCCCACGAGATCATATCAAAGCATTGGATCTTACAACGCAACACTTAGAATAATGGATCAAGGCAATACTTGGTCGGAAACTGACATTCTACGAATTAATGTCACTGACGATTCAATACCTCAACCTGTCATTACAGTCAACAATGTTGTAATCTCGGACAACATTAGCATTTTGACCAATCAAATGATTCAATTTTCCGCATCTAGAACAGTTGATAATGTCCCGATTCAAAACCTCGTTTTCCAGTGGGATTGGGGCGATGGGACTTTTGAAAATGGCCAAGGAGTTTATGTAGCCCAACACCAATGGGGTGCAATAGATAGTGAAGTCGAAACATACAATCTAACTTTGTCAGTGTTTGATGGAATTAACACCGGGATAAAGAACATAACCGTTTATGTCAACAACAGGGTACCTTACCAAATCTTCGCTGAAAACCTAACTACATACACTTATACATCAATCACAATGCCTGATGTTTTTGTTGATGATGATGGAACCATAATTAACTATGAATGGAACTTTGTAGACGGAGTAAATCTCAACGGAGGAATTACCGACCAAGATGACGACTTTGTCCAAACAACCTCAAGTTTGCCTTATCCTGCTCCTTCATGGAATATTCCCGGAGTCAAAATTGTCACACTAAAGGTCACAGATGATGATGGTAGTGAATCAACTGCCCAATTATTTGTCAATGTGTTAAATCAAATCCCAGTTGCCGACTTCACAGTTAGAACTACAACCGAAGGAGAGACAGTTGCTATTGACTTTAGAGCCGAAGATGGCTTTGTTGATGTACCATATACTTTCGATGGAATCTCTTCATATGACATTGATTCAGTTACTGGCGATTCTTCTGGTCTGTCTTACAATTGGTCTTTTGGTGATGGGGAATACAGAGATAGTGCGATATCAACTTATACATTTACCGAGCCGGGTATTCACGAAGTATCGCTGTTTGTAATCGATGACAATGGTGCACAGAGTCTTACTAAAACAATTACAGTGAGGGTACAAAATCCATTGCCAATTATTAGCGTAAGAATACTTGACGGATTTGTTGATGGCGAGCAAATGGATCGCAACACTCCTAGGCCAAGCGGATTTATTCCCGATGCTTGGTCACACACATTTGATTCTGCAGAGAATACTTTCACAGCCCCCGGTTACATGTTATATTTTGATTCCGAAGGTACTAGAGATGGAGATAGAAGATATGAAGGTAAATATTCCCCGGTAATCGATGAAAATAATTCAAATTGGAATGGTATCGTTGAATATACTTGGGATTTTGGTGATGCAACTCCGCTGTCAAAAGAACCATCACCATGGCACTACTATGACAATCCTGGGACTTACACGGTTACATTAACAGTTAGGGATTCATATGGTACCGGGGATGTAAGTAAGCAATCGTTTACTATTGTTGTTGACGAGCCTCCTGAGATTTTAAGAATCAACATACCGGAAGAAATCATCGCTGGAGAATCAACTTATCTCAGTGCCAATATCACTGATTATGAAATGAACAACAATGTGATTGTATATCGAGATTTGAATGTCGAAGATGGTTCTTTATTTGACAAGGATGAGACGCTTAACACAGAAATAACAGTTCGATGGGACATCAACACTCAGCGAGATACCAACAAAAACGGAATCTTGGTAGATGACTGGATTGAACCAAAAGATACAGCAGTTAATTACCGAATTGAGGCGTTGTGGAACGAGTCTACAACCTACAAGATACTAATCGAGGCTTGCGATGGAATTGGAGTCTGTGTGGAACTGACAGAAAGTGTAGATGTTACACCAAAACCAGACCCTGAACCATCATTATCAGATTTTGAATTGGAAGATTGGTCAAGTTGGGTAAAAGATGCAGGTTCAGATCTTGCTACTTACATCGCGTTGATTTCAGTTGCTTTGATTTTAGGTTGGCTGGTTCTGAGAGAATCCTCCGAGGTCGAAGATGAAGCCAAACAAGCAGCTGAATCATATACAGACGTAGAGCACGTTGAGGTTCAAGGGGGCTTATTGGGCATGGATCAACATACTCCGCCACCCGCTCCTGCTATTCTATCAAAAGAGGAGCGCAGAAGTGAGGATAGTGGTTACATCAGGCCATTAAGAAGAAGAATTTGATGGTTACAATATTTAACTGAGTTATCTTAGGGACAAATAGTGATTTTGATGAGCAGGAAATTAGTCATCATCTTGGTGTTAATTTTCACATTGCCAATGGTCGGGATAAATAGTAATCCAATTATCGGCAATGCCTCAGCAGCGGATTCTTGTAGCGGGGACATTGAACCAATATTATGGAATCAAACAGTTGGTCGCTCGGCATTAGTTCCACATTACAACTATTACAGTGGATACTTTGGTTTTGGTGATTACTACGAGGATGATAAAGGCGGTAAAGGTCGAGACCATGAGACAAATAATGACTGGTTTTTTGAAGAAACTAGAGAAAAGACTGAATTAAATCCTGAAGAAGAATGGATGTATACTTCATGGGATCGTGATTCTCGACTACAAACATTGACCTCTAACCATCATTCTACTATGCTGGTTGGTAATGACAGTATAGGGGCATTGAGAGTAAATTTATCTGAGCAACATAGAACGACAATTTGTATTACAGTTCAAGCACTCAATGAAACCAATGATGATTATTCTGTAGATGTATATCTAATGACCACCTCAGAATACCAACGCTACACTGAGTTATATTATTCTTCACACTCCGACCAGAGTTTTTACGGTGATGTTTCTGAAGCACTCAGTGAGATTTCACCTGAATGGCGCAGCCTTGATTTTACTGGTTGGAGGTCATATAGAGATGCCCATCAATATGAGTCAGTAAATGAAATAAATTTTGCATTAAATCTAGATGGTCCGGAGTCTTATACTCCTTTGTTTGGCTCAGAAAGATGGCAAGATTTCTACATAGTTATCGATACTTGGGATAATAATCACGATAACGATGCGCCAGCGCCGGGGGTTGTTACAGCAGCCGATGTGACAATAATTACAACAGAGAGATCTTTTATTCTGCCAAATTATACGGTTGCAATCATATTCCTAATGATGATTATTGGCATGGTTATCTTACCATTTGTATTGAATGCTAGATACATGAAAGCTGGTTTGGATGTAAGTAATAGTACTAGCGAACCAGGTCTAATCCCTTCTTTGGAGGTAGCCGCTGAATTGCCAGAGCATAGTCAAGAGGGCAATTCTTTAGAGAAGAATTATCCCGATGTACTGGAAAAGAACATCGGCGATTAGTATTCCATTAGTGCCCAAGCATCTCTAAGGTCTCTAACGTTAATTAGGCCCTTGTCAGATAGTCTGAAATTGTTCATCATTGTTGCGTATACTATCTCTTGCTCAAGGACAGGAGCATGTAGTCTCACCCAGTCTCCTCCGTTGCCCAGTCCCATGATTGAATGTTTGGAATCTTTACCCACCAGAGAGTTAGCAGCTTCGAAAATCTGTAGGGCGTCTTGGTGATTGCTTACTGCTGAGCAAAACTTGACAACATCGCCTTGAGAGGCGTTTTCTTCTACCATAGTTATGATTTCTTCTGCTTTGGGAGTTGATTTTGTTTCATGAATTGATGCGATAATTTTGCAGTTAGAATCGCTTGCTAATTTCATTAGTTTATCTCTAGATTTCTTTTCAATGGACAGTTCAAGGTCAACAAATGTGACATCTGAATTGATTGCCTTTTCTAGAATTTCAAGGCGTTGTTCTTCGTTTCCAGCAAAGAAACCTCCTTCCCTAACAGCTCTAACAGTGAATACTACGGGTACTGGTATTCCTTCCTTTAGTGTTGAAATTGATTGATCTACATCAATCTCAGAAAAATCTTTGACACCCCATTCTTCGACGGGAGGCATTTTAGTATATTCTTCTCCATCGTTGTTTACCATTGTAACAGGTTCTGGCTTGTTTAGGTACAGCCTGTCAAACCTAACTTCTACATAATCAGCCCCAGCGATATTTGCTCTTGTTGCTTCATCAATCATTTCTTCGACTGAGATTGCTTCCAATGAGACACATACTTTTGGTTCTGCCATGGGTTGCCCAATTTGGATATGTTATTAATGCTCACGGCTAAAACAACGGTGTAATTTATTCAAGAATGAACGATTGAACCGGTAATTTGACATGACAATTGCGGCTACAAATCTGTTAATTTCCACTACCTTAAAGTACCCCCTCCTCCGATAGACAAAGGTAGGGGTTTGGACTGACAAGTTTCGGCTTACAGCGGGCAAGTTTTACAGTTTTCTAGAGAAAGTTTTTGACCTTAAATTCGAACAAATATGTTGTTTCAATCCTAAACCCGAGGTGATATGTAATGAGTGATGATTATGGTGCATCTAGCATCCAAGTTTTAGAAGGTCTCGAAGCAGTTAGAAAAAGGCCAGGTATGTATATTGGAGATCCACACGATGGTTCTGCTCTACATCATTGTATTTGGGAAGTAGTAGACAATTCTGTTGATGAGCATTTGGCTGGATACAATAACAAGATTGAGGTTGATGTCAACCCGGGGGGAACTCTTTCAGTACGTGATTTCGGCCGAGGAATTCCTGTAGGTATGCACGAGGAATACCAAATATCTGCTGCAGAGGTAATTATGACAAAGTTACACGCTGGTGGGAAGTTTGACAATAGTTCATACAAGGTTTCTGGAGGATTACACGGAGTTGGAGTTTCGGCAGTGAATGCAGTATCTGAGTGGATGAAAGTAACCATACACAGAGATGGTAAAATCCATGAACAGATGTACGAAAAAGGAGTCCCAGTTTCGCCATTAAGCGTAGTTGGTGAATGTGATGATACCGGTACACAGATAACATTCAAACCAGACTTATCGATTTTCACCAATGTTGTAGAATTTGAATTTGAACAAATTGATACCAGACTAAAGGAAACTGCTTTCCTTAACGCAGGTTTAGAAATAGTAATCACAGACAACCGTGGAGAAGAGCCACATGTTAGTAATCACCTCTATGAAGGAGGCATCAGCGAATTCGTTTCGCAAATCAATAGCCATCGACAAGTCTTGCACAAGGACGTAATCTTAATTACTGGTGAAAGAGAAATCGAAGTTGGAACAGTCACAGTAGATTTAGCTTTGCAATGGTCTGATGCCTTCAGCGAATCTATCCTCTGCTACACTAACATAATCAGGAATAAAGACGGCGGAACACACCTTTCTGGGCTTAGAGGTGCCTTAACCAAGAGTGTAAATTCTTACGCCAAGAAAAAGAATTTGCTAAAGGGAGATTCACTATCTGGCGAGGACGTCAGGGAAGGTCTAGCATCAATTGTAAGCGTGAAGCACCCTGACCCCTCATTTTCTTCCCAAACCAAAGATAAACTCGTAAGCAGTGAGGTCTCAAGTATAGTCGAGACAGTAGTGTATGAAAAATTAGGCGAATATTTTGAAGAAAACCCATCCATGGCCAAGTTAATTGTTGACAAAGCAGTTCTTGCATCCAAGGCCAGAGAGGCAGCAAGGAAAGCAAAAGATTTGACCCGAAGGAAAGGGGTGTTGGAAGGCGGCGGTTTGCCAGGTAAACTAGCAGATTGCCAGTCTAGAGATCCTAACGAGTGTGAAATTTACCTAGTAGAGGGTGATTCTGCTGGAGGTTCTGCCAAGACTGGTAGAGACCGTAGAATACAAGCAATTCTTCCATTACGTGGAAAAATACTGAATGTTGAGCGGCAAAGAAGGAATGTTGCTAAAGTCTTCCAAAATAACGAGATTCAAACAATCATCAGAGCCTTCGGAGCAGGTGTAGGGAATGATGAAGAGGACGAGAGTTCATTTAATCCTGAAAAACTCCGATATCGAAAAATCATCATCATGACGGACGCTGATGTCGATGGAGCCCACATTAGAACTCTGATGTTGACATTCCTGTGGCGTTTCATGAAGCGAGCTATTGTCGAAGGCTATGTCTACATAGCGCAACCGCCACTATACCAAATTACCAAAGGGAGAAACAGCAAGTACGCCTTTACTGATGAAGAGAGAGATAAAATCATTGACGAAATGAAGATAGATAATCCAAATGCTAAGATTGGCATTCAGAGATACAAAGGTCTCGGTGAGATGAATCCGGACCAACTTTGGAACACAACCATGAATCCGGAAACTAGAACCATGCTAAAAGTAACAGTCGCAGATGCTGAAGACTCGGACCGCATGTTTGAGATTCTAATGGGTGAAGATGTACCTGATAGAAGGCATTTTATTGAAAAACATGCAAAGGAGGTGACTAACCTTGACATCTGAGGAAGAACAAAACATCGAAGAAGACGGACAAGCCACAGTTCAGGGTAATATGCTCAACCAACCTCTAAATGAGGAACTCAAAACGTCGTATATCAATTACGCTATGTCAGTTATCATAGGAAGGGCTCTACCTGATGCCAGAGATGGGCTAAAACCAGTGCATAGAAGAGTTCTGTATGGTATGCACGAAGGTGGGCATACCTCCGATAAAAAATTCAGCAAGTCTGCACGTTCGGTTGGTGAAGTCATGGGTAAATATCACCCGCACGGTGACCAATCGATATATGACACGATGGTTAGAATGGCCCAAGATTTCTCTCTAAGGTATCCGCTGGTTGATGGTCAAGGAAACTTTGGTTCAATAGATGGCGACCCTCCTGCAGCAATGCGTTACACAGAAAGTCGATTGGATAAGATCTCCAAACACATGCTGGAAGATATTGACAAAAACACAGTAGATTTTCAAGCAAATTTCGATGATTCCGAGCAAGAGCCAACAGTTTTGCCATCACGATTACCAAATTTAATTTTGAATGGTAGTGATGGTATCGCTGTAGGAATGGCAACTAGAATTCCACCACATAATCTAACAGAAGTTGCAGGTGCTGTAAACCTACACGTTAAGACAATTTTAGAGGAAGGTGCTGAATCTGATGAGATGCCAAGTATTTCTATAGAAAATTACATGGAGCATGTAAAAGGTCCTGATTTTCCTACTGGTGCTGGTATTCACGGAGTTGACGGAATATACGATATGTACTCTGGAGGCAAAGGCAGATTCCATGTCAGGTCAAAGTGTGATGTGCTAGATGATTCTAATGGTAAGAGAATTATTATTCATGAAATTCCATATCAAGTGAAAAAGGCAGATATGTTAGTCCAAATCGCTGAATTAGTTACTAAAGGAACTGTAGTTGGGATTAGAGACATTAGAGATGAATCATCTAAGGAAGGAATAAGGGTAGTAATTGAAGTAAAGAACAATGCAGATCCAAATGCTGTTTTGAATCAACTCTACAAATCTAGTAGATTGCAAGAATCATATTCGGCAAATATGATGGGAATTCTAGATGGCAGGCCTGTGCTTTTGACACTCCCAGTGATGCTTCATACCTATGTCAAGCATAGAGAATCAGTAATTGAAAGAAGAGCTAAATTTGAACTTGAGAAAGCGGAGGCTAGGGCACATATTCTAGAAGGTCTGGTAAAAGCTCAAGACAGAATTGATGATGTTATTGAGGTTGGAAAAGGCAGTGCATCAAGGGAACAGTTTGAGAATGTTCTGAAGGGTGATGAGAATTTCCCAAACATTGACCCATTTGATTTTACTGAACCTCAGGCCAAAGCAATTGCAGAACGTCGGCTATACCAATTAAGCAGGCTGGATGTTGAAAAGGTCCAAAATGAGTATGCTGAACTACAGAATAAAATAGCAGATTTACAAGACATTATTTCATCAAGAATTAGAAGGCTAACAATATTGCTGGACGAATTAAATGATATGGTTGAGAAACATGGAGATGAAAGAAGATCATATATCGATCCTATGCCATTATCCATGGATAGAGAGGATCTTATTGAAGAGCGTGCTATTGCAATTACATTAAGCGAAGATAATTACATTAGGCATCTGCCAGTTGAAGCATTTAGAGTGCAGAACCGTGGCGGTAAAGGATTGAAAGGTGTTACAACTAAAGAAGAAGATACTCCCCAATTGATTATTACTTGCTTTAGCAAGGATAGGTTATTAATTTTCACAGATCAAGGTAGAGTATACGGATTGAAAGCTTGGGAAACACCGCTTGGTAGCAGACTATCCCGGGGCGGACACATACGAAACTTACTAGAAAGCCTAAGAGAGGATGAGAACATAGTTTCAATCCTGCCGTTGAGTAGAGATTTACTAGAAAATCCCGCAGGGCACTATCTTCTGTTTGCTACCAAAAAGGGTCTAATCAAGAAAACTAAACTTGAGGAATACGTTAGAATAAACCGCAATGGTAAGTATGCTTTGAGATTCAAACTTGATGGAGATTCCCTGGTTAATGTGCGTTCGGGAACTGATGAAGCAGATATTGTAATGATTTCTAGTACTGGATTTGCTAGCAGATTTGCTTGTTCAAATATTAGAGCCTCCGGAAGAGTTTCAGGAGGAGTTTACGGAATCAAAACTGGCGACAGAAAGGATGCAGATGGTGGCCATGTGGTGGCTATGATTGCAACAAATAATCCTGAAACCAATATTCTAACCGTCACAAAGAATGGAATGGCCAAGAGAAGTAGACTAGGTACTGCTGACCGCTTACCAATTTTGAATGAGGATGGTTCTCAGAAATTGCATAAAGAGACCAATGAACCAATGTTCAAGACAGATGGTTATAGAAAAACAAGGCCAGGTGCTAAGGGTGCTTTCACGATGAATATTGATTCTGACGATGAAATTATTTCGGCAAAACATATACCAGACCTTGGAGATAACTTGTTTATCCTAACAAAGAAAGGTATGATGATAAGAGTTGTTACTGGTCAAACTAAGGATACTAAGACTAAGAAATCAAAGGGTACAAGAATCATGGAATTGAGAAATAAATCAAGAGATGGTTATGTGGATGAAATCATTTTCACTGCTAGATTACCCGCAGAATTACTAGAAGATGACCAATTCGAAAACATGGATACTGATGGAGATGGTGTTATCAGTAGAGAGGAATTTGAAGCCGCTCAACAATCCAATTCACTAGAAGAAGAGTGATTTGATATCGACGGATTCAAATTGAATAACGAGTGTGCCTAAAACAACCGAAGCGTTGAGCGTGGTATTATGGATACAAGTAAACTGATTTACGACTGGAATGTAATAGATTACGAAATTAACCGTAATCCCGCTAATCATCCTCATGGTGTATGGTTTGACGATGAAACACTGAGAGATGGATTACAGAGTCCAAGTGCACGAAATCCAACAATTGAAGAGAAAACAGAATTATTGACTTACATGGAGAAACTTGGCATTCAAAAAGTAGACCTTGGACTGCCAGGTGCAGGACCATTTCATCGTGAACACATCAATGCAATGCTCTCTCATATTACCGAAAACGACTTCCAAATAAGACCAGGTGCAGCGGTTAGAACCCTGATGCAAGACATTGAACCATTAGTTGAAATGCAGCAAAACCACGGTATACCAATACAAGCCTCAGCATTTCTCGGAACAAGTCCAATCCGCCAATATACGGAAGGATGGACCATGGAAAAACTCATTTCAACCATGGAAAAAGCTGTATCATACGCAGTTGAAAATGAAGTTCCTGTGATGTTTGTTACTGAAGATACTACTAGATCTAATCCCGACGACGTGAAAGCAATCTATCAGAGAGCGATGGAATTAGGCGTAAGAAGGCTATGCGTATGTGATACATGTGGACATGTAACGCCAAATGGAGTGAAAAAATTACTTAATTTCATTGATGAAGAAGTAATCAAAGATGGCGGATATAAGAGAAATGAAATCGAGGTTAATTGGCATGGCCACCAAGATCGTGGCCTTGGCGTTGCTAATAATATCGCAGCGGTTGAAGCAGGCGCAGATGTGATTCACGGGACGGCGCTCGGTGTTGGTGAAAGAGCTGGAAATGCACCGCTTGACCAAACCTTGGTCAACTTAAAATTGATGGGCGTTATAGACAATGACCTTACTTTACTTGATGAATACATGAGGACTGCAAATAAATACATTGAAGTTCCTTTACCAAGAAATTATCCGGTATTCGGTGAAGATGCTTTCGAAACAGGCACAGGAGTTCACGCCTCTGCGGTAATTAAGGCAATGAGGAAAGGTGATGACTGGTTAGCAGATAGAGTCTACTCTGGAGTTCCAGCAGGTGATTTCGGGTTGAAACAAGTAATCAGAATCGGCCACATGGCGGGACGTTCTAACATAATATGGTGGCTAGAACAAAATGGCTATGAGGTAACTGATGAGTTAGTATCTCACTTATTCGAAGTTGCGAAATCGCAAAGGAGAAACATGCTTGATAGCGAAGTACAAACTGCGGTTCAACAATTTTTGAATCAATAATTACTCAAATTCTTGGTATGTATCGAGATTCTTCTGATTGGATACTGCGTTTACCCACTCACTATCGACGCTACCACCGCTCCATTCGCCTTCCAATGCTACCTCACTGACATCTACTTCTTCTCGCCATGAAGGTTTTTCATCAGAACCACAAACGATGAATTTGCCTGTTGAATCAATCTGTTCCTCAAGTAATGATATGTGTTTGGAAACCGGTAGGAAATGGCCAACTGGCATTCCAGATGCGGTGAATGGATTGGTTGCAGCACCAATTAACAGCCCATCCTCAGGTGCTACTATGTCAACAGTTAGACCTGGTGTAGCCGGGTCTGAAATGGTGGCAATAACTTCTCCTTCTCTCATAACTGAACCTGCTGTAACAAACATATCTAGTAATCCACCTTCACCAGCTCTAAGCCACCTTGAACCACTAGCTAGCATTCTAAATCTGGGTCTGTTAGGAGTTCCCGGTACCATTCTAAGAGATCTTAGTACATTCAAAACACCGTGAATAGCAACTTTTACGGTTGCGTTATCGATTAAATTCGCACCGCCTCCTTCGTAGGTTATCGCAGGTATGTCATGACCATTTGCAGCCTTTCTCAAAGAACCACGAGGTGCTTTTGAGTCAAGTAGAATTTCAATGCCAAATGCCTTGGCTAATATATTTGAGCCTGCATGGGCTAAATCCACTCTTAATTGCGGCATATTTGATCTTCCTTTTGCTGCGCTATGAAGGTCAATAATGGCATCGCTGTCCTTTAGTAAGTATTTCCATACTTGGGCAGCAACTCTTCTTGTAGTCGAGCCTTTGAAATCTCCTGGAAAATTTCTATTCAGGTCTCTTCCATCAGGAAAATATCTAGATTTTGCCCTATAACCTGGCAAATTAACAACTGGAACAATTCGAATAGTACCAGCGAGTTGATTTGGATCAAGACTTTTGCCTATGTCAGTAAAGGCATTCGACAGTAAATGGGTACAAGCCGATGCCCCAGTCAATTCGTCACCATGAATTCCTCCCAAAATAGTGATTGTAGGACCGGGTCTTACACCATGCAAAACAGTGACAGGAATTGGCCATGGGTCTCCTAAATCGACTTCGAGTAAGGGGAGTGAAATTGTTCTTATAGTGCCCGGTTTAATCGTCTTTCTAAACAATTTGACGTTGCCCCAATCTGCCCCTCTGTCCCACTCTGGGCGGTCTTCAGTTTGATGAGCAGCGAGAGCCTCCTGAATGGCAATCTTTCGTCTCTTGGGTAGTTCATGGGCGAGACGAACTTTCGTCTTCTTGACTTTCTTCCGCTCGGCCATGAATTAGCGGAAAAGTTCCTTATCAATGAATGATGCGATTGTCAGAAAAATAAACGCAAGTAACAAAGGCATACTGGAAATAGGGATTCTATGGGAGACAAAAGTGTGCAACTAGAATATGCTCCAAATTCGATTTGTTTTGGATGTGGCCCTGCTAATGCAGACGGGCTAAGGATAGAGAGTTACAGAATCGATAACGGTTTAGTTATGGAATATCTACCAAATGATTCTCATCAGGCTTTCCCTGGAATGATAAATGGAGGAATAATTGGAACTCTGTTGGATTGTCATGGGAATTGGACTGCAGCAGTTGGTTTAATGGATAAAAATAAGTTATCTGAGCCACCATGTACAGTAACGGCTTCATATTCAGTTACACTAAGGCGCCCAACTCCATTAGGGGAGAGATTAATCGTTACTAGCCAAATTACTGAGATTGAAGGCAATAAGGTGAAAGTGGAATTATTGCTTGAAGCAAATGGCAAAATTTGCGCTAGTGGTGAAGGACTTTTTGTTGCGGTCAAGGAAGGGCATCCTGCTTACCATAGGTGGAATTAATCAAATGGTCAAACCGAATGAATCTCAGAGTATTTTGCTCGAAGATTTGAGATTTCTAGTAATTGAAATCATGAGTGATATGGAAATTTGGCAAGATTTTGATTTGTTACCTTTACAGAAAATAAGACTTGGATTATTGAGAAAAAATGCTACCCAAAGACATGGAGTGACTAAGTGGAATCGGGGCATAACAGCAGATAATCTAAGTATTGATAATGTGGAAACCATTGAACTTCATCCAGACTTGCTGAACAATGAATGGAACGCATATGCTGCATTTGTTTTACATCACGAGTTCATCCATGCGTTAGGCTTTAGGAATCACGATTTATTATTTAGAAAGTTAGAACATTCATGGCCAGGTAAAAATGCAGGAGATCTTGGTTCGAAATTTACCGAATATTTACGTAAGAAATCAGCAAAATGGTTTTGGGTTTGTAGTAATTGTAATCTACAATTCCCACGAAAAAAGCCTAGCAGTGGTAGGTATAAGTGCAGAAAATGTTCGACTACTTTAGTTGATATCGAAGTTTAACATTCTTTCATTTTTTAGATTTACTTTTTGCTTTCTTCTCAGCGGTTTTGATTGCTTCATCAGCATCCATTTCAGCATCCTCAGCAGCTTTTGAAATCATCGCTTTTTCATCTTCTGAAATTTCACCATCTTTAGCGGCAGATTTCATTGCTGCTTCAACATTCATTCTTGCTGCTTCTTCATCAGAAATCCCTAGAGCAGATTGGAATGATTTTAGTTCGGTTAATTCTTCTTCCGTAATAACTCCATCTTCCCACGCGGAGTCATAGGCATCTAGCAAAAAGTCACGATAAGCGCTTGGATTTAGCAAAACATCTCTAATCAGGCCATGATTAGGACTTGAATCCATCGAATCAGACATCTCTAGAATTGCAATTGATCGCCTTACTTCCTTAACCGCCATATCTTTGAGGCCATGGCCGGCCCAAACTGCACCTGCTGCTACTACAGCTGCTGCGAACCATCTCATTATATTTTGATCAACTAAATCACCAGGTTCAATCAAGTGAAAAATTCCCAAAACTGCCATTGCAGCTCCACACATTACTTCGACCCAATCGTTCAGATCAGGTTCGTCATCAAAGACAGCGAGTCTTTCCTCGACCATGGAATCAATGTCGTCGCTCATGATACAGTGCAGGAATCGAAAGGTCTTATTGATGTCGGAGTGAAATAATCGTGCGTTGTCCTTTTGGACTATTGACACCACACCGGTTACATGGCAGGCAAATCAATGTCAGTAAATGATTTGAATTTGCCCAGCAAGGCACGACAATTTTTCATCAATGAATGGGGTATAGAAAGCCTACATCCGCCTCAAGCAGAATCTATGGAACCAATTTTTTCTGGGAAAAATGCACTCATTGCAATACCGACGGCAAGTGGAAAATCGTTGATTGCTTATATCGCTATTCTGCGCCGGTTATTATTAGAGGATATAGGTTCTAGAGCGGTGTATATTGTACCATTGAAAGCACTTGCTACAGAGAAATTTGAAGAATTATCACAACTGGGTAAATCTCTAAACCTGACTATTGGACTAGGAATAGGAGACTCAACCTCAGAGGCTAAGAAAATCAATGAATGTGACATATTAATCTGCACTTCAGAAAAATTAGATTCAATAATTAGAAATCGGTCAGAAGTAATGTCAAACGTATCAATTATTGTGGCTGATGAATTCCATCTGTTAAACGACATTGCAAGAGGTCCAACCCTTGAAATAAACTTGACAAAATTAAGATATCTAAAACCAGAAGCCCAGATTATTGCCTTATCAGCAACTGTCGGAAATTGTCAAGATTTGGCTAACTGGCTGGATGCTGACTTAGTGGTGTCCGATTGGCGTCCTGTTGCTTTAGAGTACAGCACTTTTCATGATCTACATCTCGAGCCAAGATTGGTTCAATCATCTGCGTTGTCTTCCGAACCCAGTAAACTAAAACCTCCAAGGGATTTGACAGGCCCCAAATCTCATCCTACATGGGTTGCTTTAGATGATTCAATTGAGAATGATGGACAATTATTGATATTTGTTGGAACAAGAAAAAGTGCAGAATCGGAGGCATTAAAATTAGCCAAAAGGGTAGTTAAGAAACTCAGTAAAACCAATCCACAAAAATTACAGGAACTAAACTCTTTAGCCGCTTCTATAGAGGGCAATAGGCAATCTGCAATGGCTGATAAA
>CALDPP010000015.1 GCA_937911345.1 uncultured euryarchaeote | reverse complement strand
TCTTCATGGCTTTGTTCAGGTACTTTGTCCCATTTTGATGGAATATATCCTAACGGCAAATGCATAATTCCGTGCATATCTTTTGGCCACTCATTCCATACTTCGCCAACACTCGGATTGTCTTTGTTGTGAGATTTAATAGCCATCAAATCAAATTCAATCGTACCGATTTCTATCCCCCAATCAATACCATCCCATCCATCAAATTCATCAGATTTAGTCATTCAAACACACTCCTTCTGGGGAAACTTCTTTTTGGATGACAAGCCTTGCACGTCGTATTTATGCAAGGCCAAGAGTAATCGTTTGCAATGCTATCAATATACTTCATTTCCTGCATTTTTTCCCAAAACGGCCTAGTACAATTCCATGTATCTACCCATATTTCAATATCAGGAAATGCTAATCTTATATCGGAAATCATTTTGCTACCATGGCCACTATGCCTATTTTCTGGATTTATCACAATGACATTTTCAATTTGTATTGAATTATCATGTATGAATATCCAACAACTTGATATTGGCATTCTTCCATGGTAAATCCAACAATTCTCTTTTCTTGGATGCTTGTTGAATGTCTTACCATTTCTAGTCATACTTGCCATTTCGTGTTTTGTTTCATCATTCTTTTTTGCTATTATTTTTATCTTCATATTATCACCTTAATTGGTTGAGACACTGGGAATCGAACCCAGATCTGTAGGTCCGCAGCCTACTATGCTATCCATTACACCATGTCCCATTGATCGTAATGGCGGGGGTACCCGGAGTCGAACCGAGATCTAAGGATTCGAAATCCTCTATGCTATCCATTACACCATACCCCCATCATTAACGATGGTAACTATTTGACATGCAAATAGTCGGATTATCTTGATCGATCTGTTAGTACTAACTACGACGGCGGAATCTCCGCTTCAGAGAATTATCAGGAAAAATATCAACCCACATATCCAATTCACCAGTCCGATACAAGGTACCTAAAGTCGGTCTATCGTAAAAAGTTTTCGGTAAAAATGCCGTAATTCGGCAATAATATGTTAATTTTTGACGAGCTACAAACTAGATTTACCTAGCCAAATCGTATTCTCCGCTGATTAGCATTCCATCAAACAAGAAAGGACCTGCTGGCACGACAGCTGCAATGAAACCGTGGTAAAAGGCAGTCCTGTTCCAATGCTTACCGACTCCAATAAGTAACATTCCAACAAATAAAACGAACAAGAAACCGTGAATAGCACCAACCAATGATACCAATTCAGGCTCGCCCCCGATGTATTTGACTGGCATCGCTACGGAGAACAAAAATAGGGCTGAAAAGGCCTCTAGATAGGATATGAAGGAAATTAACTGCTTCATAATCAAACCTCAACCATCGGCCGACTAGAACCACAGGATGGACACTCTTGGTCATCACTATCACCATAATCATGCTTGCAGGCTGGACAAATAGGAGATAACTCTAGTTTACCCATAGACTCTACTTTTTCACCTTGCAAACTCAACAATCCATTATCAATATTGGATGTTACATATTTTCCAGGCCCACCGATGCGAAGTAATACATCCGGAGGTAGAGTAACTGTTCCTGTTTCATCAATAATCAATTCTCGACCTCTGCTCAAATCCTCAACATCTACACCCACGCCATGTTCGGCAACAAATCTACCATCGCGTAACTCAAGCGACCTATCAGCAAAAGATGCTACTTCCTTAGAGTGGGTAACAATCATGAAAGAAACTCCATCATCTTCGTGTAATTCTTTGAACAAAGCCAAAACTTCTCTACTGGTAATTGGGTCTAAAGCACCCGTTGGCTCGTCAGCCAAAATCAATCTTGGATTGGTAATTAATGCCCGGGCAATAGCAACTCTTTGCTGCTCGCCACCGCTGAGTTTCATCGGCAGAGCCTTGGCTCTGTGTAAAATTCCTAGACGGTCAAGCATTTCGTCTGCTAATTTCAAAGCTTTTCTTGAAGAAACACCTTGATGCCTAAGTGGCTGAGCAACGTTATCGCGGGCATTCATGTCTGGCAACAGGTTGCCTTCTTGGAAAATGAAAGACACAGTTTTTTGTCTTAAGTGAACCAATTCTTTACCACTAAGTCTTGTCATGTTTTTGCCGGCCAGCATTACCGAGCCACTACTTGGCTTCATTAGACCGCCAAGACACTTCATGAGAGTTGATTTCCCAGATCCTGATGGCCCTACAACAGCAATAGCTTCTCCTTCCTTGATGTCAATGTGTATCCCTCTCAAGGCAACCACGTTACCGTCCTCGGCCTTTGATTCATAGACGTGGTACAATGATGATGCTTTGAGTATACTTTCAACCATTTTCATTCCCCCTTCAAGACCATGGCTAGGTCTGATTTTAACGCTCTACGAGTAGTCATTAGTAGTGCAATAACCACGGCAGTAAACACGGAGATAGACACCAATGTCAACTCAAACCACGGATAAACTAGTTCCCGCGTTATATTTGTTGATGCGCCACCAAATAATTGGAAAATGAAGCCGAACACGTCAAAGAACCCGTTGAATGAGAACGCTAATCCGATTCCAAGGACTAAGCCCAGTAACATTGAAACAATGATTATCGAAAGAATCTCGAATAGTACTAATCGTAGAATTTGTGTTGGACTGGCACCTATTGCCTGCAATACAGCTAGTTCCTTCTTTCGCTGATTTAAAACCAGTGATAAGAAAACAAAACTTGAGGCTACTGCGGCGATACTAGCAACAACGAATTGCAGTGATAGCAATCCCGGTGTTCCAAAAATAAGTCCGCCGTTTCTTTCAACCGCTTCATGTTCGGTAGTCCAATCAAGCACATTAGCGACTCTTGAGTCAGCCTCAAGGCGAGAACCAAGGGCCTTCAAAGCATCTCCATCAACGTCGCTGACACGATAAATCCAATTTGTTGAGTTGTGGTTGTTGACCTGTTCTGCACCGACAAATTCTTTCCATGAGGATTCGCCGATAATTATTGAATCCGCAATTAGTGGTGAGCTTACGCCAGGAATATACTCGTGTAGTCCCATGTATTTGATGGTCGCATTGTGTGGAATTATCACCACCTCAACCTGTGTTCCTGTTTGGAATAATGGTTGAGCAAGTGGCGGAGGAATTTGTGATGCACCTGAGCCACAATCTGTTTCCGTAGCAATAGTTGAATCAGGACATGTGGCATTGCCTAAGGTTGCTACTGAGAGATCTATATCGCCGAATACTCCAGTCAAATCCGAACCTGTAAGATTGGCATTTTCAAGAGTGCCATCTGGAGATTCAAAGAAGATACTGTCTACTAAATTTGCACCAACTAAATTGGCACCTGTTAAATCGACACCTACCATAAGTGATTCACTCAAATTGGCTCCCTCAAGATTCGCTCCGGACAAATTTGCACCAGTAAAGTCGAACCTAGCAAGTTCACGGTAACTGAGGTCCTGTCCTGAGAAATCTACACCGGACAAATCTACTTCCATCATTGCAGAATACATCTCATATAATTCGAATAATTGTTCAAAGTCGCTCAAATTATCCAAAGCAAAACCACCAGAAATGAAATTGAAAGTTAGTTCCTCATATGTCATTACTACCTCCATACTACGCTCATCGCCTTCGCTAAGAAGTACGTCATCGAGCTTTTCCTGGTCAGACCATGAACCTGCAAGGTCAAGAGTGAATGCTGAATCTTCCCCGGCTGAGAAGCCACCCTCGCTGTACCTAGTCAAGGCGTCAGAAATATCCTTGCCAGGCACTGATTGCTGACTCCAATGTAATACATCATCTGAATCATCCAACAGGACAAAAGTTTGAACAAAATCCCCATCTGGGCTTTTTAGCAGTAAAGAAGGTACAGTGGTAGCAATCACGGATTTATCACCATTGTAAATCTCATCGAATATAGCCAAAGCCTCGGTTTCATTTTGCTGATTTTCAAAGGTAATTTGGATATCACCGCCGACAGTGGAGTCAACGGTTCTTTCGTCAACTAAAGTACCTGTATATCCTTGAACTGCGGCAAGGGTAACAATTGACAGTGTGAGCAGCATGATAACTGCTAATCGGTTGACAGATTCGGTTGACCCTGAACCCTTTAAGCCGCGTTTGACATCCTTCAGCAACTTGGTTCTGCCAAAAATTAATTGCATAATTTGAGGGCCTTTTGCACCGAGTCTTCCTAGAACTAGTGCACCACCAATCCAAAACAAGAATGGTCCAAAAATCCCGAACAATCCCTCAAAGAAAAAGTTCTCAATTATGCCATCTTCACTGCCATTCATCTCCATCCATGTATCAATCACAGAAATAGAACCTAATATGAAGCATGTCCAGTGAAGCCAATATTTAGGCTCTGATTTTGCCAATTGATTCTTGACACCTTCTTCAATCTCTAATTCAATAAATTCTTTTGCACGCTTACGACCAAATAAAATGGCCAAACCTAGTGTGCTTATTGCGGTAAACAAGGTTGCCCCAAAACTAAGAGTTGGGTCTATACTATAATCACCTGATTTGAACTGCATAAAACCTACTGCAGAGAGGACGATTGGAACCGCAAACATTGCCAGGAGGTAACCAGCAATCCAGGCAACTGAAGCAAAAACAGCCAATTCTAACAAAACCATTCCTTGAAGTCCTTTGCTATCTGCACCAATTACTCTGTGTATGCTGATTTCCTTTCTTCTCTGTTCGAGTGACAGAATTAATCCGTATACCAAAACAGCAAGCGACATCACAACAATTGGAATCATAATTATGTAATCAAAAATCTGAATAAATGCGAGGAATATGTCGAGGAAAGTAATTGTCCCGCCTACTATATCGGTATAAAATAACTCAATCTCACTATCAGTATAATTGTCATCCATTATTGACACTTTTAGACTGTCAAGCCAATCACTTGCGTCAGCGGTTGAACTGGTTGGCAATTGAGAACGGTCAACTGCAAGACCCAGATAGATGTGATCTTTTTCCATCAATGTTGCACTTTGTTGCTCGCTCAGCGCAGTCCAGGTAGTAAAAATCGGATTTGGGCCAAGGGTCGGGTTTCCTAAATCCCATGGCTGATAAATACCCAAAACAGTCATGTTAGTTATTGTCATAGGCATACGACAGTAGATTTTGCCGTTCTCTGAAGCGGAGGCGATACCTGGGCAATCTTGAACTAAGTCTACTCCTCCAGTATCAAAGAATTCACTGTCAATAACATAAACAAAGGTGATTTCGTCTAGAACATCTCCAACGTTAGCCTTTGCTTGGGATGCAATGTTTGATGGCAATATTACACCTCTTTGACTTGACATGTTTTCGGGGGATGGCCATTCTCCTTGGCCTTGAATTATGTTGGCGCCATAACGTTTGGCAAACTCTCCGTCAAAAGCCTCTGGACCCATGAATCTAATCGATCGATAGTTCGAGATTGGTGGTCCTGCCTCCCTTAATTCAGGATACTCAAAGGTTGTATTAATCCAATATGGATTTTCGTTATCTACAACAGAACGCATTTCTAACGGTTGTGCATAAAGAAAATCTTCATTGAAGAACCCAGCGCTATGAATTCCTTGCCGACCAAAAACAACAGTACAGTCTGCTAGTTCTTCATCATATTCTACCATTAATTCAGAACAAACATCTTGCATGACACTTGTGCTATTTGTCCAACCAGATGAGCCCTCAACAGGTGCTTTCTTGAACTCAACCTTGGCGTCGATTGGTTCACCATCAAGTGATTCATCAAAGAAGATCTGAGAGAGTCCAATTCCATAAGAGAATACAGTGGTGATAACTAGTGATGCTAGAAATACACCAGCAACTACTGCAAGTCCTCTCTCTCGACCCCGCCATGCGCTTTGTGAAGCAAGTCTGATATTTTCTGGAGCATCTCTAACCCTTCTGCGCCAACGTTCAACAATTCCGACCTTTGGAACAACATAAGTTGCGAAGGGGTCAAAGTCTTCTTTTTCCTCAGTCATTCCTCTTCACCTGCCTCTTCGTCAAGCCCCCATGCAGAGCGGATATCAGATGCTTCTGTTTTTCCATCTCTTAGTAACAACATTCTGTCAGCATTAGCCGCCAACTCTGGGTCGTGAGTCACCATCAGTATGGATATAGGGTCGTCTTTATCATGACATAAATCCTTGAATAATTGCAGAACATCTTTGCCGCTTGCTATGTCGAGATTGCCTGTTGGCTCATCCGCCAACAGCAAAGGGCGGTTACCCGCAATTGCTCTAGCGATTGCTACACGTTGTTGTTGGCCACCAGATAATTGATCTGGAATATGATGCATTCTGTCACCTAAGCCAACTTTTTCTAATGCATTAGCTGCTCTTTTCTCCGCCTCATTCGATGAGACACCTGACAATTCCAATGCCATAGCAACATTATCTACTGCCGACAAATTATTCAGCAAATGGAAATCTTGGAAAATCCAACCAACCAGTTCTCTTCTGACGTCGACTACACTCGATGGACCCTTCTTTCCATATTTGCGGCCATTCAAATCTATTTCTCCTCCATCACCCGGTAGAAGACCGCCAATGATATTCAACAAGGTCGATTTCCCACATCCAGATGGACCCATCAGAGCCACTAATTCGCCTTTTTTGAGTTCTAAATCAATTCCCTTCAAGACTTGTAATTTGTCACTTCCGAAACCGAATGACTTGGTTAAACCGTTTACGTGTAACATAAATGACCACTATCAAGCAGCATCATCAAGTTATACTATTTATAACGCTGTTAGTAGATGGTTAAGATATGTGTTGCTTGTATTGTTGGTAACTTTTCTTCATACGATAGTGGAACAGTGGTGGAATTAGTGCGGTCCAAAACATGACATAGTAACCATTTGGCAACTGTGGTGATTCATCATGTGCATCTAAGCGCTGATATGGGGTACTAGATTTCAAATGGTGAGAAGGATGTAACGGCAATTCGAGTAATGTCCATCTAGACCATCTGTGTCGACTTTCCCAAGCATGGCTGGCATTTGCTCTTTCGCCATCTTCTCTGACCAATCCATGATGCTGCAAGTAATTTACAAATTCAAGTAAAAACACTGCAACAAATGCTTGTACCAAAAATACTCCAAGTACTATTGGAGAAATGATTGCTAATAGCAATAGAAGACATGCCTGAACTAGCATTGAATACCTAAAATCACGAGGGCGCGCTCGATATGCTCCTTTGAGTTGCAGTGGTATGGTTCTCAAAAAATGAAAATACACATTCCGACCCCATGGAGATGATGTTGGGTCTCTAGGCCTAGCCCAATGTTTGTGATGTGTGTGATTATGTTCTACGGTAAAATGTAGATACAGTACGCACATCAAATCTAGTCTGGACAACCACCAACTTGCCGAGCGAGGTCTACGGTGACCTAACTCGTGAGCTGTTACAATTCCCGAGGCACCGCTTGACAGTCCAACTGATATGGCGGCTAACCATATGAACGACGAATACTCTTGGTACGCAGCATATAATAGGACAATGACTACTATTGGCACAAATATTGCATGTATGTGTACAATATAGTTGAAGGCCTTTCCTTCTTCCAGCGGATCGGTTTCTGAACTTTTGCCAGCAATCAAATCAAGGAATGGGTAGATTCCCAGAGCCAAATAAATGGTTGCGCCCATCAACCAACCGCCGGCAAAAATGCCCGCCATGGTAGCTATGGGAGTTAGCAAACCTATCAGGTGTGGCAACCACCGAACCATACTAACCCATAGACGGGTCAGTTAAGGAGGTTAGTATTTACAACTCACTTCTTTCGAGAAAAGATTCGCTTGAACCAGGAGCTTGAAAAACCAATTCCGTCTCTGTATACTTGCTTATCCATTACCTCGTCAACATATGTTTCTAAATATATATCCATTATTTATTCACCTCTTACACTGAATGATCCTCTAATATCAGGGGCAGCTCTGTAGTTAACTATTCCCTGTAGGATAGTTTCCATCCAATTCTTGAAAATACCATTGCGGTATTCTTGCTTATCCATTACGCCATCGACAAATGTTTCCAACTCTCGGTCCATTCTGTTCTCCTCACTTTACTTTTAACACCTAGAGTATATTAAGCAGTGGTAAAAACGCCAACACATAGGTGCAATAAATAAATTAGGTGTTTTTTATAACATCCTAGTAGTGGACTCTTTACATCTGTAATGCCGCAAAAAACAATTTGCTAATGTTTCTAGCCAGTTTGGGTTGGCTTGATAACCGGAACCGTTGACGAGGATATATCCGAGCCTATCCCGACCCCGCAAGGAACCGTGGTTGACGGCTCAGGAGAGTGTGCCTAATGGGTATGGATTTAGCGCTAAAAGCCAAACTGCAAAAGCAAAGATACCACATTGTTGGAGAGCATGGCGGGGTAAAGATTTGTCATTGGACTAAAGAGTCATTACTCAGAGATCGTCAATGCTACAAAGGCAAATTCTACGGCATTGCCAGTCACAATTGTATGCAGACCTCACCAGTTGTTGACCAATGTAATCTAGCTTGTACATATTGCTGGAGAGAACCACATATGGACACATTAGAACTAACCGACCAAGACCCACTAGAATTATTGTACGAGTCGGTTAGAGCTCAGCGTCGATTACTCTCTGGATTTGGTGGTAATCCAAAGGTTCCTAGAGAGAAATGGTTGGATGCTCAAAACCCAAAACATGTCGCAATTTCTCTGAATGGAGAACCTACTTTATACACAAGACTGGGCGAGTACATCGATTTGTGCCACAAACACGGAATGACAACCATGCTGGTCACCAATGGAACCTTTCCAAAGGTTCTAGAGCGCCTAGACCCGTTGCCAACCCAATTATATGTATCAGTTGATGCCCCTAATAAGGAAATTTTCGATAAGGTTTGCAAACCAAAATGGAACCAAAGAGCATGGGAACAATTTGAGAAAACCATTGACTTAATGCCATCTTTAGACACCAGAATCGTTGCCCGACATACCTTGATGAAAGGCATTAACATGAGTGAGACTAACATTCGCGAATTCGCTGCGCTAGATAATCGTGCAGAACCTGACTTTATCGAAAATAAGGGATATGTGTATGTAGGTCATAGCCGTGAAAATTTGAGTGCTGAAAATATGCCAAGTCATGATGATATTATGGATTTCTCAGCAAAGATTGCACCACTCACTGGTAGGAAAATCCTTTCTGATTCAAAGCCAAGTCGTGTAGCCCTAGTTGGTCAAGAAATAACTCCAATACCAATTCCTAAAGCAACCATGTTCTTCCCCGAGGATTTGGGAATTGCGCCACCAGTAAAGCATCTGCCAATCATTCAGTAGGCGGGAAGGTAACCAATTCGTCACCCTCACACCACTGTGGGTATTTTTTCATACACAATGCAAACTCCTTGCTTGACAAATTGTTTGCTAACCAATCATGCAAATGTTCCCAGTTTTGTGCATCAAACCACTCTCTGTCGTGATTGGCAAACTGTCTAACAAACGGAAACAAAGCGTCACTCAATGAATGTGAAATCTCGTTAGATAAGAATTGATCTAAATCATCAAGATATGCTTTTGCCATCGACCTCTGTTCCAATGAGTCAATGTTCTCGTAGCGATTGGGGTATTTGTAACGATCCAAGTGAAATTTGAATTCGTTATCGTTCCTGTCAACCCAATTGAGGTCCTCTGTTGATAACTCCCAGGATAGTACATGTTGCATAATCTCTAGGCTTTCCTCGATGACTTTGCCATTTGGCAATAGTAAAACAGGCACTGTTCCCTTAGGAGAAATTTCCATCATGTGGTCTGGTCGATCTCGCAAAATTACTTCTCTGTGCTCACAAGTATAGCTAGTTCTGACTATTGACATTCTAGCACGCATTGCGTAAGGGCAACGTCTGAAACTGTAGAGAATCGGTAGAGTTGTCGACATTTAGTGCCAGCCCTACGAATTGTTGTAAGTTGCTCTTCGGCCTTCAATCAGTGCAGAGAGCCCCTCAAGTGCGTCTCTAGTGGAAAATATGTCTGTTAATTTGGCCAACTCTGAGTCTAAACCTTGTTCTAATGTTGTACTGGCTGTAATATCAATCAATTCACTAGCCATCGATAGTGCAATTGGTGCAGTATACTTTAGATTCTTTAACTGACGAGAAATTGACTTATCTTCTGCATCATATCCCTCTGGACATCCCCCGGATAACAATGTCGTAAGATTAGCGTCACTGTAGAAATCGGAAGCAAATTTGACAACTGAGCTATCTGGATTAGTTGGTTTCCCTGGATATTTTTGTGCTGGCTTACCAGCCTTGATGCACGAATTTGTTGCTTGTCCTACCTCTGCTAAATCCACAAGATGTGTCAGTAAACCGATATCATACGCCATCTGTGCGTTCATGAAATTACCGCCTAAAACAGCCCATCTCGCTAGAGGTATACCAGATATTCTTGCTGGCCTTTGTGAGCCACCTAGTCCCGGGTAGATGCCAATCGAGGTTTCTGGGAATCTAAATTGAGTTCTGCGTGTGCCGATTCTATAATCACAGCATAGCGCCAACTCTAGTCCTCCGCCAAGAGCCAAACCAGTGGTTAATGCGATTGTCGTCTTGGGTGAATTTTCAATTGAGTTCAGGACCTTATGCCCATTACTGGTGAACTCAACAATATCATCAATGGAATCTGACCTAATCTTGTCAACGAAGAATTTGACATCTGCTCCAGCAACAAAGGCTTTTCCAGCCCCGTCCAGCACTAAAGTATGAACGTCATCATTGGAATTGACTGCGGTAATCGCATGGCCGAGTTGTTCTATAACAGTCTCATTCAAGGCATTCATTGCTTCTGGTCGATTGATAGTTATCGTTGCTATTCCATCTTGAATTGATGTATCAACATAGGAAAAATCCCATTGTGAGTCATTTGATGCTTGGTCTGTAAAGAATTGAGGAATCTTCCAATTACTCTCACCTTGCTCGTCTTGACACAAAGCAAGGTATTCCTTAGCCATCTCAAATGAGGCCTTTACACCAACTCGATTCATCAATTCAAACGGTCCGCGAGCCCACCTCAAACCAACTTTAGCTCCTCTGTCTACATCTTCAATAGAGCAAACTCCCTCATCGACGATTTGAGCTGCAACCCCAAAGACTACGCCATATAGTCTGCGGGAAATCACTTCATACTGTTCCTCTGAGTAGGTATTATCTTCTTCGATATCCCACATTCTGTTATCACTTACCAAATCTCTCAAGTTTGCAGCACCGTTGTAGCGTGGCGTCTCAAGTTGTTCAGCAAGATAATCGGTAGAGTGCAAAGCAATTGGTGGTCCTGTCAAATTCATCAAACCAAATGGTCCTAAACCAATCCTGAACGCCTTACAGGCAACTGCATCAATTTGGGCAGCAGTACCGTGACCTTCCTCAAGCAATAGGCATGCCTCATTGAGCCAAGGAACAAAAAATCTGTTGACTACAAAGCCAGGCCTATCTCCACATACAATGACTACTTTGCCTAACATCTTACAATACTGAACAACTCTGTCGATGGTTTGTTGACTGGTTGATTGTGCCGGGATTACCTCGACTAAACGGTTCTTTGCTGGATGATAGAAGAAATGCAAGCCGACAAAGCGGTCTGGTCTGCCGGTTGCTTCTGCTAACGCATTAACTGATAATGAAGAGGTATTTGAGGCTAGAATAGTATCTTCACCACATGCCTCGTCTAGTGTTTTGAATACTGCAGTTTTGATATCGAAGTCTTCGAAAACTGCTTCGATGACTAGATCGGTATTTTCCGCTGTGTTCTCGACACCAACAACTCCAGTAATCCTACCTTTAATGGCGTCAACCTGTTGTTCGCTGAATATCCTTCGCTCGACAGCCTCGGTCAGAAAATTCGCAATTATACCTTGACCTCTATCCACCCATTGTTGCTCTCTATCAACCATTTGTACATCGAATTCTTCTTGGGCGGATTTCTGAGCAATCCCTGAACCCATGTTGCCGGCGCCGACTATTGCTACACGCTGAATTGGTTGCATGATGTTTGCGAATCACAAGATGTTCATGAATAATGCGTATTGTTGTAAACTCCTCAATTAAGCATTTAAGTTGGTTAGAGTTCAGTAAAAATATGGAAATTACTAGACAATTCATCAGAATTTGTGTCATCATTTTCGGAATTCTAGTTTTGTCATCATATGTCTATGGCTTATCCAAGGCAGAAGACAAGATGGTATTGTGGGGAGGAATCCCTCATTCGTGGATTAAATTCATTGTTCCATGGATGCTTATCGCCGCGCTTGGATGGTTGATTTATTGGTGGACCATTCTATACAGCGTAGACGCTTCAGTTATCGATCAGTTACGCTGGCCATGGCAAGATTCAGCAGATGGGAAGGGTGCAAATCGGCTATTCTTGGCTTATTGTGTATTCATGATTCCATCTATGCTGTGGTTAGAAAGTACACTATTCCACATCAACAACGATTATTCTTGGACACCATTCCTAGTAATCGGTGTTCTAACATTGGCATCAATTGGCAACATTTTGTACGGACTATTGGCATATTCGGCTTATCAAGACGGCCTTGAAGGTGCAAATATGATGCTACTGGGCTCAGTCATGCTTAGCATTCAATGTATCATACTTGATGGCATTGTTTGGAATGTCAAATTCCCGTGGTAGAATTACTCAACAAGTGAATTGTAAGCATCGCTAAGCCGTTGACAAAATACCGAGTTATCGTACTTTTGTGCATGCTTGATTAACTCTTTTTGCGGCTGGTTGCTTTGGCCGTTACTAGAGATGTAATCATTATGTAGAGTAGTTATCGCTTTAATCCACTCATCAGGGTTATCGGCTGGTATGCAACCATCATCAGGCATCAATTCGTTGTGGGACGGCAAATCTGCACAGATTACCTTCATACCTGCTGCCATTGACTCAATTGGCGGATAACCAAAGCCTTCACTCACCGATGGAAATAGTAGGGCATCGCATTTGATTCTAAGCGTCATCAGGTACTCATCAGAAACTGAAGAACCATGAATTGTTAGGTTTTCAATTCCAAGTGAACTCGCTAAGTCAGAGATTTGTGGTATGCCTGAATTAGCGGAGGAATTGCCGACGTGATGGATATGAATGCCTTGTCTTACAGCATCTGGCAATTTGGCAATTACCTCGAAAAGAAATTTCATCCGTTTTCTAGGATCATTACTGCCAACAACCAACAGATTGCAAGCATCGGGCAGAGATATGTCAACTAGATGTTGATTATCTGGATGATATTTTGCTGAATCTATACCTGAAGGAATGTAAGTTGACGTTACATTTGGGAAGTTTGTTTTGGCTGCATTTAGTGTGTGTCTTGAAATACAGATTAAGTTGGTCGATCTTGTTATTCCATCTTTTAGTTTGTTCAGGTCTCGGCGCCTAATCATCCCGGGGGATAGATCACCAA
>CALDPP010000014.1 GCA_937911345.1 uncultured euryarchaeote | reverse complement strand
ACTCCATTCTGCAGTTGGCTTGTGCCAATCTCTCAACTGATCGGTCTCAAGGCGCAGTTGCATGGTTTCCCCTTGTGAATAGGCATCATTGATGATTTCAAAATCAACTACTTTCTCATTGGTTCTAAATGTGTCATCAAACAAAACTTCCTCACCGACCACTTGGCCTTGGTCTAGGCGCTGCAAAATTACTCTCACATGGCACTCTTGCAGAGGATTTCTGAGTGAGCAAGACTCACTACTTCCATCATGTTCAACTTTGACGAAACCTTCCAACGATTGCAGACCAGGAATCGTTACCAAGTCAATTACTGTATCTTTTCCAGTTGGAGCACAAGCACATTCCATGTTATCGACTTCAGCAACTGAGATTCGATTTACCGTGACCTCTAGTACAGATGTCGAAATAATTTCTGAACTAATCGATGTAGCTGTCACAGTGAAAATTCCCGATGATTGAAACTGGTGCGTAACTGTTTCACCAGTGCCTGTTGTTCCATCACCAAAATCCCAGGTTGTTGAGTCACCACCGCCAGTTGAGGTAAACAAAAATTCGTGATAGACCCAAGTGATTTGTACTTCCTCATCATTGTCTCCCTCATCTATCTCGATGAGTGTATACTGATTGATACCAACATCGTTGTCAACTTCGATAGAGAATGATGGCTCATTTTTTGAGGAAAATCCAACATCAAATTTCTCTAAGGCTACGCCGCCGAACAGGCCAGAGAGAAATATCACAACTCCAACAATCGCCAGCGTCCTTTGATTCATAGCGTGGAATCATAGATTCCGCTTATCAATGCCTGTTTGAAACTACAATCAGTCACAACAACTCTTTGCCAATGCATCTTGAGCGCAGAAACAGGTTTTTGCTGGAACAATATCTGCTCTTGAGGATCGCTCGTTGAACAACTTGGTAACTTCGGCGAGTTCTCCTGAATCGTCACCTCTTGCTTCAAGACACAATTTCAGACCGAGTAAGCCCCACATGTTATCTTTCCACAATTTGATATCAGCTCGGTAGACCTCTTCTGCCTCTTCAATATGGCCTTGCTCGAATAGCAAAGCACCTAGGATATGTCTAACTGGTTGCATTTGACCCCATGGTTCGTTGTATGCTAGGTTAAGGGATAGGTCGACACCACGGCGTAGTTCATCAAAAGCGGCTGTGAAGTCATGCGGCTCGCCGGCTGCCTTGGCCAAGAACTGTCTACGGTATTCAATCTCAGCCTCAAGAATTGCTGCGTTGACATTTAGAATAGATGGTCCTTCTGCTGGGTCTTGATACATGAAATTGTTATGCATCAATCGACCGGCAAGTGCTGGATTCGCTAGGGCTTCCTTGAACAATGCTTGCTCTGCTTCTGCTTCTGGAACCATACCCTTGGAAGCATATGCAACACCACGTGCGTAGTGCTGAGTAGCAATTGTTGCCGGGAAAACCTCTTTGTTGCTGTACATTGGTTCAGCCAAGATTTCGTCCCACTTACCAAATCTAATCATTACGTGCCAAGGCATAGTAACATATGATTCGAGGAAGATGGCTCCCATTGGGATAATTCCTGCTAGCATAAATTGTGCGCCGTGGTTTTCGTCACCTTCTGGTAGTGTATCTACTGCCTTTCTTGCATACTTCATTGCAGTCTCATATTGTCCTTCAAACATTGCACACCAAACGACAAAGTGATGATTGTGCATGCGGTAGAACTTGTAGAATTGTGATTCATTACCAGTTAGTTCAACATAATGATCGTCAGCCTTTACAGCAGCAATATTACAATCCATTGCTTCTTTCCATTGGCCAACCCATGCGTCGATGTGTGATGGCATGTGGACCAAGTGACCACAGCCTGGCATAAGTGTTCGAAGAACATCAGCTGCTGGAAGCGCTCGCTCCGGGTATGGAGATAATTCAAGGGCGTGACAGTACAGGTGGCAGAGTGCTGGATGCTCTTTAGCCCCCGGCACATTTTCAAATGCGTCTTCCATAATCTTAATCAGCATCAATGTGCTGTCATCAACAGGAGTTATTTCTCCAGTTGAAGCATCTTTGTTCCATAGTGTCCATGGATTAAGATTCATCAATGCTTCAACATATACTGCTGTAACATCGAGGTCTCCGCTATACTTTTCGTATAGAGGGGCCATAGCATCAGCAAATGCTTGATTGAGTTCTGGAGAGTTGCCCATATTCAGAGCCGCAGGGTTTGCATTGTCTCGCGCTTCCTTGGTGTGCCTCTTTGAAAGAGCCATAATCAGGTCTTGCTCTAGCTCACTGCAATGATCTTTCAACGATACAGCCTGCGAAATTGCATCATAACCTGGGCCTAGACCTGCCGACCAGTTGTAACTAGAAGACAAACAATAGGCAATTCCCCACCATGCCATGGCACAGTTAGGGTCTAATTCAGTACACTTTGTAAAGCAGGCAATTGCTTGCTCATGGTTGTAATTTAGCATGTGGCCAAAGGCTTCAACATACATTCTGCGGGCTTCATCGTTGGAGCATGTTATTTTTTCAGCGAACGCATAATTCGCCGGGACTCCAAAATCATAATCTGTAGGTGCTAACGACATAATTACCCGTTATCGGTCTTTTACTTAAGTTGAACGCCTATTAAAAGTAAGTAACGTCCGGATTAAAGAACTATTTTACAATATATAGCCGAAAATAGGTAATATATGAAATCTAATCATAACGGGAAATTACTAACAATCATTTTACAGGGTACAACTGCTGAGATAAATGATACGATGACTTTCGATTCTGACTACGAGCCGTGGTTCGAGCCTCCCGGCTGGATAATCGGACCGATTTGGTTAGTCCTGTATACAATGCTAGCAATTAGTTTCACCATGATGCTAGCAAAGCGAGAAGAAATTTCCAACAGTAACTTAGTCATCGGGCTATTTGTCATTCAGATGATTGCTAACCTTATGTGGCCAAATGTGTTTAATTCGGCGGAATATCTCGCGTCCTTCCTACTGATTGTAATCATGGCAGTATTTACTGCAGTATATGCGTTCATGATCTACACCCCTGCCAAAGAAGCCTCGATGCTAGTATGGCCATACATTGCATGGGTCAGCTTTGCTGGAGTGATTAACCTCGCATACTACTTCAATGCCAGATAGGCTGAAGCCATGCCATGATTCTATCTTCGGTTACGGCCTCTAGAGCGATTGCCACGGTTGTTTCTTCTTCCGCGTGATGGTTGAGTGGTTTTCTCAGGTTTTGGTTTCTTACCCCTGTTTGGCCTTGAGTGTGTGTTGCGGGGTTTCTTCTTGTTGTAATTTCGATTAGGTCGCTCTTGATTTCTAGAGCCGGAGTTTCTGTCAGAGCGATTTGAGCGCCCTCCAGAACGATTACGCTTTCCATAATGTCCTCTTTTGCTTTCATTGCGGTTTTGGCTGCCAAAACTTCGGCGTCTACTTGCGCCAATGAATTCCACCTCGAATTCGGGTAAATCACCAAAATCTGGTGGAGTAAATTCTACGTTAATTCCAACTTCTCGCTGGATTTTACTTACTGTCTTCCTTTGTGGCTTTTGAATGAGCGAAATTACAATTCCAGTTGAGCCCCCTCGTGCAGTTCTACCACTTCGGTGTTTGTACGCTTTGCCATTTTCCGGAGGGTCATAATGTATTACGCAATTTACGCCTTCTACGTCAATCCCACGAGCGGCGACATCTGTAGCAATTAGTGCCATACATTCTCCGTGTTGGAATCTAGCCATCGCTCTATCCCGTTGCTTTTGGGAAAGACCACCATGAAGCGTTTGCGCAGCTAGGCCATCGTGAGTCAAGTCATCACCAACTCTATCGGCTCCTGCTCTTGTTCGGCAGAAAACAATAGTACGGCCACACTTTCTTATTATTTCATTTGAAATTGTTGATTTCTTAGAATTAGGCATTAGCCAAAAATAATGAGTCATACTTTCCATAGTTACCTCTTCTGGGCCTACCTCGATAGTTACTGGATTGGTTTGATAATCTCTCACCAATTCAGCGACCTCGTCATCTAAAGTAGCACTGAACAAAATTGTTTGGCGGTCTTTTCGACATTCATCTAAAATTTGACAAACTGGTTGCATGAACCCCATATCTGCCATTCTGTCCGCTTCATCAAGCACGACAATATCTACATCTTCTAGAGAAATGGAGCCTCTATCAATCAAGTCAATTAGTCTGCCCGGACAAGCGACTAAGATGTCAACTCCGCGGTCTAACGCTTTGAATTGTTTAGTGTATGAAACTCCACCATATACCGCATATGTGTACAATCCAAGTTCCCGAGAAAGCGGATCTAGTACTTTGAAAATCTGTTCTGCTAACTCCCTGGTTGGAGTTAGAATAAGAGAAGTTGGAAAGCCCGGTTCTGCTTGTTTGGTTCGCTCAATTAGCGGTAATCCAAAAGCCAAGGTTTTTCCTGATCCTGTAGGTGCTCTACAACATAAATCGTGACCTAGCATTCCATCTGGAATTGACTCTGTTTGAACCTCAAACGGTTCCTTAATTCCTTGTGCAGAAAGTGCTTCTACCAACCTTCTGGAGACTCCTAGATCTGAAAAAGACACCATATCCAACAATCTAAGCCGCCTTGCAGCCCTATTTGATACCCCCAGTAGGTATTCGTCTTAATTTGCCTAACTGTGTGTTAATCTGGATTTGCCGTCAATCCATAGAGACAAGCATAGCAACTGCATTCCCACCACCAAGGCACAAAGTGACGATCCCCGATTTGGCTTCGATTCTTCGCATTACGCCAAGCATAGTCATAAGGCATCTTGTTCCGCTACTTCCAAGCGGGTGCCCAAGAGAAATAGCTCCACCATGTAGATTGAGCCTATCGTGTGGAATACCAACCTCTTTTGCTACGGCACATGATGCTGAGGCAAATGCCTCATTATGTTCGTAAATGTCGACATCTAAAACATCCAATGAGTTGCGCTCAAGCAGAGTCTTGATTGCTGGTATTGGTGCACTCATAACTCTGTGAGGCTCAACCCCGCTAGTACAATAATCATCAACATAAGCAATTATCTCCCATCCATTTTCTTTGGCAGTAGATTCATCTGCAAGTAAAATTGCACTAGCACCGTCATTTAGAGTACTAGCATTACCGGCTGTAACTTGTCCTGATTTATTGAATACCGGCTTTAATTTAGCCAGTGTTTCAACATTTGAGTCACTCTTTATTCCTTCATCTTGGGCGAATAAAATATCATCACCCCGTCTTTGTGGAACATTAACTGCAAAGGTTTCCCAATCAAACCAGCCTTGAGCCCAGGCTTCAGCCGCTCTTTGGTGACTACGAACGGCAAATTCATCTGAATCTCTTCTGCTTATGTGCGATTCTTCGGCAATCGTTTCACCGGTATTTCCCATATGGATGTCATTGTAGACATCCCAAAGGCCGTCATGAATCATAGAATCTATGAGATTTGAATCACCCATTTTCTTACCCTTTCGTTGCCCCATCAGTAACTGTGGTGCGTTTGACATGCTTTCCATGCCACCGGCGATGACTACCTTGGACTTACCTGCAGTAATGCTATTTGCCGCCATCATTGCTGCTTCTAATGAACTGCCGCAAACTTTGTTGATGGTTGTAGCACCAGTTGATACTGGCAAACCTGCACCAAGAGCAACTTGTCTTGCTGGGTTTTGGCCACATCCTGCTTGCAATACCTGACCAAACAAAACCTCGTCTATTATTCCTGATGATGCATCAATTCCAACTCTGCTGCACAATTCCTTCACAGTAGCGATGCCGAGTTCAGTAGCAGTCATTGATGATAGAGTGCCCAAAAAACTGCCTATCGGAGTTCTTGCTACTCCACAGATTACCACTCTAGACTTGCTCATAGTTAATCCAATGAGAACCAAGACTTCAATATGTCCATCAAAGATTTTCATAAATGTGGAGAAGACTTGATGAAAGAAGAGTCTTGGGAGAAACATGGCGAAGTTCAAGACCGAATTTGAAACAGACCGTGAAGCAAACCAAATGAGACATGTCGAGGTTGAGATAGATTTCACCTCAAATGCCCTTGCATCTATCCTTTACCGACAAGGAGACACAGTCGTATTAGCATGTTGTACCAAAGAAGCAAGACTACCAGGCTGGTTTCCTAGAGATTCAACCAAGGGATGGGTCCACGCAGAGTATTCTCTGTTACCAGGTTCGACTGATTCAAGATTTAGAAGAGAGAGGCGTGGTGCTAAAGGCAGGACTCAAGAAATTGAGCGATTAATTGCTCGCTCACTTCGGGCGGCTGTCGACTTAGAACAATTAGGCCCTATTGCTCTAAACATTGATTGTGACATCCTAAACGCTGATGGAGGAACAAGATGTGCATCAATCACTGCAGCAAACTTAGCTCTTCGTTTGGCTGTTAGAAGATTAATTGCTAGTGGACAATGTCTACCTATCGAACACAGACCATCTGATGAAGAGCGTAAATCTGGTTGGAGTGCCCCAGAATTGAGTGAAGACGAGAAAATGGCGCATGAAAACAAAGTAATTCCACATGACTTAGCAGCAATTTCAGTTGGTTTAATCGATGGAGACGTATACCTAGACCTCGATTATGTGCTAGATTCCAATGCCGATGTTGACATGAATGTGGTAAAGACAAGCGATGGTAAATATGTCGAATTACAAGGTACTGGTGAAGAATCTACATTTTCCGGTGAAGAGTTGTTTGCTTTGATTGCCCAAGCAGATGCTGGACTAGATGCTCTATTTGATGTTCAAGCAGCAATTTTAGATGGTATCAATTAACTTTGATTTCATTGGAAGAGTTGAAATGCCAAATCATATCGCAGGTACTTGCGGGTAGGTAGCTTAGTTGGGAGAGCGCAGCACTGAAGATGCTGAGGTCGCCGGTTCAAGTCCGGCCCTACCCACCATTCCAAACCAAAAGCAATAACTTTGGATTATTGCTGTAATCTATAATCAATGCATTAATTTGGTAGTTTCACCTATGGGTGCCATGGGCGAGGAACTTGAGCAGGTTGACGAGCCCATCGAAGAGGTTGATGTCGAGGAAAAAGCGAGGGATAAAATCGCCAAAGAACTCGAAGAAATAAGACGCAGAAAGACCAAGACCAGTAAGCGTAGATTCCTTACCAACAAAGAGGATTATGTCTTGTTCGCTGGCATCGGCTACGGTGCTCTCTTCGCTATCCTATTAGTCGGTATGTCAAGTGGTATTTTCGGCTCCTCCACAACACTCGACCACAAAGCATCTCAAACATTTCTTGACACAGGAGAAGAGTGTCTAAATATTGAAGATCAACCTTGGATTCTAATTTTCCCAGAAAATGATGCGGAATACTTAGATTTGTCAGGCAGAAACTTGCCGTCTGGATATTCACTTATGAATTACACAATTATGGAATCTGTTGAAGGCACTTGGAATGATGTTGTCTCTGAAGAAACCATAGTCGAAGTAGCTGGTGCCAAATCATCGATGAAGGCTCCATTCGATGAGTTAGAAGTCGGAGAGTATCGAATAACATTCATTGTCGAAGTCTACAACCAAAGTACAGACCTAGAAAATGCTTCATTGGTTGATGGCGGAGAAACTCTTACAAAAAATATTGACTTTGAATTAGAAGTAAACAGCGGTGGATTCTTCTCTTTCTTACCGTTTGTCGATTCAGACTCACACCGAGAGGTCAGAATTACCGAACCTGGACCAAGGACTTGTTGGACTACTAAGGACCTCGGAGATTGGGGATATTTGTTGATGGCAGCGGAATTGGGCGGCGGCCGTGAAACTGCTATGCTAACAGGTGGTACCGCAGGAATTCCGGCATGGTGGATGGCTTTCATTTCCCTATCTTTATCCGCAGTAACTCTACTAATCATCTACCCCGTAATGTACAAAATCTACCATCAAGACACTGATGACATACTTTCAAGGAATCATATCGCTAGAGTAGTTGAAGATATACTTGGAAAAACCTCTAAACGTTTGCACATAGATATTGACTGGGAATTGTATAAACTTGAATCCCGAGAATTATCAATAGATATTATGGTGCCTTACAAAAATACTGATGGGACGCTGTCAGACAGCAAAGATATCAGGGCAGAAATACTACGAGAAATCCTTGATGAGTTTGCTATTTTCAGAGTGTTCAAACCCGTTCAACTAACTGTAAAAACAATTGGTGTAAACCAAGCCATTGACTTTGAAAGTGGTGTTGGAGTTGGTGCTGGTGCAGACGGCGCAGACGTCGAGGAAGAGCAAGACTATGCCAGTTTCTTTTCAGAACTGCACACTCTTTCAAGAGTTGAGGATGAGGTAAGGGACAGTCTTGATTTATTCTTTGCTAGACGCAGCGATGTAAGAATGGAGGGGGCAGTTGTAACCAGTGATGACCGAGTAATCTTTGTCTCTGTGATTTACAAACCTACTCAACGTTTTGCGTTCTTTAGATTCAAGAAAACCACTGACGAAGTAGAGGTAGAACTATACCGCTATATTTCTGAAAGAAATGAAGACCTCCTTGGTAGTCAAGAGTTGATAGTGAAGGCTAGAAATCAAGTTTCTACCTTAGCAGATCGCTCTGGAGCTGGTAGGGTTGAGAGTGCTAACAAGAATAAGAATGACGACAGGATTGTTGCAGTCGCTAAACAGGATGGTCTCGGTGGCAGAATGTTACAAACTAATTTCATTGGAAATACATTATCCACAGTAGAATATATGGCTAATGAAAAGCGTGAGATGATCAATAAATGGGGATTCTGGGGCCTTATTGTATTCGTTTGGATTCCATTTATGGCATCTGGTGTATTGGTAGGCGCAATGTTAGGATTATTGTCAAGAATGCAATTTACTAGAGTATTAGCGGCGACATTTATTGGCGGTGCTGCTGCCTCAATTACATGGGCATACACTGCGGAAGGTATAGTGAAATTCATGCACCAATACAAGTTAGAAGCGGTGATTCCACTGATGATTATTGTATTTGTTGGTGCTGCTTTCCTACACATACGTTCAACTAAGGTACGCAGACAAACCGAACTATTCGAAGACACCATGCTAGACAACTTCCATGCTGATGTGGTAGCGAAGTATGGTGAACACTGAGTTGGTGATTCACTTGGATCAGCTAAACCACCTTGATGGGAAGCCGAATAATTGTGGTGACCTAGTAAAGATTGGAATCTTGACCATAAGTGACCGAGCGAGCCAAGGTGAATATTTAGATGAGGGTGGACCGGCAATACTTGAATTCCTAAAAGAAGCAATCCTAAGCCCACTAGAAGTCTACTATTCCTGTATTGCTGATGAGGTGGCAGAGATAGAATCAGAATTAATTCGATTTGCTGATGACATGGATTGTTCTGTGATTGTAACCACAGGAGGCACTGGGCCTGCCCAGAGAGATGTAACTCCCGAGGCAACAATTGCAGTATGTGACCGAATTCTAGACGGGTTTGGCGAACAAATGCGAGCCATATCCCTACAATATGTCCCCACCGCAATTCTATCGAGACAAGTTGGTGGCACTAGAGGTAAATGCTTAATCTTCAATCTGCCGGGTCGGCCAAAAGCAATCCGAGAGACTATCGACGAAATATGGCGTGCTGTACCTTATTGTGTTGACTTGATTGGTGGGCCATATATCGACATGGATGAGGGTGTTTGTGACTCGTTTAGACCAAAAGATGCAAGGCGCAGATAAACCTCAAAGTTCATTCATTGACTAGATTTGCAAATACATGATAAGGATGGATAATAGCGGCAATTTACTCATTAGCGGGGCCACAATGGTACTGCCAAATATCACAAAGTCTGGTGACTTAAGAATAACAAATGGAGTTATTGCAGAAATAGGAGATTCCGGAACGCTGGAAAATTATGATGATGAGATGTTTGTTGACGGGACAGGCCTTCACTTACTACCCGGATGTATCGACCCGCAAGTTCACTTCCGAGACCCAGGTCAACCAGAAAAAGAGGATCTAGGAAGTGGCTCTATTGCTGCAGTTAGTGGAGGAATCACCTCATTCTTGGATATGCCAAACAATGTTCCATCGATTACTACACTTGAAGGGATGCAAGGCAAATTAGACACAGCTGCAGAAAAGTGTGTTAGTAATTATGGATTTTTCATTGGTGCAACTGAAGATAATGTTGAGGACTTACAAGATGCTGTCGGAACGAGAGAAAACCCGATAGCCATTCCCGGCATTTGTGGAATCAAAATATTCATGGGAGTTTCTACTGGCACGCTTTTGGTCTCAGATAAATCAGCTTTAGAGAGAATATTCACCGAAACTGCAGGTTTAATTGCGGTTCATGCTGAAGATGAAGATAGAATGAATGAACGAAGAAAATTAGTCGAGGGAAGAACTGATGTTGCTGCACATGCATTTTATCGGGACGACATTACAGCCCTATTAGCTACCAAACTATCTGTTGAATTAGCGCATAAAACGGGGCATAGATTACACATTTTACACCTAACATCAGGAATCGAGGCTGATTTCTTAACCGACCATTGTAATCTCCCCTCAAAGACAGAGGGTCACCCGATTATCACTACAGAAGTCCTACCACAACATCTTACATTTGATGAAACAGATGTTGATGAACAGGGTGTTCGCTTACAAATGAACCCTCCGATAAGATACAAAATGGACCGAGAAATTCTTTGGAAGAGACTTATCGATGGGACTATTCAATGTATAGCAACAGATCATGCTCCACATACTTTGGAAGCCAAAGCCAAAGGCTTTCCAAACGCACCTAGTGGGATGCCCGGTGTTGAAACCTCTCTCGCTGTTATGCTAAACTACGTCAACCAAGGAAAGTGTTCGATTGAAGATGTTGTTCGTTGGATGTCATCCAATGTCGCAGATTGTTATCGCATGATTGGCAAAGGGAAACTTGAAGTCGGCTATGACGGTGATATTGTTCTAGTCGATATGAATCACAGTGCAGTAGTTGAAGATGAAAATTCTTGGACAAGGGTTGGTTGGAATCCGTTCAGAGGTAGAAAATTAACTGGTTGGCCTGTATTGACTGTCGTTGAGGGAATCCCAGTTTTTGAAAGGTCAGCAGGAACTGGCCAAAAAGGTAGACTACTTGTGGAGCCCGGGGCAGTCGGAAAACCGCTATTGATGGAACCTTGGAAATAGCCCTAAACGGCTAAAAAACCCCATTTTTTGAAATAATGATATATACTATCCCATTGATTTTATCTCAAGGAGATTTACTAATGAGTGGTTTAGAGGATACATTTGGAAGTGGCTATCAACAGATTATTATCGGATTTGTTGTATTTATTTTGGGGGCATTTTGGGGCGGTCTGGAAGCAGATGGAAATATGTCGGCATCTGACGTTTATTGGCCGGCGTTAACTATGTTAGCAGGTGGCATGATCACACTTCTTGGAATCTCTTTTGGCACTGACCATGAAGATGACAGAACCAATGACTTGATGGATGCTATTGATGATTTGACAGCTAGACTAGACAAGTTAGTGGCATTGACAACCGGTAAGGATTCCGAAGAATAACCTTACAAGTTGTATAACTCACCATATTTCTTCTCAACATAATCGATAAACGGCTGTGGTGTTGGTGGCGCCCCTGTAGCGTGTTCAATCAGTTCACTAGGAGTCCATTTGCTGCCTTGCAAGTGAATTTTTGACCTCAACCATTCCAGCATAGGTTGCCAATTACCGCTTTCAACAATTTTGTCGACGTCTCCTAATTCGTCTCCCATTGCGGCTAGAATTTGTGCTGCGTATAAGTTACCTAAAGTGTAAGTCGGGAAGTATCCAAATGCTGCCATAGACCAGTGTATGTCTTGTAAACAACCAAGGCGGTCTTCTGGGACTTCAATACCAAACCATTCGCTAAACATTTGATTCCATGTGTTAGGGATTTCATCAACTGAAAGGTTTTCATTGAATATCTTCTTCTCTAATTCATATCTAAGCATAATGTGTAGGTTATAGGTAATCTCATCAGCCTCAACTCGGATGAAACCTGGTTCAACACAGTTAGCGATTTTGTTCAATTCCTCTGGAGTCCAATCCGGTGATTCTGGAAAGTGCTCCTTAAACCATGGCAAAACTACTTTCCAAAATGCTGGAGTTCTTCCGACTTGATTCTCCCAAAACCTGCTTTGTGATTCATGTACTCCTAAGGATACTGCATCCCCTCTAGGAGTGAAAGAATGCTCTGCATCAAGGCCTTGTTCATACAGTGCATGGCCTGTCTCATGCATAACTGCATAAAGACATGAGAATGGGTCTGTTTCATCAAATCTTGTGGTAAATCTTGTATCGCCAGGCCATAATCCTGCAGAAAATGGATGAGTTGACGCATCCATTCTCCCTGCCTCAAAATCAAACCCTGTTGCAGTTGAAACCATTTTACAAAATTCTGTTTGGGCTTCGACTGGGAAGACCATGTCTTCAGGAAGTTTTGGATCGGGATTGGTTTGCTTTGCCTTCATTATTTGTTGTAAAAGTGGTACTAATTTTGCTTTCAGCCCAGCAAAAAGAGGGTCATAATCGCTAACTTTCATACCGAACTCATACTCATCAAGTAGTACGTCATAGCGAGTGTTCTCTACACCATAATAGTCTATTTTTTTATTTGTCATGTCGATTAGTTTGGCCAAATGTGATTTGAATTTGGTAAAATCTGATTCTGCTCTTGCTTCTTGCCATGCAACTAATGCTTGTGACCTAGTTAGAGCAAACTCGGCAACGAAGTCTGATGGCAACTTTACCGCTTTGTCATAACGCCTTCTTATTTCTCTAATATTTGCCTGTTGATCCTCAGTAAGTGTTGAGTCACTCTCTAGTTTCTCAATCATTTCAGCAAATGATTCATCCGTAACTCTTGCATGTTGTTCTTTTGCTAACCAAGACATAATTTCTGACCTAGACTTAGCACCCTTTGCCGGCATTATCGTTTCTTGGTCCCAGCCAAGATGTCCTTGGATTGCGCCAATCTTGTGAATATCTTTAACACGCTCAATAAACAACTCATAACTCGCCATAATTTGCTGAGTGTACGCACCCTCAATAAGGTAACCTCTAACCGAACTTACTCGGATGTAGCACACACATTCAAGACCTAAACCTGCATCAGATTAACCATGGCGAGGAAAAAGCAGGATGTTCCTGATGACACTCGTCTAGAACAGGATGATGATTTAGAAGACATAGTGGATTCAGTCATTGGTACTGAGGATAAAGAGAAAACCTCTGAAATATCCGAAAATAGTGAAGCGTCAATTGAAGAATTGCTAAGCGCCTCAGCGAAAATGGTAGTAGAAACCTGTATGGATATTAGACGAGGTGAGAATGTCCTCATCGTCTGTGACCCAACCACTGGCGACATTGGACAAGCGCTTCATGAAGCAACTATCAAAAAATCTGAACGTGTTCTGTTAATTGTAATGCCAAAAGCCAAACACCATGGAGAGGAACCACCAACACCTGTATCGAATTTGATGCGCCAGCAACAGGTTGTTTTGGCCCCTACAAAATATTCTCTTACGCACACTAAAGCAGTAAGGCAAGCGCTTAGAGATGGTGCAAGAGTTGCTACAATGCCAGGAATTACCAACGATATGTTCACTCATGGCGGAATGGCTGCTGATTTCAACAAAATTAAGAAACGAATTAGTAATCTCGGCCCATACTTTAGAAGAAGACGCATCGTTAATGTGAAATCAAACCAAGGCACTGATATTACATTTGAAGTAAACTGGCGAGAGTGGAAATTAGATGACAATGGGATATGTAACCGTCCACGAATGTTGACTAATCTTCCTGCTGGCAAGGCATTTATCATGCCTAGAGAGGGCACAATGAATGGTGTACTGATTATTGATGGTTCATGGGATTCAACTTTACTAGATGAGCAAATCGAATTACAAATAGAAAACGGAATGGTCGTTGATGTAAAAGGTGGACAAATAGCCGCAAATATTAGGCAGGAATTTGGCGAAGTCGCCAAGAAACTACGCTCAAAAGAAAGGGAAAATGTCTGGACTGTCGCTGAATTTGGTTTTGGCATGAATGACCAAGCAAGAATGGGAGGTAATGTGCTTGAGGATGAAAAACGCCTCGGAACCTGCTACTTCTCTATCGGTGATAATTCCGCATTAGGCGGTTCATCCTCAGTTGGGATACACATTCCTGGAGTATTAACAAGCCCAAGTGTTTGGCTAGATGATTCTCAAATTTTACAAGATGGAGAATTTATTCTAGACATCTAATCAGTTAAGATTTTGAGTGCCGCAAACCGGACAAAAACGCCAATAAGGATCAATTCCAATTCCACAGCCCCGGCAATTAATACCCGAACGAATTGTTGGTTGAATTGGCTGATTCCACATTTGTTGCTGAGGGATTTGCTGTGGTATCTGCTGTGGCATTTGATTGACTGGGGGGTTCCTAACAACCGGCTGTGGCGCCACATTTTGGGGCGGAATAGGGCGTGGAGTTGAATTTTGAGAAGGCAAAACTTGCTGCGTATTTGGTTCAGATCTATTCACCGGCTTCCTAACCGGTGCAACCGGCCTAGGTAGATTAGATGCTACTTTTTCTACTGCTGGAGATGCAACAAATTCCGATAGAGACATTTCTCCATCACCATCTTTATCAGCAGATTTATGCAGTTCTTGTGACTCTTCAACAGAAATTCCTGCAGCTTCTGCGAGTTCCTCGGGGGAAATACTTCCATCGTCATCTTTGTCTGCTTGAATAAACATTTCAGCAGCGCTGACAAATGTTTCTTCGATTTCATCTTCTGACTCTGTCATTACATCTTGCTGTTCGCTAGATTCTTTTTCGACATCTTGTTCTTGTTGAATTTCAACTTCTACGTCTGGAACCTCTAATTGTTCTGGCTCAGATTGAGCCATCATGCCAAAAGCACCCTCAAATGCATTATCAGTTACTTTTGCCGCTTTTCTGTCAGTGATTTTATTTTCAACAAAAACAGGTTCTAACTCTTCAACTGATTCTTCTACTTGGATTGTTTTACCGGGTAATGGAACGGAGATTTGTGGTTCAACATCTGTGACAGGAATCGATTCTTTGCTGTCAGTTTGTTGCTCGATAACTGATGCTTCTGTTGTCTGTTTTGGTATCGGTACTGCTTCTACTGTAGTCTGTTTAGGCATCGATGTTGCCTGCTTGCTGCTTGGTTTAGGCGCAGTTGGAATATTTGTGATTTCAACGTTTGAATTTGCTAGATAGGAAATCGGTATTGGATGACCGATTACATCTAGTGCAGAATCAAATTCGCCAGCAATATCAATCAACACTGAATTATTTGAACTTACATCTTGTAGTAAATCCGACATAGAAAGATAGTACTTCATAACCTCTTCCGAACCGCCTGTTGATTGAGCGATTGCCAACACTTTCAGTATGTTCATAGGGTCTGAAAGGCGTTTAAGAGATTCATAATGAGATTCTTTAATCTCAGGTTTGCCGTTTGGTGATTCTTCTCCTAGTGAATTTGGCAGGCCAAGATAATGTAAAATCGGATCTGAGAAACTCATCAATCCCAAATGCCCAGAGACTAGGAAATAGATTTCGCCCCCTTCACAATTTAGAACCTTACTTGCTTCCTCGAAATCAAATTCGCCCGGCTTTAGAACCACATCAGAAACAATACTGAAAAACGCCACTATGGACTGATTTCTATCCATCGACATCAGTTGGTGGACTATGTCTGAGGAGTCTGTGACGCCGAAATATGCTGAGGTTTCATCAACCTCAAATCCCTCTGGTAGGGATGCACCTTCGAGTACTGGTTCTGCCATCAATCTCCCTCCGTTAACTTTCGCTGTTGACTCATCTTTCAAAAGTAATGCCTATGTCTCTCATCTTGATTTGGTTTTTACCATGTTGATTATGGCTCGAGATTGTGGTGCATTCCAACCCTTCTCTTGCAAGTACATCAATAGTTGTCTTTCATTATCTAATGAATAATTGCTAATCTCATCAATTGATTCATCAATCGCAGATTGTGGTACATTCTCAAAAATATCTTCTTCAACCTCAGCGACTGCTCGACGTACTTTCTTTCCGCTGTCCTCGGACTTCTTAACTTTCTTTGCGACTTTTTTGCCGGCGAGTTTAGGACTGCTTTGTGGTACTACTTGGGGATTGAATCTTGGTGGTCCGGAGGTTGGAGCGTTTACCCTAACCGGAGGTTTTGGAGTCTCGTTTACACGTGGAGGGGGCGCTCCCACAGGTCCGCTTTGCGGAGGACTACTGGGTCCGGAGATTTGTTGCCTTACAGGAGCTGTTGGTTGTTTTTGACGCTGATTGCGGTCAAGGAATGATAACTTATCTTCCTCAAAATATTCATCCTCATCATCTTCATCTTCGTCATACCAATCCTCATCATCAAATACTCTATTTCTGCGCCTAATAATCAGAATTAGCAGTAGCAGAATTGCAGCAATGATGCCGATGACCCATGATATTGGCAATCCAAGAATTTCATTTGACGCAGAGGACTCTGTTTTTTCTTCTAACGGACATCCATCCGAATATCCATCAACACCTCTTGCTTCATTCGGACAATTATCTAAACTATCGACAACCCCGTCATTGTCTGTGTCTCTCTCATTAGGTGCACAACCAAATAAGTCTACAGATATGCGGTAAAGTGGATTAGTAGTAGGACATAAATCCGGATTCAGTCCTGATGAATTGTCGCCATAACCGTCACCGTCGATGTCATGCCATTGGGTTGCATCGTCAATGAAAGCATCAGCAAGGCCACTAGGGGATGCTGCGAAATTGCCTGTTGGGTCAGAATAACCATCAGAATCTGTATCTAAACATCCTAGGCGGTCCTCGGTAGAATTACCGCTTACTTGCGGGCACTGATCTCCGTTAACCCCTTCGGGGTTGTCGCCATAGCCATCACCATCTGAATCGGCCCACTGTGTTGGCTCGAACATGAATTCATCATCGTCTCCGGTATATCCATCCTCATCCCAATCAATTTCCTTGGCGCTTTCGTCAGTACAACCATCGGCCAAGACAGGATAGTTTTCTGGAGTGTCTGGACATACATCAATATCATCAGTAATTCCGTCCTCGTCAGTGTCTTTTTGTGAAAGTGAGCATCCTGATGAATCTGGGATTTCTGAACTTGGCGTATTTGGACACTGATCAAGATAATCATAAACTCCATCAGAATCTGTATCGACTTGCCGTTGAGCTTCACTACAACCATTTTCATCTGCTACATCAACAGTTGCGGTATTTGGACAGATATCTACATCGTCGGTAATTCCGTCTGAATCAGCATCTAATTGATTCGTCGCACAACCACTCAAATCTACAAGCAAGCCAAATTGGGTTCCGGGACATAAGTCGTTTTCATTTATCACAAAGTCCCCATCATCGTCATTTCCGTCGATTAATGGACATCCGATACCAAGGGTTCCATTGAGAACTCCTGGGGCATTAGGACAAATGTCAGCCAATTCGCCTCCTTGGAAATCTCCAAAACCATCTCCATCAGCATCAGCCCATTGATTTGGATCTAGTGGGAATGCATCACCAGTCTGGTTTTCTCTAAGGCCAGTTAGTGGATTTATGTCAAAAGTGTAAATGTCACGATAGTTGTCTCCATCAGTATCGATACAGCCATAGAACGGATTTGTTGAATTCCCAGCGACCAAAGGACAGCCGTCTATCTGTAAGCCTTGAGCGTTTGAGCCATTGTAATATTCCGTGAAAACATCTGGATACCCATCTCCATCGGTATCATTGGCAGCTGCTATATTATTCGGGAATGAATCAGGGTAAGTCGCATTTTGTGAGCTGTTATCACCATAACCATCTCCATCGGAATCCGCCCACTGTGTTGGATCATCTGGCCATATGTCAGCACCCATTGATGCATTCCAGAATGTAGTTGGGTCAGAAGCACCATCGCCATCACTGTCATGGCAGCCTAATCTATCCAAGTAAGAGGTCCCGTAATCAAATTTACATGCGTCACCACCGATGAAATCTGATGAGTTATCACCGTATCCATCCCCATCATAATCAGCATATTGTCTAGGGTCATTAGGGAATTGATCACCAGGTGGTGCATTATCATCATACCAAGTATCACAACAATCAGGACCATGATTATCACCATAAGAATCACCATCGGAATCAAATGCTTGCTTCCAATTGTCGCTAAATATGTCGCCATAAGGGTACAATGAGTTCCAGTCTACCCAACCGTCTTGATCAAAATCTGAACATCCAAAACGCCCTAACCAAGAGACACCAAATGCCGTATTACAATCATCTGTCAAATCATCATAACCGTCTCCATCAGCATCAAAACAACCCAGTACCAGAATGCTAGAAGTACCTGATTGAGTTGGACAGTCATCGTATAGCGGCGCGTTACTATTATCGCCAAATCCATCTCCATCTTGGTCAGACCATTGATTTGCTGCATTATCTAATTCATCAATCTCATCGAAGATGTGATCATTATCAGTGTCATGGAATAACTCTAACTGAGTGATGAAATTATTTGAAGATGATTTGGCATATAGCGTTACTATTCCATTTTGGATTGATGATGTAAAGCCATCATCTGCGTTCAAGTTATCGAACATTGATTTATGCCAAGGATTATCCAGAGACTTAGTTTCAGAGAAACTCATTGAACTCCAATGAATCGCATCCAAATCTTGGTCTTTTGAGATTACTATGAGGTGATTGTTGTTTTTCATTAAGTTGAATTCTTCGACTTTATCACCGAATGAGTCGGCAATAACCTGCCATGTTCCAGTTACTTTTGCATATAGTGTGTCAATTTCACTGTTGACCGCAATTATGGGAACACTGCCACTTATCGACTGGATTGAGTTTGCTGAACTTACTCCCTGTGGTTGTGGAAGTAAAACTGGGCTCCATATGTCTGTATTATTTGCTTTCTCATAGACAATCAGACTACCACTAGAGGTCAATGTTGCAAGGGTCAAATCGTTATTGTTGTCTATAATGAGCGACAAATTTGTATTCTGGTCTGATTCGACCGCAATGAAGTCAGTAATGATTGATGAACCATTTACCGTAATGACTGACAGATTATTGTATGACCCGTCATCTATCATGGTAGAAATAATTAGATTATCATGAAAATCTACTTGACTTGAGAATGATGTAGCATTTATCATTCCTGCGGTAGTGATGTTATTCACAGACCATGTGCCATTTAGAGTGGCTACATTCAATTCTTTGTCAACATCATCGATGAATACAATTACCGGACTACCAGTATTGTTCAGTTGCAGCAAAAATGGTGATGAGATACTCGCACCAGTTGCAACAATCTGCTCATTCCAGCCTTGATTGGTTCTCTCATTAAGATAAATTGTGTCCAAGCCTGGTGAATAATAAGCAAGATACTCCTCCCCTAACAGACCATTTGCAGAGGACAAATATGTGATATCACTAGCGGTAATTGTAATTTCAGATTGGACGGCCGTAAATCCAGAATATGTCTTTATTTTCAAATCGTTCAGGTGATAAAGTATAACTGGAGAACCTGAAGAGGTTAATTCAAAATTCGTGGTTCCATGAAGCATAGTTTGGGATTTTGTAATTTCTTGGTTAGTCCAAAATGAAGATTGAGAGTTTGTTTCAAGCGACAGCATGTTTGTGGTCATGCTCATTTCTGTTGTGTTGTGTAAATCTAATACTATGCGAGGCTTACCATTAGATGATGAATGTATTTTACCATCCATTGATTCTCCCGGTAAAGATATCTCGGTAATTTCAAACAATTTACGACTATATGATTCAAGTGCCAGCAACACGTTTTGGTTTTCGTCTTCGATTTGAGAATTGAAAATATATTCAAACAATCCATCCCCGTCTGAATCTCCAGGATTCGAAATTGTTTGACCGAAATCAGCAAAACCTGTAGCAACTAGATAACTCGAGCCGTCTATGATATCAGAGGATCCTAGAATTAACTCTACTTTGCCTTGATTAAATCCGTTCTTTCTTGTAATTAGTAAATCATTAAACCCATCTGAATTAGTGTCTCCTGCACTCTCGACATTGAGTCCGAGTAAATCATTTGCATTACCCTTCATCCTAATATCTGGCTGTGGATTTAGGCCAGTAGTATTGCCGTAGAAAACCCAGACATCTCCGCTATTGAACGGAGCTGTTATGTTGTAAGGCTCAGAAATAAATAATTCATCAAAGCCGTCATTGTTCAAGTCATTAATTATCTCAACATTATAGCCAAATAAGGTGCCTGATGAAATTGATTGGTATGAGTCATCGGGGTTGGCGTTAAATCCTGTGATAGTTCCATACCTTATCTCAACTGAAGAAAAGCCTGAACTATCAACTAAATTTCCTGTATTACCAATCACCAGATCAGCCAAGCCATCACCGTTAAGGTCGCCATCGGCCGAAATTGACTGACCGAAATTACTCCCTTGGAGGATTTGATCTGGACTGTTCATTTTTATCCAGGTCTGGCCTACATCATTACCAAAGAATAACTCAACTTTACCTGTATCAGATGATTGTTCATAATCAATTGAACAAATCAAAATTTCATCATAACCATCCTCATTCAAATCGTCAACAGTCTCTAGGCAGTAGCCATATTTGTCACCTGATACAACTGGAGTTGAGATTCCCGCAATTTGTACTAATGTTTGAGAAATTCCCTGCTGGGTTCCGAAAGCAAATTGAACCAAGCCGTCATTGTTATTTGCCCCTGGTGATCCAATAGCTATATCCAGAATTCCATCACCATTGTAGTCACCAACTGACAAACCCTGTCCAAGCATTTCATTGTTTGAAACTCCTTCCCAAGATAAATTAGCAACAGAAGAAACCCCGGTTTGAGAGCTATAATGTATAGAAACTCTCCCGTTATTTGTGATGGTTTGAGTCGAAGATTCAGGTTCAGAATAGACAACGTCATCCAATCCATCTAAATTGAAATCTGCCATGAATATATCACCTGAGTTAGTACCAATCAAATCACTACTTAGCGAGAACTTTGCCGTTGAACTGATTTGGTTGTTTTGATCGGCAAGAGACCTCTCTATACTCAATGTCGTTTGATTTTCCTCTACTTCAGAGGTAAATAATTGCAGTAGTTCAGAGCCATCTAATGTCATTCCAACATCTGAATGTAGATTGGCTGAATCCGCAATCAGTTGATTACTTTGTATCCCTTCAGAAATAGTTGATAATATGGCTTGGTTTCCCTTAGTGTATAGGATGTATACAATTCCAGTTGAGGTTATCTCTAGTTCGAAATCGTCACCAACAGGCCCTTGCTCTAACAAACCGGTCTCCCAAAATGCGCCGGTATAGTTGATGCGATGTAATTCGCCTTGGTCGTTTCTAAATACCCCCCATTCAAAATAATCTGGAGTTATGGCCAATTCTACATTAGTAACATTCACATCTTCTAAAATTGTCCTAGTGTGCCACTCATCACCATTTGTGTAGAGTGAGGATGCATAAGCAATCTGTCCTGCCTTCAAGTCTGAACCATTGGAATACAGCATACTTGCTCTACCATTGTCCTTGACTGCGATTGAACAATCAAAATCTGCCACTCCGTCACTTTGACCAAGGATCAAATCTACTTGGTTGATTTTAGTTTCATCATCAGTGTCAGCCCAGTAGTAGTGAACTGAACCTTGATTATTAATCCAACAAGCATTGACTTCTTGTTGCTTTGAAATAGTTACATCTGAAACGACTGCTGTACCCAGGTTAGATTCTTGTAAAATTTCAGTGTGATGCAGATCTAATTCAGCATCATAACGGATCAGCCCTTGAGCGATGTCATCAAAATCAACATATTCGCCGGACAAATCAATCCCAAAATCTAGTTCGAAATCAGATAATGACTGAGAATTAAATTCCTGGTTTAATTCTGCTAATTCACTAGTACCATCCTCGACATTTTCTACCAAGACAATAGAAAAAACTTGCAAAAACAGCAGTAAAATCATCAATACCGCACAAGGCGAGTTTTTCGATATTTTACTACTCGCCACAGTTAACGGACCTGTTGATGGTTGAAAACCATTGTCTATGAAATCCCATGACCCCCTACGGGGGTCAAACAAAAAATCTGAACGCATTATTGACAAACCTAGACATATTCGGCGACATGTGACAAATATTGTGATTATCGGCAATGCTCGTGATGAAAATTTGTCTAAATGGAATCATTTGATGGAAATATCCGACATTATAATCGCATGTGATGGCGCCATGAAAAACTGTATTGAACAACACATAGCAGTTGATTACTTGATTGGTGACATGGATAGCATAAATGAAGAAATCCTTAATCAATCAATTTGTAGCAGTGTAGAGATTATTGAAAACTTTGATCAAGGAAATAATGACTTGACAAAGGCAATTCTTTTTGCTCACAAACTTGAAGCAAAAGCAATTGATATCATTGGTGTTGACGGTGGAAAATCCGACCATCAGTTTTGTAACTATATGTCGCTTGTTGAATGTCAAACTAATGCGAGAATACATCTTGACGATTGCACAGTTTCAGTAATTACAACGAATAGTTCAAAGTATCATTCTATAGAACCGGGAACTTCGTTTTCATTGTTCAGTTTAGGCACGTGTTTAGGAGTGAATTTGGCCGGTGCAAAATGGGAACTAAATAATTCGAAATTAACCTCAAGTTCAAATGGATTACATAACATTGCTACCAGTGAAAAACTGGCCATAACTTGTGAGAGCGGCGATTTATTACTGTTTATCAACCGCTGATTCAGGCATATTCTGCCGTATGAATGTAGAATAGTCTGAGATTCCATCCCAGTCTTTTGCTAATTCGTCGACTCTTGCGATTTCAAGTGTCTTTTCCAAACCCCCCCAATCCTCAATCAATCCTAGCTTAAATGCAGCCTTGGGGGTATATCCGGGTAAGAAATTCCGCCAAACAAATGGTATTCTTCCTGGAGTAATTTTATTGACAACTTTTACTATTGAAGTGTTGCATGTTGTCAAGAGTGAATGGTACCATTCAGCATTCTCACTCAATTGATTCATTTTTTGCGCAATAGCCAGCAATAATTGTCGGTCTTTACCCGGTGGAGTTACTGCTCTGAACAAATAATCACGGTTTCCTCTAGCATTTGTTCTCAACCCAAGAAGATCTCTCTCATAACCTATCAACAAATACAATTCATAGGAACGCCACAGACCTTTCCAAGGATGATAACGTTCTCCTTTCACTCGCCTTGCTTCGAATGATATTGAGATGCATCTTCCATCATTAAATTCAATGCTTAGAAAAGTATGTGCTAAACCATGAATCTTATGGAAATGATCTACAATAAACCAAACATCCTTGATTTCACGCAAATCAAATTTGACATTATCGTCCCACACTTCATCTCTGTCTCTTGTTGTTCGCCAAGTGAAATCCCTGATTTTAGTGAATGTTATGTAATCTCCATCAATAATTGCTTGAGACTGAAATTCACAATCAGTATTCCAATCAGAATCAGTACTAGGTATTCTTGGCCTTATTCTAGTAAACCAAACATAGTACAATCTTATTCCAATGACCATGAGTATAATGGCAACCAATGAACCAACCAACTCTAAAACGGTCAGTTTAACAATATCCAGGAGTTTCACCACCTGACCCAGATTCGTAATTCATTGTCCCACCAATCATGATTACCATCTGGATGTTGACGCCATAAAACGCCTTCATCATCTGTTGTAGTAGGTAAACCTTCAGGGTCTGGACTACCATCTGCTAATATCATTGGACTCGGACCTAAATCACGCATTGGTAATTCATCGGTATCATCTTTGACCCTAACTAGAATTAGATATGATAAAACTACAACAACTAGGCCGAGCACCCCAATAGATATCCATCCAACTGATTCGGTTTCGGTATCTTCACCATACGACCTTGATGGCGCTACTTCCTTCTGCTCATCGGTCAAATCAGTTCCAGGTAGTCTAACCAAGTTTATTCCCTCAATTGCACTGATTAATTCGTTATTGATTACTTCTAAAGATATAAGATGCACACCTGCGGGTAATGACGAGCAATCAAATTCGTCTCCTATATTACCTTCTAACTGCGACCCTTGGATGCGCCAAATCATCTGGAATGCGCTGAAATCAATCTCATCATCTGCTTGTTTAAGCATCACTTTGCACTCAGTATCGGTCGCATTACCATTACCATTAACCACCAATGAAAAATCTGGAGCAGGCCGGTTATGAATAGTAAGATTCAGCCAATCTTCAGTAGCCTGACCTAAGTCATTACGATAGGCTTCCTTGAGCAAATAATCACCAGCAGGCCAATGCGAACAATCCAAAGCATTCTGTGAATCAAGCACTGTAAACGGTGCACCTGAGAATGTTCTTACCCCTGTCGCACCATACCTTGGTCCAGTTTCATCTGAAAAAATTCTTGAAATAGTACATTCATCTCCTGTCTCGATATGTTGTGGGGCATTCAAAGCAAGAACAATCGATGGAGTTTGTAATGCTGGCCTTAATACATAAGTTGGTAGAGGAATGGTGGAGATTATGTTACCATCTTGGTCAACTATCTGTAATCTTAACTCATGCTCACCCGAAGCCCAAGCGTCATAAGTTAGGCTGGCGTTTGACTGGCCGGAGAAAGTAAACTGCAAAATTTCAGTGACTTCTCGGTCTTTGTATTCTCCTATCAGCCTTAATTCTAGGTTGGTACTTTCTTGATCAGAATTTAGTACTACGACCACTCTTATCGCATCAGTTTCACCATCCTGGTTTGTATCGAGAGTATCATTTCTCAGGGCTATTAGGGTTAAACCTGCTTCGGCAAGTGGGTCTTCTTCACCCCCATCTGCCACGACATTAATTGATAGTGCAGATAAGGCTATTATCGAACCCATGATTAGACAGATTGTGAAATATGATACTAACCTATTGCTGCTCAATTGACTCACCTCCATAATCATCAGTAGCATGACTGGATTCATTTTCTGGTATCGGTGGAAGCTCATCTAAAGGAATCATTGAGCTCGGTTCATGCTGTTCTAGATTAGCATCAAAATCAACGTGCTCCTTATGGTCAAACAGCTGTTCTTGGGTAGACAAATCATCTTCCTCGCGACCCATCTTAACTACTAGTGCGATTGATGCTCCTAAAATGAACCCTAAGCCGATTATGAGGTATGTTAACCAAGAGGCTGCTGGATCTTCTCCCATAATCGCAATGGCTGATTTTAATGTACCATATTCATTTGACCAACCATCACCATTGTTATCTGGGCACCCCTGTAAATCTCTTGTTGAATCTCCTGCTTCATTTGGACAGTCATCTCTCAAGGCGCCGAGGCTTACATCACCATATCCGTCACCATCGGAGTCACGCCATTGCAGTGCCTCATTAGGGAAGGAATCTGCCAAGCCAAATGGATGGGCTTTCCAGGTTTCTGTTGGATCAGACCAGCCGTCTCCATCGGTATCTCGGCAACCTAATCTGTCCATTAACGAAGTTCCTCTAACCTCTGGGCAAGCATCGCCTTGATTGCCATCTGCAGCATCGCCAAATCCATCACCGTCAGTGTCTCGCCATTGAGTTGGTTCATGAATAAATGAGTCACCTAAATCTGACCAGCCATCACCATCTGTATCTATGCAACCCCATCTGTCACCGCCCTCTGCTGGTCCAACGGATGTTCCTGCACTATCTGGGCAAACATCTGCAGTAGTACCTAGCGGATTATCACCTCGACCATCACCGTCACGATCATGCCATTGAGTTGGGTCTTGTGGCCAAGCATCACCATTACCGCCAGGACTAGCTAACCAATTTGCAGTTGAATCTGACCAGCCATCGCCATCGGCGTCTGGGCAACCCCATCTATCAAATGTTGAATATCCTACTGTAGTTTTACAACTATCACCACGATATGATGGACGCCATGTTTGACCATCGAAATACTCAATATTATCACCGAAACCATCAGAATCTGTATCATACCACTGGCTTGCTTCATCCGGGAAAGCATCAGCAAATCCATCAGGGTGGGCAATCCATCCATCTGTTGGATCGGAATAACCATCTTTGTCGATATCTCTGCAACCTAATCTATCAAATCTAGAAATCCATCCAGATTCCACTTCCTCGGGGGTTGAATAAACACATACATCACCCTCAAATCCTGTTTGATTATCACCATACCCATCGCCATCAGTGTCCCTGTATTGCGAAGGAACTAATGGGAAGTCATCTACTTGAGATGCCCCATACGTTTGGTTGTCACCCCAACCATCGTCATCGGTATCACGCCACTGAGTAGGGTTCTCCGGAAAATCATCAATTCTTGCTGCGCCAAAAGTTTGGTTGTCGCCCCAACCGTCCCTATCGGTGTCAAGCCACTGTGTTGGCTCTAATGGGAATGCGTCAGAACCATTGTCAATAGTCCAATTTTCATCACCATCAGAATAACTATCACTATCTGTGTCAGGACAACCGAAGCGGTCAGAAAATGATGCCCCTGTGATGAATGGACAAGCATCAGGAGTGTTGGCTCCTTCTAACCATTGCCCGATGCCCCACGCAAGATGTGTTGTATTCCATGCGGGGTCGTCCCAATTATCTCCGTAACCATCAGCATCAGTATCAGTCCATTGAGTATTATCTGACGGGAATGCATCTGCAAGACCTACAGGATGGGCAAACCACTCACTTATTCCAAACAAACCTCCGGGATCTGGATTTGAGTAACCATCACCATCAGTGTCCAAACAACCAAATCTATCATTGTTTGATTGACCAGAATTATATGGGCAGAAGTCTCCCTGATACCCGTCTAAATTATCGCCAAATCCATCATTATCAGAATCCTGCCACTGAGATTGCTCGTAGGGGAAGGCGTCAGCACCATTGTTAGGCCCCCATCCTTGTTCGGGGTCAGAATAACCGTCTGAGTCAGAATCAATACAACCTTTTCTGTCATATGCTGAGGTCCCTGGAGTATTGTCACATGAGTCCTCGGTGTCGATATAGCCGTCTTCATCAGTATCCCTGTCATTGGAATCTATGGACAATAACAGAGTGTAGTCAACTCCATCATTACACCAAGAATCCTTACCTCTAACTTTGATGTAAATCCAATCTGCAGTTGACATTGTAGTACTTAGTACCCCGTTGGCATTATCGTCACTTCGTGAGATAGAATTTATTTGACCACCGGCAGAATCATGAATAGAAAAGTCTGCTTCCCAACCATCGTCGATGCACAACCAATTTCCGTTATTCATGCTACCAGAGAATGAAATCTGGACTTGGTCTCCTTTGTATGCATATGCTTTCCACCAATCTGTTTGATCGGTTGGTGAACATCCGTCATCATAGCATACATACCCATTAACTGATTGACCCTCAATCAAGTTGTTTGCACTTTGCAAATTATCATCGGCAGAAGAAGGTGGTACGAAAGTCATCAACAGCGCGACCAAAGCCACCACCATGAATCGCCGTGCGACCATGCAAGGCTATCGGCATATCATCTATGAAGTAGTTGCCTC
>CALDPP010000013.1 GCA_937911345.1 uncultured euryarchaeote | reverse complement strand
AGCCACTTTGGTTAGCATAAATCGTGTAGGTTTGGTTGCTGGCATAAACGCTTGGTGTACCGCTGATCGTACCGCCTGAGATACTCATACCTGCAGGTAGTGGTGGTTCAGTTTCCCAAGAAACCGATGGAGGAGAGTTCAATGTGATGTTAACTGGGTCATATGCCATTAACTCGACACCTTCATGGCAATAATTACCAACCGTACCATACAAATGATGCACTCCAGTACATGATCCAAAGAAAACCGTGTTGCCGGCAATGACCGGATAATAGTAAAGGGAATTGCCGTAGTACGAATTTACGTTTCCAGTAAACGAAGTGAGCGCAGTTGTTCCATTTGTTGTACCGTTGCTTACGTAGAGATTGGCGTTCGGCACATTAACTTGGAAAAACATTTGGTCACCAATAGCGGTAAATCCACTCATGGTATGGATGAAGCCGTGGCTTGACGAATTTACAACCGCAAATGTTCCTTCTGGGGTTCCATCAGTAACAAACGCGGCCTTGTAAGCGCCGAAATTTGAATAGACGTAGAAAAATGCCAATTCACCCGTTGGTGTCATGTGACTGATAGACGATTCATTTGGGTAGCCATTCGATGAGATGCCTGGAGACAAGTCCATCAACAATGCTGTTCCTGCTGCAGTCCCGTCACTCTTCCACAATTCTTTACCGTGTATTCCATCATCAGCTGAGAAGATTACCATATTATCTGTAGCAGTCATCGCGGTATTGGAGACCATGCTATTTGCATTGTATCCAGAAGAAGTGATTTGTGTATTGACATCTTTGACCATCATTGTGCCTGAGGCCGTTCCGTCACTCTTCCACAATTCAGTACCATGGGTTCCGTCATTGGCTGAATAGTAGATGTTGTTGTCTAGAACAGCAACACGACCGATGGCGAAACTTTCCACGATACCACCACCACTGTAGAGATTCTTGACCATCACCGTGCCTGAGGCCGTTCCGTCACTCTTCCACAACTGTGTTCCGTTCGTTCCGTCGTCGGCTGTGAAATATACATGATTTCCAAGCACGACGAGGTGGTCGCTTGTCAAACCATCATACGGGTTGTAATGTTGAGTAGAAGGATATCCAGGGCGGATGTCTTTTACCATTTGAGTTCCAGAAGTGGTACCATCACTTGACCATAATTCCCTTCCATTGTCATCATCGGCAACGAAGAACAGAAGACCGTTTGCAAAGACACCTAGGGAATTGGTTAGAATAGAGCCACCACTCGTGGTTGACTGAGTAAATTCCTTAATCAACACTGTACCGGAAGTTGTTCCATCGCTCATCCATAATTGCTGCGAACCATTATGGAAGTAGAGGGAATTTCCATCGCTCACCATGTATGATGCGTACAGATGTTCTTTGACTAGAACTGTTCCAGATTCTGTGCCATCGCTCTTCCAAAGACCATTACTTGATGTCGCCGGCTTTCCAGTGAAATAGGCAAAGTCTCCCAACGAAGCAAGGCCATAGGGCGAGCCGCCGATACCTGTTTTCTGGGAGAAGGAAAAAGAACCTGTGGTCGGATTGATGTCTTTTGTCATCCAATATGAGCCGTTTCCGCTGTAAAATGACCCAGGGGGTGCCTGTGAGGTGTAGTTGAGCGTGATCGGTGTCATTGCTTCACCAAGTTGCAGTGTGGCGCCGTCAACTGTTGAGGTGATTTCACCAAAGTTAGAAGATGATAGCCAGATATCGG
>CALDPP010000012.1 GCA_937911345.1 uncultured euryarchaeote | reverse complement strand
GGAGGAATAACAGGGGATTCAGCCGATGACACATCCCTTTTTCTTGACGCTATGGATAGACCCCACGTAGTTCACTGGAAATCTTCCTCTGACGATTTACTATACTCAACTAGGAGTAGTTCGGGGACTTGGTCTACAGCTACAGTTGATGGCGGGCCTGACGATGTTGGTAGATCTAACGCGTTGGTAATTGACAATAATCACCAACTCCATGCGGCTTATGCGGATTATGATAACAAGCAATTGAAATATGCGACAATGTCAACAGGGCTTGTATCTACAGCAGAAGTCAGCATTCAATTTGGAACCCACGGCATTGTAACTGGTACAGTAATCAGCGACTCGACGATATTGGTGGACTCTCCAGCTGGTAATTCAGCAGGACTCGCTCCTTTGACATTAATTGATGTTGACGGAGTAAGTCATAACCTAAATACGAATTTCACTTATGTTGATCCAAACGACACAGATAGTGACGGAGTTACCAATGCAGGCGACGACTGTCCAAATACTGCCGGAAATTCCACAATTGACCAGGTAGGTTGTCCAGATGGTGATGGCGACGGGTATAGCGATTCAGGAGACAGTTGTCCAAGCGTTTCAGGAACTTCGTCAATTGGTGATTTAGGCTGTCCAGATTCAGATGGCGACGGCTATAGTGATTCATTAGATGAATTCCCTAACGATGCAACTGAATGGATTGATACTGATGGCGATGGAGTTGGTGATAATGCCGATGAGTTCCCTAACGATGCCACTGAAACGGTAGACACAGATGGTGACGGTGTTGGTGATAATTCAGATTGGGCTCCTACAGACCCGACAGAATCCGCTGATAGCGACGGTGACGGAGTTGGAGACAATGCGGATGCATTTCCTCTTGATGCTACAGAAACTATGGATTCAGACGGCGATGGTATTGGTGACAACAGTGACCCATTCCCAAATGACCCAGCTGAAGGTTCAGATTCCGATGGCGATGGTGTTGGCGATAACGCAGATGCATTTCCAAACGACCCCAACGAAACAATCGATTCGGACGGCGATGGCTATGGTGATAATACGGATCAATGTCCTGATGTTTCGGGACTCTCTACCCTCGACCTAATTGGTTGTTTAGATTCAGACGGCGATGGTTATTCTGATTCTGGCGACGAATTTCCTAACGACTTATCTGAATGGATTGATACTGACGGCGACGGCGTAGGAGACAATGCTGATGCTTTCCCGACCAATCCACTCGAAACTACAGATTCAGATGGCGATGGTATTGGCGATAATTCCGATGCATTCCCGAATAACCCTCTCGAGACAATGGACCTTGATGGCGATGGTGTCGGTGATAATTCCGATGCATTCCCATTAGATGAGACTGAAACTGTAGACTCAGACGGTGATGGTGTCGGCGATAATTCCGACGCATTCCCAACCAATCCATTGGAAACAGCGGACTCAGACGGCGATGGAATTGGTGATAATGCCGACCCATTCCCATATTTAGACAACTTTGCAGACTCCGATTTGGATGGCTATCTGGATATCCTTGACGCCTTCCCGTACAATCCAACCCAATGGCTAGACACCGACGGCGACGGATATGGCGACAACCAAAATGGTACTACACCTGACGCATTTGTGACTATAGCATCCCAGTGGTCAGATTTAGATGGCGATGGTTACGGCGACAACTGGGGGGATTCTGAATGGAATCAAACAAGAAACCCGATACTACCCGGTGTCTTCGTATTCGGAGCTACACTGCCTGATTATTGTCCAGAAATAGCGGGAACTTCTACCGCTAACGGTTTTTATGGTTGCACCGACTCTGATAATGATGGAATTGCTGATATCTTGCAATCTTCGAATGGTGGGCAAAACGGCACAATTGAAGATATTGATTCAGATCTTGATGGCATTATCAACCAACTAGATCAGTGCCCGAATACTCCAATCGGTACACTTGTAGGCATCGATGGTTGTGAATTAGACCTTGGTGACTTGACCGGAAACGATGGCGACGATGAAGGATTCATGGAATCATTCTTTTCTGGCGACAATGAAGCCGCAACTAAAACCGTGGGAATTGGTGCACTACTTCTAGCAATTTTCGCCCTACTGCAAACCAACGCAATTGCTGGTTTGCTGCCTGAAACCTTTAGGTGGGTTCAAGTCCTAAGAAGAAATAACAATCTCTCTAAAGAAGAAAGGAATGAATTAACATATCTTCAGTCAGTTGTCCAAGCGTATTACAGCGAACCAACAACATTGCAAAATGAATTGAAAACGTTACGTGGCGACTTAACTGCTAGATATACAAATAATGAGATTAAGAAGGAAACGCGTGAGAAACTACTCGTCTTAATTGACGATATCATGTCTTCAGACCATGAGCAATTACTAGATATTGCGTACAACGATGCATATTTTGGTTTAATCGGGACACTTGATGCAACGGAGCGAGCTGAATTGCTAAATGAAGAATTAGCAGTTCGTCAATTTGATAATCAAGGTACTACAAGTATGCCAGATAAGCAACTCCAGGGCAAACTCAACGAAGATGACGGCTTTGAATACTTAGAACACCCTGAAGGCAGTAGCAACTGGTACTATCGTCAAAACAAAGTCGACGATTGGTCAGTGTGGAAATAGTAACAAATCATCCTTGAGTAATCAAGTGATGCATGGTTCTAACATGAACTCCGGTGGCACCGTTTTTGACCATGTTATTGGTCTTGGCACCCCAATAAGTTCCAGCAATATCCATATGAGCCCAAGTTATTTGCTCACCATCCTTGTCATAATCGACATTTGGTACGAACTGCTTCAAGAATGCAGCAGCAGTATTTGCTCCACCCCAGCGTCCAGCACCTAGATTTCTAGTATCAGCAATCTTAGAATCGGTCATTTCTTTTTCAAACGCAGGCAGTAGTGGCATAGGCCATGCTAACTCATCAACAGCGTTACCGGCATCGTGGATTCGGCTTCTAAATTCATCATTATTTGACCAAAGACCGGTCGCTTCATGACCGAGCGCAACAACACAAGCACCGGTTAGTGTTGCAAAATCTACAATGTATTCTGGATCAAATTCACCAGCTTTCCAAAGTCCATCGGATAGTACTAGTCTTCCTTCAGCATCAGTGTTCAAAATTTCAATAGTTTTACCGGATAAGCCCTTGATAACATCTCCAGGCCTTGTTGCATTTGCAGCAGGCATATTTTCAGCCATACAAGTTATTCCGACAACCTTGCCTTTGTGACCAGTCTGTGCCAAGGCTTCCATTGTACCGAATACCGTTGCAGAACCGCCCATGTCATATTTCATTTCGTCCATGTTTGCACCAGGCTTGAGTGAAATTCCACCGGTATCGAAAGTAATTCCTTTACCTACTAGAACAGGACACTTGCCCTTGATATCCTTGTTCATTTCAAAGATGACCATACAAGGCTTACGGGACGAACCCTTTCCAACAGCCACTAATCCACCCATTCCGGCTTTTAGTGCTTGATCGTAGTTGATGATGGTGACTTCGACATTGTCATATTGCTTGGCCCATTCCCACGCTCGGTCAGCAAATTCTTCAGGATACATATCGTTTGGAGGGCAGTTCCCAAGGTCTCTTGAGAGGTGCACTCCCTTTGCAATACCTCGGTATTTTTCTACCAGTGAGGTTAATTCTCCAGCTTCCTTTTCACTGCAAGCCAATCTAATTTGTTTGGTAGAGTCATCTTCATTGTCGTCATCTTTCATTTTGTAATTATCGTATGAATAATCCCTTAGCATCATGCCTTCAGCAAATGCTGCCATGTGTGCAACACCAGCATCCATGAATCTGACAGTAAAGTCGTTGCCGTGAATTTTCTTAATGCTGGCAAACACTGCAGCGCCGGCTTTTCGGTAATCGTGGACTGTGATTCCATCGCCCTTTCCTAGACCGGAAAGAATGATGTTGCCATCTTCTCCACCAACTAAAGATAATGTCGTTTTGGCTTTCGCTTTAAAATCGCCACCACCGAGCACTTTGTTGATTTGTGCTTTCATAGATTGTGGCAATCCTCTCTCACAGTCTTCAGGTATAGATTCAGTTCCTTCGACTATTGGAAGAATCAGTGTTCCATTGATATTATCATTTACGCTTACAGTCATTTCCATGTTATCGCCTGTGCTGGCGTATGTGCGATAGCATTTCAATTATCGTGTGACTCGGATTCACAAATTTCCTCGTCTTCTGGCCGTAACAGCGCCGCTAATCCGACGACCGATACAATCACCGTTACCGGATTGAAGATTCCGTAACCAAACAATCCTTCTCCATTATCGCTAGACTTTGCCATCACAACACTACTGTTGATTGGTTCTGTGACCCACTTAGACGAATTTATTACTCGCTTCTGATAGTATAATTGCCAACTACCGCCATCATCAACGCTTATTTCTGAAATGTCCATCTCTATGTTTGTACTGTTACTTGCATTCACAGTAAATGCGCCAGACGTCCACATAATCTCCCCGTTAGAATCGACGTGCTGTAAAGTAGCATTAGATGTTGAGGCCTGACCGTGATTTACCACGTCTAATGTTACAGAATCACTGAAAACCTCTAGACTTTGGACATCTAATCTTGCACGCCAATACCATACATTGTTGATCAGATATCTCATTACATCCATCTCTTCTTCAAGACGATCGTTTAGATTCTCAAAAGAACCCGGTACGAATTGCTCATCATCGGTTTCAAAGGTGAAAGTAGGAAGCCCCATAACTCCATACCCGTAGTCTCTACTAGTTCCACAATTAGGATACAATCCTTGGTTAGCATTCTGCATTGGAATATCTGAGATGTTTGCGTTGACATCATCTCTTATTTGCCAATATAATTCCCAATCTGCTGGTTGATGGGCCCATTTGCCCCATGGGTATAGTATAATCCAAACTCCAGTATGCATAGTTACATACAAATCTGCATCGGTAACGTACTCATTCATGTAGGCAGCGTTGGCTGCAGTTTCAGCTTCGCTAAATGCACTGCTACCAGGTTGAGTAGTTGGACAAGTGTTCCAGTAATGGTCATAATTTCTGTTTAAGTCAACTTGGTTGATATTCCATCTTGTGTCGATGTCATTACCATCCGGATTAAGCATAATCAGTATATGGACCTCGGTATTTCTCAATACATCAATTGCCTCTTGATTGCCTTCAGCCCAGCCATTAATGTACCATTTTGCTGAAAGCCAGGCCAGAGCAGTTCCAAGGTATTCATTGCCGTGATGACCTCCATCGATGTATACAATCTCTTTCGGATCGCCATTTTCTTTAGTATCAACCGACCAATCAGATAGTCGAACCACCCACAAAGCCTTCCCGAGTTCAGATTCTCCAGCGCTAATCAAGTCGACAATTTCTGGATAGTCGTCTGCCCAGCCGTTAACCTCCAAAGTCATGGCGGCCCAAGTCATGTGAACATGGCTGTCAATTGGGTCTCCTGGCCACACTGCATCTTCTTCCGAATCATTTTGTGCAGTAGCCATAGGAATCGATGCGAGCAGCATAGATGCAACAAGGAACAGTGCTACTCGCATGATAATCCGTAATTATAGTATAACAAAAATGCTTTGTTATGGCGCAGTTTTACCAATCGCTAGTGAAAGCGTTCGGATTAACTACCTTTTCAGATTCTCTAGTCCATATTTGTCCCGCATCACCGCTAGAGTAAACATCTGCAAACGGATCGATTTCCTCGGTTTTCTTACTGCGTTGCATGTATGCTTCGACGCTCTCACGCAGATCAGGCTTGAACTTCCAGTAATGTATTCGCCATTCACGGCCGTCCCACAAAGTAGTTTCTTCGCTTTCCGTGGTTAGTAGGTTATAGTCCTGAAACATGTAGAAAAGGTTTCTATCAGTTGGCTCAAGAGCATTATCAATAATTCTGTTGTAAAATCCGAAGAATCCAAGGGCGTGCTCAGCCATGCCCTGAGCGACTTCACTATCCATTTCCAGGTCGATATGTTGTTGAATTGCTTTCGTTAATTCTCCTAATGTCATGCCCATCTCAAAAACCCCCGCCCCCGCACTTATTGTCCGAGAACAGTAATTATATTGTACACCGACCCATATTAAATCATCGGTCAAAAAGGGCTTTTTTTACTGACATCCGGCAAATAACCACCGAAAAAATGACACCAAACTCTCAATACCACAATGACCTGCCAAGGTTCGTGGCAGAGGAATTCGTCGAGGGTAACTTCTTGGGTTTGCCAAGCAGAGATGACGATATTGATGTCGTTGTTTTACAAGTGCCTTATGAACTTACAACATCCTATGGTCAAGGAACTGCGCAAGGTCCTGCAGCATGTGTTGCTGCGAGCGGCCAAGTCGAACTGTTCGACCCAATTATCGGCGAGGACTTGCCGGCAGGGTATAACATCCACACCGCTCCCGAATGGGATGGTGAAGGAAGTACACTGCAACAGCAATTATCAGGAATTTCAAAGTATCTAAAGGAATGGAATAATGGTAAAACTTTCCCAGTAATTCTTGGTGGCGAACACGGAATCTTGCCCGCAGTAATTGATTCCCTTGCCGAACATCCAACTATTGCTGGAGATTATTCAAAACTAAACATTGTACAAATTGATGCTCATGCGGATCTACGTGAAGAATTGGATGGCGAACCATTTTCCCATGCTTGTGCTGCCGCAAGAGCGATGGATTACGGGATAAAACATCTCTATCAAGTCGGTATTAGGGCCTTCTCAAAGCAAGAATATGAGCGAATTATCTCAGATGATAAAATCACCACATTTTTTGCTTCTGATACCTTGAAGAGTGACACTAAGTGGCAACAATGGCTAGATACACTGCACAATATTGAGGGGCCGATACATTTGACAATAGACATTGATGGATTAGATGGCAGTATCGTTCCAGCGACTGGAACGCCAGTTCCAGGCGGGCTTAGTTTTTGGCAGGCAGTAGAAACCATTCAGGCAGTATTTACTGCGCCAAAAGCTACGGTGATTAGTATGGATGTGAATGAAATAGTACCACAGCAAGATACACCTTTAACTCAATTTACCGCAGCAATGCTTGCTACGAAAGGAATTGTCTACCACATCAATTCAAAAACCGAATAAGAAAAAATGTTTAGTGGAGTTGAAATCAAATGCCCGATGCGCACGGAACCCATATCTTTCTGGATTACACAGGATTTTTCCCAGATATAGAGAATCTGGGCGGTAAAATATTGTCCATAATGGAGGGTATAATCGATGAAAGTACTGCTAATAGGGTTCATTCGCATGTTGAACATTTCGACGGAAAAACATCTCCTCCTGGGTTTGCTGCAGTGGTTCTATTGGATGAAAGCCACTTTACTGCTCATTGTTATTCGCAAAAAGGTTGGCTCTCCATTGATTGCTTCACTTGTGGTGCAACCGACACCAATTCAATCATTGAAGAAATGGATAAGGCATTACTTCAGATTTCACCAACAATGAAATTAGAAAAGAAAAAGGTAGCGAGCAGGTTTACTAATGGATGATGATGTTATGAAAATCCGCGATTTCATTGAACATCAATTTCATCATTTTAATGCTGGCGAGGTAAAAAAATCAGCAAGATCATTGCTCGAATTTCTAGAGTCAGGTGGTAAATTATTCATTACTTTAGCCGGGGCAATGAGTACGGCTAGATTGGGTAAAACCTTAGCGCCGCTAATTGATTCTGGATATGTTGCCGGCATTTCATGTACTGGAGCAAACTTAGAAGAAGACGTCTTCTTGTTAACTGCTAATTCACATTATGAAACGATAGAAGATTGGCGTAGCCTATCCGCTAAAGATGATGCGGAATTACTTGACAGGAAACTCAACAGAGTCACCGATGTATGCATACCAGAAAACGAGGCGATAAGGAACATCGAGTCCGCAATATTGCCAATTTGGGAAAGCTATTCTCAATCAAATAAATCAGCATTACCACATGAGTTTTTCTACAAAATTCTGTTATCTGGTGATTTGGCAGTAGATGGCTCAGAGGACGAAAGTTGGACAATGGCAGCAGCAAAAAATAATCTGCCGTTATTTGTTCCTGGTTGGGAAGACTCGACCATCGGGAATATTTTCGCATCTCATGTTATTGATTCTAGAGTTAATCCATCTGTCATAAAAAGCGGCATACACTACATGACTGAACTAGCAGAGTGGTACGAGAGTCAAACAACACCTCTGGCATTTTTCCAAATTGGTGGCGGTATAGCTGGAGACTTTCCAATCTGTGTAGTTCCAATGCTGAACCAAGATTTACAACGAGATGTGCCATTGTGGTCATGGTTTTGTCAAATAAGCGAGTCTAGTACATCATATGGCGGATATTCCGGCGCTCCACCTAATGAGAAGATTACGTGGGGAAAATTGTCTGAAACAACCCCAAAATATGTCATAGAAAGCGATGCGTCAATAGTTGCGCCGTTAATTTTTGCTTACCTACTCGATTTGTAATATTCGAAAATTCGGCGGCAAATATATGATTATCCACCACTTCGCAGTCTCATGCACCCATTATTTGAGATGGACAACTATATTATCCAAACAAAATTCCTAAAAATTTTTGGCGGAACCTATTGGTTCAAAGATTTAAACGGCCAAGTTATAGCCTACTCTAAACAAAAAGCCTTCAAATTAAAAGAGGACATAATTCTGTATTCTGATGAATCATGTACTCATGCACTGCTACAAATTAAAGCCCGCCAAATGATAGACCTAGGGGCAACTTACGATGTGATCGATTTAACTACTAATGAACATGTGGGCTCAGTAAAGCGTAAATTCCTAAAATCGATTGTCAAGGATAGTTGGAAATTACTTGATACAGAAGGCAACCAGTACGGCGAATTAATCGAAGACAGTATTGCCATTCTACGGCGATTTATTCCACTTATTCCGGCAAAGTTCCATTTTGAAATACCAGGCTACGCAGGTATTACCCTCCACCAACAGTTCAATCCAATTATCAAAAAGACCCTGCTAACGATACCACCAGGTCATCCAATGGATAGGCGAATGGTTGCAGCAATTGCTTTGCTGAATTCAGCAATCGAAGGCAGGCAAGGCTGAATCACTAAATGAATCAATGGTTTCATGCCTAAAGCCACGGTGGGATAAGCGTGGCGAGAGTGGTTGTAATCGGTGCAGGCATTGCAGGACTAGTTGCTGCAATACATGCTGTATCAGATGGACACCACGTAGTTGTTCTTGAGCGTAAATCCAAGATAGGTGGCCGGGGAACATCACAAAATAGTGATGGATTTTCACTCCACTTCGGACCTCATCTGATTGATAAATCAGGACCATTCTACAAGTTATGTAAGCAATTAAGCCGCGTTAAACCATCGATAAAGTCGGTTAGACTCGACAAAATAGAAGTCGTAGGATTTGGACCAATTCGCCCAGTCGGCAATGTCAAACAAGCTGCTCTGAACAAACAGTCAATTAGGGCAAAAACTCCAGGAAATCCATATTTCGAGTCAGTAAAATTTCTTTCTACATGGGGGATTGAAGAAAATGAGCAGCGCTTAAAGTCGCTACTAAAATCCAAATTTAGCGTTTCTAATGAGGGCTGGATTGGCTTGATTGGTAGACTAGGTGCGGCACTTGACGAAGTAGGAGTACTAGTTGAAACAGGTTGTGAAGTTGTTAGTGTAAACGGTGGGAAAGTTGCTTTGAAAGACGGGCGAGAAGTCGAATGTGATGCGATAATACTTGCATGCGGAGCAGGGGCTGCTAAAAGGATTTTAGAAAAGGTGGATGAAGAGATATATTCTAGCAATTTTGCAAATCTTTCACCCAAATTTGCTGCTAGTATTGAAGCGGGCCTTTCATCGAAACCAATGGCTGGAAAGCACTGTTTAATCGATTATGAAAACAATGCTGCAATAATTGATTATATGGCCATTCAACCGAAACTTGGCACGACAGGATCTCATATCTCAGCGATTATCACTGGCGGTACTGAAAATAGTAGAATTGAACGCTTAGAATCGATACTGGATACTCATTTGTCGGGGTGGAAAAGTCATTTAATCGCCGATCTAAAGCAAAAGAAAATAGTCGTTGGCTACTCAAATTGCGTTGATTATGATATATTTTCTAACCAGAGAATTTTATTGGCTGGGCCTTGGGTTAAATCTGAATATCTTTTATCTGATGCTGCAGCAGATACCGGAAAACGAGCAGCAAAGGGTTTGAAATCGATACTTTAGATTATGAAATTGTTATTCACTTCCTATCATGACAGTCCACTATGCGCCTAGTATCTTGGAATGTGAATGGCATTAGAGCAGCAATAAGGAAAGGCATAGACGGATATTTCTCATCAATCGATGCAGACATTTGGATGCTTCAAGAAGTTAGGGCATTGCCCGAACAATTGCCCAAGAACTGGTCTTGGCCGGAGGGCTATGATGTGCACTTGCATACTGCAGAAAAAAAGGGTTATTCGGGGGTTGCAACGTTGTCTCGTACAACAATGGAAGTAATTCAAACAGGCAAACCCTCTGCGGTAGACCCTGAGGACATAGAAGGCAGAATAATAGTTACAAAGCACGGCGAACTAACCTGTATCAATACCTATCTTCCTAGCGGTTCTAGCGGAGAAGAAAGACAGCAGTTCAAAGAAACGTGGATGGATGAATGGCGTAAATTTTTGCAACCCTATCTGAATTCGAATCAACCAGTAATTGTCTGTGGGGACCTCAATGTAGCTCATACAGAAGATGATATTTGGAATCCCAAAGGTAATGCCAAAATGAGTGGGTTCTTGCCTCAAGAGCGCCAATGGTTTTCTGATTTACTTGAGGATGGCTGGCATGACGTATTTAGGGAAAAGCACGGCGAAGGCGTCAAGAAGTATAGTTGGTGGTCCAACAGAGGACAAGCGAGAGCAAAAGATAGAGGTTGGCGAATAGATTACTTCCTGCTCAATGAAGCGGCTAATTCTCTAGTAACTGATGTTAGGATTGAGCGACAAGGAGGGCTTGAAATTTCAGACCATGCCCCAGTTATCTTAGATATTGACTATTGATTATTTTCTTCAATATCAGACAGGGCAATCATCAATTCATCAACTCTGTCTCTCAGGTTTTGAATTGAATCATCCTGTACAATGATTACCAATTTTGCCTCATCCCCAGTCTCAGTAAGATTTGCCGAGCAACCAGGACGAGAAGCCGCAGCAAGTAAGATGGTCCCGAGTGCCGCTTTACCAACCCATTCAATGGTTGCACGATAGGACTCGACCATGGACGGTCGAAGGGGTGGGCTGATATGAGGATGACTCTTAGCACATCCATGGCGAAGCAGGAACCGAACTTCGAGGTTCTTGCTGGTGCTGGTGGTGTGGCGCTAGGCGAGGCTAGAACTAACCATGAAGGTAGAAAAGCACTCCTTCTAGTTCGTGGAACTGAAGACACTACAGAATTTGTAAGCCTCGTTCAAACTATGGGAATAACGATAGTCGAATCAATTAATCAGCCGGGCGAACAAGACGCCAAGGGCTACTTTGGCAAGGGCCGTTTGCAGGATATTTCAGATGAGTTACGTTTGAGGGTTGATGGCCACCCTTGGCAACAAATTGATCTAGTCTTGATTCACACCAATGCAACTCCAAGACAATTAGTTGCAGTAAGCGATGCCACTAACGTTGAGGTGTGGGATAGAGTACGGTTATTGCTATCTCTATTTACTGCTCACGCCAACTCTCTTGAAGCAAGGACTCAGGTAAGAATAGCCCGTCTTCAATCGGATAGAACTGTGTTAAGGGAATTGGCAAATCAAACCACAACCGGCGAACGTGCAGGTTATGGTGGCGGCGGAGTTACCGCATTACAAGCAGTAATCGCCAATGTAAATCGTGAATTAACCTCGCTAAGAAAGCGTCAGAGAAAACACTCCAAAGCCCAAGCAGAGCGCCGCAGGCAACGTACTCGCAGCGGTGCAGTTACTGTTGGGATTGCTGGATATACCAATGCAGGAAAGTCAAGTTTCTTTTTGAAAATGTCTGGTAAAGAAGTGTTAGTCGAGGACAAGTTATTTTCTACCCTTGAAACCACCGTCGGCCGCCTTGCGGCAAGCCCGAGAATCCTACTTGCCGATACAATTGGTTTCATTGACAATTTACCAAATGCAACATTGGATGCTTTTAGAGCAACACTGTCTGAGGCCTTAGAGTGCGATATGCTGATGGTTTTAGTCGATGCAACGGATACATTAGACGAATTTCAGCGGAAAATTTCCGCCACTCAAAGAGAAATCAACTCTCGTTATCTCGGCGAAGAGGACGTTGATATCTTGGATGAGCGAAAAATAATGTGTGTGTTAACCAAAATAGAAGGCATTTCGGAGACTGAATTAATGGAGAAACAGTCTATTGTTAGGGAACACGGCTACGCCCAACCCTTGGGTATTTCTGTGCATGAAGACATCGGTCTTTCTGAGTTACAAGAGGCAATGCTTACTCAACTCTTTGGTAGTCCAACAACTCTTCAGCTAATCCACAGCGAAGCAGGCAGGGGCATCGAAGGTTATCTTTCAGACGTATATGATTCAGGCATGATTATTGATAAAAAATTGCAAGATAATGGTAATATGATTGTTGAAGTTTGGATAAATAAACAATCACTCGCAAGGCTGGTGAGTAGCTCAGACGGGCGCATTGAAGTCAAGTAGGAAGAAGTTCTAGCAACTTTATGGGCGAGAGCGATTCTAACGGTGGCTACATCGATGAATTGACTGGCCTTGCTGAACCTTCCAGCGATTTAATGTTCACAACCTCGCAGGCGAAATTAACTATTGAGATAGACGAATTGAGTAAAATCGGCAACTCGATAGCAGTATTGTTACTGATTACCTGTTTGTTGGGATTAGTGAATGGACTAGACTTTACTCAACCTGAATCGGGCTTAGTTAGGCCAGATGAATTTGTCTTCAGATTTGCGCAAAATGCCCCCGATGAATCTGCGATATTCAGTGGCTATGTATATGATCATGAAGGAATGCCTATTGAGAACGCCACAGTATACATTTCTTGGTATGAAGGAGATTACTGGAATACTAGTTCATCGCAAACCGAGAAAGACGGCTTCTTTGAAATGGATAAACTAGATCCCGGTATTACGAGAGTTGACATAATAGTAGATAGAGACAATTTCAAGGATAAGTATTCCAATCGTGTATTACTTTCCCCTCCTGCTTTATTTGAGCCGTACGGCTTTACTTCAATTGATTTTGAAATCCCCTCCCAAGAGGAATTTGCTCAGCAGGATTGTGCCGATGGAACCACAAATTGCACAATTCGAGAAATTGATAACTCGCCAAGTCAAATGGATCACCCATTGATGGATTCTGGAGCCTCGATGATATATTCAACAATCGGCATTGGTTTCATTGGGCTTTCGTTACTGGCAGCAGGATTTACCGTTTGGGCTATGAAAACAGGCTCAATATACATCCTAAGAACCGCATCAATATTGTCATTTTTTACCATGGGCCACTACTATTCAGCTTGTCTATTCAGCCTGGTAGCATTTGTCTTGACCTTTGCTATCAGTAAGCCAAGAAGAGTAATTAACTGATAGATTCTTGAGCAAATACCCATTTGTATTATCAAACTGAACTAATTAAGCCTGTACATGAACATGATTGGCGCATGTTGGATGCGACGCTCTCTCGGAGAGCCAGTATCTGCGCTATTGATTGATTCAAACAATTCAATTATTGCAGGCGGTTGGAATGGAATTTTGACTAAATGGTCGGCGGAAGGAGATGAAGTATGGAGCATCCAACTCCCAGACCGAATAGGTAGCATATCTGTTACAGAAAACGCAGTTTATGTATGTGCAGGGTTGCATTTAGTTGCTGTAAATTCAAATCAAGGCGAACTAATTTGGCAGCATGCATTAGAGGGAAGTGCAGATGAGGTTACAACATTTAATGGATTAATTTACGCGACCTCCTCAGTATATGATATCGAGCACAACGATTTCATAGATTCTGCAATATGGTGTTTTGATAGCAAAGGAGAGAAAGTCTGGGAGACTCACATGGATGAAAGACCATGGACGATGATTGTCTCCTCAGATCAATTACTAGTGGGGTTAGGCAGGCCAAAGATGGGCGCGGGAATTGTTGAGAATGACGGCAGCTTGACTTATTTGACTCTTGAATCAACTTCGCCAGTGACTACTGGAACAGATTCTATCGAAGGAGCCATTTTTGGTCATGCAAACGGAGACCTGACGACTTCAAATCACAAAGTCTTGTCAGGTCTAGGAGATTCAATCTCAGTCATCTGTGCGACAGATAGTAAATTCATCACCGTCGGTAAAGACAATGAGTTGACAACGTTAAAATCTAATTTTGAGCCGCAATGGTCGTCCAAGATAGGGACAATATCGACATTATGTTCCGGATTTCTAGTCGATGATAAATCAACCATTTGGGTAGGCATACAGGATGGTATTAACGGTCTGCTGAAAGTGATTTATCAGGGTGATGGCGAGACCATATCGTCTATGGTCTGCGGGAAAGTAAATTGTATTCATTCGAATGGCAATAGGGTTGCAGCCGGTGATGAAAAAGGCGACCTATTTGTTTGGCAAGACGAGATGTTTAATCGGCGCTTAACAAGCAATGTATCAGACGATAATGATGAACGCCGAGAATCGATGAGAGAGCGGCTTAAATCCCTTCGTAAACGTTAGAATCTACCTGTTCTTCTAGTCCAATGATTTGCAGCACCTGCAACATCCATGCTAATTTTTGCAATTTTTTTTCTGGGTTTGTTTGTCCCGACCATTGTCCGATTTTAGTTGTTGAAAATCCAATGAGTGAAATTTTCTCAACTGGAACACCCAGACCAATTGCTAGGCATACAGCTCTATCTCCATCAGTAAAACCACCATAATTGTACATTCCATCTATCGCCTCGTCAACTTGATGCGAGAGAATTAATGCGGGAGGATTCTGAAGAATTCGCCATTTATCCAAACATTCTTGCCACTGTGAAATGTTATCGCCGTGGGCGTGGGCGACAAAAACAGCGCCAGATTCGGCTGCTTTATCCAAATGGGGATTACCATCAAAATCGGTGACCACACAAGCAACCTCAGCTAACTCAACAACTCCACCAATCGATCCATCTGCAGCAATAACAACGCTGTTTTCAAAGTCAAAACCGATGAAGTCGTCATCATTCACGGATGCACCAACAACCACAACTCTAGGTGCAGCAAGCAGTTTTTGTTTCAACTTATCAAATTCTGAAATCCTATTTTTTGGCGACCATATCTCAACCCCAAGTGGATTTTTGGAATTCAACGATTCAGCCATTAAATTCGCACTGAGCAAGTCACTTTGATACTTCCAACCAAAAAACTCTCTCACTTTGGTTTGAACCCCAATCAAACCAGGAATTATGTCATCGGCCACAACAATTCCAGTTCAATCAGCCACATGAAATAATATCATCGTGAAATTGATATGACTCTTAGATTGTGGAAGACTCATGCCGACTCCGAAAGTCACTCCTCTCATAGAGAACGAGGTGACTTTAGCAAGATATCCATTTTTGCCTCAGGCAACCGAATGGATTCAAGGATTAGCCATCGAACATGACATTGATTTGGATGAATTATTAGATGGTGAATGGATGGAGAAAGCTCGCTCAAGAGCGAGAATACGCTTGATAGATTCGATAGAATCCAAAGATGGCGTTGCAGTTGTTGGAGGCGATATCTTCACCGAAGAGGGGCGAATTATCGAAGCGTTTTCTTTCTACTATGCGCGTTTAGTAGTGTTCGCTTCAGAAGACGAGCGTCTAATTGCTCGATGGGCCCAAGCAGAAGCAACCAGAGCGGAACAGGTTTTGACAAAAGACAGCGAAAATCTAGAAATAATTGCTAAAACCTTTCTTTCTGATATTGAGAAGGATGTCGACTTATCTCAGTCTAAACAATTAGTCAACACTAACAACAATCGTAGGCTAAGACAAAATCAAGATGGTAATTTATGGAAAATTGGCATGTCCGATTTCATAGAAATTTGCCCAAAAATAACTGGCTCAAGATGGCGCTTAGCCAATGCTCAAATAAGCAAAGGAAAGATTACTCTCTTCAATGAGCAACAATATTCTTCATCAGCGAAATTGGCTAGGCTTCTGAGGGAGCGGATCAAGCATCATATTGAACAGGAAGCATTGCAGAAAATGCAGAATATCGATATGGAGTTGGCTTTGAGGCTTGCAGAACCGGTTGGGATGGTTAGGAATCTCATGGCCAGCAAGGCCAGCGAAGCGATCAATTTGGTAGGCGCTGAGGAATCTGATTGGCCACCTTGTATGAGAAAAATTATTGCAGATTTAGCAAACGGTGTGAATGTAAATCATTTTGGGAGATTATTCCTAGCATCGATATCAGCAAAATTAGCCTTGCCTGAGGAATCATGTATTGGTTTCTTTCGAGGCGCACCCGACTTCAGTGAATCAACCACAACATATCAAGTGAATCATGTTTACAACGGAGAATATACTCCTGCATCCTGTGGCAAACTGAAAGTTAACCATAATTGTCCAGTACTGCCGGGAGATGACAGATTATGCGATATCTCTTGGATGGACCATCCGTTAAAATATATTCGAGCAACTCAACGCTGGAAAGCAAAAAATCAGCAAGCTCAAGCAAATATACGTCAAGATGACGAACCATTAGATGCCGAAAATTCACAAGGCGATGACTCTGAAGAATCAGTCAAGAATTTAACCAGCGAATGAGGAATTCGCGCGAAGGATTTGAAATGTAGAACATACTAGCGTCTACAACCAACGGTGCACATTATGACTAGAACTCTCGTTTTGACTGTCGACCGAGACAATGATCTCGGTATTAAAACGGCAATTAGAGGGCCAGTGGTAGGCCGACGACAAGTTCTAACAGCAGCGTTAAAACTCGGCATTGCAGATCCGGAGGAAAGTGATACCAACGCTATTTTAGGTGCATTATCGCAGCACGATAACCTATCGGAGTCACTAGGGGATGATGATGAAGTTGAGATTGCTATTCTAACAGGAGATGAGAAAGTTGGCATCAGGTCAGACCGGGCAATAGCGGCACAACTCGAAGAGATAGTCACAACTTTTCAGCCAGATAAAGCAATTTTAGTGACCGACGGAGCCGAGGACGAGTCAGTTTTACCAATTATTCAGTCTCAGGTTAGAATTGACCATGTTGAGAAAATTATCGTAAAACAATCAAAGGGTATCGAGGGAACATATTACTACATTGTTAAGGCCTTGGAAGACCCAAAATGGCGGGCAAAAATCATGATTCCATTTGGGCTTGTATTGGCAATATTGGGCTTAGGAATTATGCTGCCCGCTGAAATTGGTGGTATCGTAATTGGCGCACTACCACTGGTCACAGGACTGTATATATTTAGCAAAGGAGCAGGAATTGAAACCACGGTTAATCGAGTAATCCAAGAGATGCGTGACAATGCCGATGCGGCAATGTTCTCATCATTATTGTGGACGGCTACAGTATTTAGCGCAATATTTGCTGTTGCAGAAGGTTATCAAGAGTATACTCTGTTAGTATCTGATAGCACTACATCCGTACTTTGGTTGGAAGTTACACACGCAGCTTTAGCATGGATTGTAATTGCGTTTCTAACATCAACTGCTGGATTTATGTTTTTGCGATTGAGGAGAGGGTCATTCTCAGGCAGATTAATTGTCCTTAGCATATTTGGCATGGTTGTGTACTCGTTTGTCGATTCCGCACTACAAATTTCTACGGAAGTACTGAACGGTAAATCATACGAGTTTAGCGTAAATCAAATTCTTGACGATTTATTCTATCCGATAATCTGGGTCGTAGTACTTTGGATGGCTACAACAATCAAGAATTCGCTTCAAGCGAAACAAGCCCAATCCGAGCGATATTGGGGCATCTGATTACAGAATAAATCTGGGCAAGTGTTTTGCCATTGTTTTGTGGCCAACTACGCCAACTAGTACGCCATCTGAGTTAACAACAGCAATTTGGTTTAAGTCATGAGTTAACATTAGGGCTCCCGCTTTTAGCAGTGGCGTGTTAGTTTTGACTGTTAATGGAGGGAGGTTAATTAGTTGTTTAGCAGGTACACTTAGCATCCAGGCGACAGAACGTTCCACATTCTTCTTAGCAACGATTTTTAGGACATCTACGGCGTGAATTCTGCCCATTGGAACTCCTTCCTTATTGACAACGAAAACGTGGTCCCAGTCATTTTGAGTTAGATCATCCAAAACATCTGCCATTGTATCATGGGCAAATACCCAATTGGCGTCAGTCATAGTATCTCGACAGGTTATACTTCGAACGATTCTTGATCGCTCTTGAGGCGTCATTTTCTCAGATTTACTTCGTGAAGATTTTTTCATCTTAGATCTACTCATCCCTAGGTTCCTCAGCCCATCGCCGAACCCTGTTGCTTTTGAACTCTTTCAATATATATATCATATTTTAGCCGACTTGAATTACAATATATCAGTAATCAAACCATCTAAACTATCTAAAACGTTTTTCGATGTGGCAACAACATGACCATTATTTCACCAGATGAGTATGACCTGCTAATGAGTCTCTCTGGTTATGAACTGAATTTACAGGCAACAAACATTGGTAATAAGTATGGGCTTAGCGCAAACCAAGTTATTGGAATGCTACCAAATCAACCCCTTCATCAACAACATATTCATCAAACAGGAAACTCCAATCCATCGATTAACACGAATATTTCAGTCCAGTCAAACCATCGCTTTGAGTATGACCCAAGCCCAGACGCATCACAAAGAAGGCAGCAAGTGAGTCAAGCAATCAACTGTCCTGGCTGCGGAGCTGCGTTAGGCATTCCTTCGATAAGGCCGATAAAGGTAACATGCCCACAATGTTTCCAAGAAAACACCTTTCTAGAATAAGCGGCGATTTCAATAATATCTACCAGTAGGGATAAACGATGGAGAAAATGAGAGCATCACATTGGCAGTATACGCCAAATAATTCCCCCCAACCACTACCTAAATCTCCATTTGTGTCCACCGATATTGATTTGTTACCATTAGAATTTAATCTAAACGATGGCGGAGAAATTCAAATCGATGAATTGAAACAAAAAATCTCTCAAGCAAGCGTTGGAGATTCAACACTTGGTGAGTTTTTATCATCAAATTCTTCGTCAAACCTTGAAGATAGAATGCCAATCTTGTTGCTAGGAGAATTGGCTAACCCTTTCCAATTGTCAAGGCTAAAGTTAGGTATTATTCCGGTGATATGTGTTAGGATAACCGGTCTTTGCCGAACCTATGCAGATGGACTTGACAGTAGAATGGTAAGACCAGGAATTCATCATGTTACCTTAGCAAGAACACCTGGCTGGTGGGAAGTTACCCATCTCGCGTTTGCTACATTGTCGCAGATGAAGACAATGGTTACTTGGTTGAACAATGGTAAACGGGGTGATTGGCGGGGAGTGAAAGCAAATGAAGGCCTCATAAGGGTTGAAAATGATCTACAATTAAAACACCCATCTGTAGAATCAATCACATGGGACGGTAAAACAGAAACTTGCACCGATGAAGAACCAGAAGCCAATGGACCATCATTCGATATATCGCAAGTCATGATTCCAATACATACCAACTATGGTTGTTATGATAGCAGAGGCAAAATCATACGCTGCATACATGTTGGTCAGAGAGAATTTCATACCAACTATTTCCGACGTGGCTCTTCGAAGCGTTGGCAGGATATTCTAGATATTGTTTAGGGCTCCCGTGGATTCCCCAATAGCCCGATTATATATCATCAAATACAATGTATATATGATACAAATGAGAGGAAAAGGTTCACAGAAAGAAGCCAGACTAGAACGCCTCAAAGAAGAGATTGTAGAATATATTGCAGTTGTACCAGATTGTTCTGCTGCGGACATAGTTCATTATCTCTCAAATGAGCGAAGAATGCGTAATCATGGCCTTACAACAAGAAAAGTAGGGCTATTTATTCCAAGGTACCTATCTGATCTTGTGGGATTCAAACTTGACAATTCTACAGGCAAACGCCTTTACAGGCTTGCTGCATAAACGGCAGATTCATTTTGATTAACCATTTCGCATGGCTATGGAATGGCCCAGTCACGCTTTTGCGAATTCGCTGTTTCCTAGCCTAACCGAACAGAGTGCGTGGCTCATACCAACGCTTCCAACAGAGGAACCCGTTTGGCAAATTTTCGCGGAAGATAAGGAACACAATCTAAAACATCAAATGAGGGTACTTGAGACTAGCGAGCTAGATTTGATAGATCTAAGCAAACTCCCAGAAACTGTCACCTACGACGAATCTAAGGGTCGAGTAATGATTGAGTCAGGGGCAGTAATTGAACCGTCAACACACTTTATCGGACCATGTTTTGTCGGTAAAGATGCGATAATTAGACATGGAGCCTACATCAGAGAAAATGCTTGGATTTGCTCTTCAGCCTTGGTAGGCCATTGTTCTGAAGTCAAACATTCAATCTTATTACCGCATTCCAAAGCTCCACATTTCAATTATGTGGGAGATTCAATACTTGGTAAATCAGTCAACTTAGGCGCTGGAGTAAAATTGAGCAATTTAAGAAATGACGGCACGGAAGTATACTTGAGGGTCGGCGACTCAAGGATTGGCAGCGGTCTGAGAAAGTTTGGTGCGATACTTGGCGAGGGTTGCCAATTAGGTTGCAATGCAGTTACAAATCCAGGAACGGTGTTAGGCATCAACAGTATTGTTTGGCCAAATGTTACAGTAACTGGAATCCACGACCAATCATCAACCCATAGGTGATTGAATGAGTGTTAATCTATTTGGCACAGATGGTATTCGAGGAAAGGTGAACATAGATATTGCCAATGAGGAGGAAGCAATAACTCGCTTGATTGAGCATCGCGAGTTTTCACCTCCAGTGTTGAGATTAATTGGTGAATCGTTAGGGCGCTCTGCTGAATTTGATCCTCACAAAAAACCACGCGTAGTTGTTGGTTGGGATGATCGGCCGGCAAACAATCTGTTAGCAGGTCATCTAACAGTTGGACTAAATCTTGCGGATTTTGAAGTTGTACATATTGGATTGTGTGCAACGCCTACACTACATTATGCAACACTTTCTTTCAATGCAGATTTTGGTTGTATGATTACTGCTAGTCACAATCCAGTAGATGATTCTGGCTTGAAAATATTTTCAAAATACGGCTACAAGACCACGCCAGAATTCGAGGAACAACTTTCTCGTAATGCAATCTCTCTCTCTCAAGAGGAAAGGGAAATTGACTCAATCGATAGTGAAAGGTTGAGTCAACCCTCAATATCTCATAATTTAGCAGAATGGTCCAAAAACAATCATCCTCATTGGCTTTCACGTCGTTACCAAATCCTTGCCGGTTTGATTCAACGAGATATTTCCCAGGCAAAAAATATCCACCAACCACTGCTGGTAGACTCCTCAAAGGGAGTTGGCCGGTTTTGGCTAGCAGATTGGCTCTCGAGTAACGGGGTCCAAGCGGTAGAAGTCAGCGACGAGGCGACGGACTTGAACGATAATTGCGGCGCAGGCGACTTTTCTCCGACACAAGAATGGACATTTGTAGAGGCCAAAGAATCACCTCACATTTTAATTAATCAACTCTCTCAATCAAAACCTGGTACATTAGTTGCTGCAGCACTTGATGGCGATGGGGATAGATGTTTACTGATTGAGGCAACGCAACATGGATTCAAAGTGATTGATGGCGATCGAATTGCTGACACATTTCTCAATAGCGTTACAAATTCCGGTAAAGATTGGAGCCTAGCAGCTAGCATTGAATCAGATCTTTCATTGACAACCAATCTTAATCGGTTTCCAACGCAAGTTACCGCTAACGAAACAGCAGTTGGCGATCGGTGGCTATCATTCAATTTATCAAATAACCAAATCAATGAATTCATCACTAATTCTTCAATGCCAAGTGTTCTTGGAGTTGAGGATTCGGGGCATGTTGTACTAGCATCACCACACCCAAATCATGAGTCAGCATGGTCTCTTGTTGGTGATGGAGCAATGACCTTGGTTGCATACCTGCTTGCGACAACAAAACTAGACGAATCGAAGTTAATGGACAGGGGCTGGAAACAACGCCAATCGGTAAAAGATGTCGATAGAGGTAAATGGAATGGCAACAACAAATTATCAGATGTCATTGAAAAATCATTATTCGATAAATTATCAGAATTTAATTTGGTATCACAGTGGCATAGAACAACAATTCCCGGAGAGCCTAATTTGATGTTGATTAACTGCTTGTACGGTGAAGCAAAACTTTCGATTGGAGTAAGGAATAGTGGTACGCAGGCGAAGATTTCAGTGTCGGCCCGTTTGGAGTATGGCGGCAGTAATGTCGGGATTCAAGAAGCCATTAACGAGGCTTGTGACTTACTTGAAATGCACATGATTAACCGTTGATGATTTGCTTTTCATAAGTTTGATTGAGATATGTCACGATACCTAGTAGTACTGATGATGCAATCAGGATTGCTAGCATTGCTTCAATACCTGCCCCTGTACTAAACATAACCATTGCAACAATCCAAGCAAGCACCATATCAAGGGCACCAAATACTCGCCATGACTTTCTCATGACCAAAATTCCGCTGACCCAGGATGTCGCCGAGCAAATAATCATCAATATTGCCACAATGGTCAAACTACTCCAACCAAATCCAGATGGTATCAGCAACAAGTGTACAGACCAGAGCCCTGCAGCCAACCAAACACCCGAATCTGTCGCTACCGACCAAATCACAAAGAATATCGATGCTGCTCCAAACACTGTAGCTAGTACATGTATTCCGATTGGCTCTACACCAAACAAGTCCATCGACCAATACATAAGCCCTGAAATTGCTACTGGTGCTAACAACCATGAAACCATCACAGCAGCAGGCTGAGTCCAGTTCCAACTGCGTCTAATTACTAATATGATTGCCAGTACGCCAGCGAATCCAACAGAGATTAGGCCCGCAAAAATCACCCATGCAGAGCGACCAACGGCCCCTCTATGATCTTCTAAGCCGCGCATCAAACGCTGTTTTTCTACCCAATCATAAGCAAATACACAGGCGAGCAGAACAAATTCGACAAATAGCAAGGGCAATGTCCAATCCACCAAACTTCCATCAAACGGATCAACTCGATACATAATCGGGACCTCACCTCCAATAATTAGAGCAAACACTCTGTCTAAGGCCAAAAGATAGACGATACCTTCAACCGCATTGGGGATGCGTAAACCCAGGTCGTTGCGACCAATCAAACCGATTCCAGCAAGTACACATAGCCCTACGGTTATCACTGCTAGGTGTTTTGCATCATCCAATCCGACAACTGAATCCGAAATCCTACCAGCCAAATGAACCAAAACAAGTCCGCCCATAGAGATAGCAATTGGTAATTCTATGCCGGCAATATCAGGCAGCCTAAGGCCAATATCATTAGCTCTAATTCTAGCAAGAGCGATGAATAATATTGAAACTACAACACAAAACGCCAGAATCAGGTAAGAGAGCGAACTTGTAAATGACAGGTATGTTGATGCTAAAATAGTTGTAATCAAGAAGGCAATTACGATGACAGGTCTGTGATGGATGTCACCAAGTTCTAGGTCGTATTCACCTGACGTACCAGCCCGTTTGGCTCTTTTTCTCTGTTTTTCAACCAAATCCAACATTTCGACATCGATCATCTTTAATTTTGATTTAGTGTCTTGACCTTCTATGTTAGTCGCAGATTCGCCTTTTTGTTCAACTTGGGCTTCAACAAATCTCTGAAGACGGGCCTGCTTTTCTTCAATTCTTAACAAACGCTCTTCTTTCTTAGCGATTGAGCGCATTTCACTTCTAAATTCTCCCTGTACCGCTAGATATGCTCCAGATCCAATGAACGCCAAGACGGTCGCTAAGAGTACTATTGCAGAGTCTTTAACTTGTGCAGTAATCGCCATCACAGCCAGTAAGCCTACTGCAGAAATTGCTGGTGGTAATAATTTTTCAACAGTCGCAGCTCTCCTTAAATAGAGAACCAGCCCGACTAAAGTAATTCCAGTCAGCGTGTAAAGATTAAAACTTTCATCCGGGAGTAAGGAGCTACCATCCAACTCCATCAAATTGAGTGGTTCAAGGGCTATTATGATGAATAATCCGGATAGTAATCCCATCATCAAAGTGAGCAATTGCCCTGGCAAAGCTTCTGCCTTCTGTAATAATTCATCAGAAACACCTGAACGTTTCATTCTGTCCGATGAGATTAGGAGTATTGCACTGGTAATAACTAGGGTGATTGCCCAAATCCCTTGCTGCCCGTATGTCCAAGATAGTGCAATAACCGAAACTCCCCAGATTGTCATCAATGACCGCGGCCTCCCTTTGTGCTTGTCAAATAAGACCATTATAGCGTGACTAATCATCAATAACACCAATACTCCAAACAAACCAATGGCTGGTAGTGCACCAGGCCTAGTTATCGCCCATGTAACAAATAGTGCTAGTAGGAAACTCAAATTCCACAATTGGAGAACCTCAGAGTCTCTTAATCTAGCACCCAATTCAGACATACCGCTCAGTTTAGAGGCTAGATTGAATCCAGTATCGCCATGCTTCATATTGACCCAAATCTGCTGTGACAATAGCACTATCATCCATATTGCAAGATCATACTGCTCGATTAGAATTGGCACATAATCTGCGGAAACAAGACGGCTTTCGGCATCAGTAGCAAAGAATAGAAGCCATAACCATGGACCTACAACTGCGGTTCCAGCGATTGAAGGAGAGTCTCTGTACATAGATAATTGAGCTAAACCGACCCATACTAATCCTTGACTAACCAACAATGTTCTTGCACCACTCCCCGCATCATTAGCCGGGATGAGTAAAGTCAGTAAAACTACAATCAGTAATCCACCAGCCCACAATACATGGTCTGAGACCGCAGTTTGATTTCTTAGCAAAGCACCAGCAGTCAAAGCGGCGGTAATTGCTGCATAGATGCTGTATGGCCTAAGCCCATATGGCAAACTCAACTCGATAATTCCGCTTTCTAATATTGCTAGTGCAAACAATAGAATCGGTGCTGGAAGCACAATTAATGGTAATAACCTAGGCCATTCAACTCCTCTAACAATAAGATAAGAGGCGCTGAATGCAGTTAGGAGAAGTACCAACTGTGCCAGAGCATATCCAGTTTCAAGTCGATTAGCAGCTACTGCCAACAATGCGCCAATCATACCTAATCCTACAGAAACCGACCACAGACCAGGTTTTCCAAGTCCAAGAGATTTGAATGCATCAGAGAACCAGTTATCTTTGTTGACAAACATGGCAGCCATTGTCGAATTTGTTGCAGTAACACAAACCATTAGCAAGAATAACAACAATTCATCCTCGAAAGGCAATATTTCCAGTCCGAAAAACTCCCAATTATTCGATATTGCATGAACACCTACCCAAAGATATGACACAGCTATGCCCATGCTTGCCAGATTTCCTGAATTTCTCACAATCGCAAGACCATGTAACAAAATAGTCCCAATCCCAATCATTATGGCAACACCAAATTCACCATAAATTGCGCCTGCAGCACTTCCAACAACCAACAAAATCAATGTCGCTTGGGCGGCAATAGCATCTTCATCATGCCGCTGAGCAATTCCAATGTTCAATACTACGCCTAATAGTAGCAGCGCACCTAAGATGTCATTTTCATTGGCAAAAGAAAAGTCATCTAACCACCCCCAATGCCACAAATCTAGTACCAATCCATAGATCAATTTCATTGAAATGATTACCCAAGTTACCCCTAGTATTCTCATATTTGGGTTTGGTATCCATTTTTCACCTAGGTAAAGTCCAACTACGGCCATTACAGTGAGACCAATCGCTCCGAGAATTGGATCTAATACTGTACCAACAATAGTCCCGATTAAGGACCATGAGAATATCATTGCAATCAACAGACCAAAACCTAATCGTTTTTCGCCATGAACAGCTAGATCAGTAACACTATCGTTTTCAGGGGCCGTCTTTACAGTACCATCTTTTTGGATTGCCCCAGGGCGGTCAAAATCCTCGCCCCCTTTTGAGAAGATTTCAGCAATTTCCCCCATTGCTATATCTTGTTCAACTTCTGCCTTTTCGACGATATCCGTGGTTTCGGTTTTGCTCTCATCATCAACCATGAATGACGATATATCGATTCCACGAGCCCGAGAAAAGGACCGTTTCCTGATTATTTCATCTCTAGAACCGTCTTTACTGGGGGATTCTTTTTCCTCACCAGCGTCATCAGACATATGCCCTGTCGTTAGATTATATTTATTCAAGCCTCGCCTCAAATAAATCAGCATGTAGCCCATTTTCGAGTAAAATTATTCGCCGCAAATATACCCTTAATCATCATGCCACAAAACGAAAAAGACAAAGACATCCTCCGACACGATTCAGCATGGCCGAAGTATTGGGTTCGCATTCCGGCGACCTATCTGTACACGGATTGAAGTGTTCAGGAACCATCCACTGGAATTTACCTGTGGAGCAACTAGTCGAAATGGCGGTATCACGCGGCGAAGGAGTCTACAGTGCTCACAAGGCTTTAGTCACAGAAACCGGGGAAAGAACAGGTCGGTCACCAAATGACAAATTTATTGTTGACGAACCGACGACAAGCTCTGATGTTAATTGGGGCGAAGTTAACGTATCTACAGACATGGCGACATTTACCAAAATGAGGTCAAAAGTAGTGGATTATTTGTCCAGCCAAGATGACCTTTTTGTCCAGGATCTATACTGTGGCGCAGATATGTCTGAAGCATTACCCATCAGAGTAATCAATCAAAACGCATGGCACAACGCCTTTGCAAGAAATATGTTCATCAGACCTTCAAATGAGCAAATGGCGAACCACTCTCCAGACTTTACTGTGTTTCATGCGCCACATTTTGAAGCAAGCCCAGAAGACGGTTTGAACTCTCAATGCTTCGTTATCGTAAATTATCAAGCCCGTGAGGTTTTGATTGGTGGAACTAGATATGCCGGTGAGATAAAGAAATCAATATTTTCAGTAATGAATCTAATTCTCCCGAAGAAAGGCATACTTCCAATGCATTGTTCTGCTAACACTAATGGTGACAACACTGCGATATTTTTCGGTCTATCTGGGACAGGCAAAACCACTCTTTCTGCTGATCCAAAGAGAGCACTAATCGGCGATGACGAACATGGCTGGGGTGCGAATGGAGTGTTCAATTTTGAGGGCGGTTGTTATGCTAAATTGATTGATTTATCAGAAGAAGACGAGCCAGCAATTTTTGGTACGACTCGAAAGTTCGGATCTATTTTAGAAAACATAGTTATGGACGAAAATGGCGTACCAGACTTCCACGATACATCAAAAACCCAGAACACCAGGGGCTCTTACCCAATTGAATTCATCGACAATAGAACCCAAGATTCAACCGGTGGACATCCGCAAAATGTCATATTCCTAACTTGTGATGCATTCGGCGTATTGCCACCAATTTCTCGCCTAACCCCCGAACAAGCGGCTTACCATTTCATTTCTGGATATACTGCAAAAGTTGCGGGCACTGAAGTCGGAGTCAAAGAACCCCAGGCGACCTTTTCTGCCTGTTTTGGCGAACCATTTATGCCGATGCACCCAGGAGTATACGCCGATTTACTATCCAGTAAGATGGAGGAACATAATGCAACAGCATGGCTCATCAACACAGGTTGGTCGGGTGGCCCTTACGGTGTAGGCAATAGGATGAAAATCAAGTATACCAGAGCCATGCTAAACGCTGCTTTAGATGGTGATTTAGATGATGTAGATTACACCGTCGACGAAAGGTTTGGTTTTGCAGTGCCAAATTCTTGTCCAAATGTTCCAAGTGAAGTTTTGCAACCTATGCAAACTTGGAGTGATAACGAGTCTTACAACAAAACTGCAGATAACTTGGCTGAGATGTTTGTTGAAAACTTCAAGAGATATCAGGCAGGCGTTTCCGATGCAGTTAACGCTTCATCACCCAAAACACTGGTAAATTAACCGTATGCCCGTAGTTTCATAACTTAGCGGCGCGCACACTACACTGTGAGCGACATGCGCAGTGTACGATTTTTAGTTGGAATTATGTTCATAATTACTGCTTTATCTCCGTTGATGAGCATCTATGATTCATCGGCTAATGCAGATAATGAAACCAAGACAAATCCATTTGGAGAACCAATATTACTGGATGATTTGAGAAAAGACATTAGAAATGCAGTAGGGCAACCATGCCCGGCGATTCAAAATGATGGCGGTTCTCCCGGAGACGCAGGCAATGCAACAACTAGTACTGCAAAAGATCTAGGTGCAAATCCAACAACATCGTTCACTGGGTGTGCTGACACAGCAGATGTCGAAGATTGGTATGAATTTACCATGGACCAAGATTACAACATAGAGGTAACTATGTCAAACTATCAAAATGACTACGACTTGGCACTTGCATACGAAGACAATGGTTCTTACTTTGCAGCAGATACATCATACTATGGCGATCCAGTTGAATCTGTAAGCAGCGTAGGTTCGCAAATTGAATCTACGCCTGGTACGTATTGGGTTGTAGTTTTCCCATACAATCAAGGTGGTGGGAGCTCAATCGGAGACTACGATCTTGACATCTGGACTAATTATACAGAGTCATGTATTGATTGGTATAGTCCACAAAACGACGCAAATACCGGCCAAGATGCGCCACAAAACTGGACTGATTCTCCGACTAATATGGGTAACAACGTAACCGCATCATACACCGGTTGCTTGGATTCAAACGACGGCGGTGATACTTTTGCCTTTGATGTACCAGTAAATCACACAATTACTGTTGCATTATCAATGGACTCAGGTGTTGATTTTGACCTACGTTTACATCAAACAAATGGCAGCGTTATCGACTCATCTGGGGCATTTAATGACGCAGATGAGTTTGTAACCTCTCAAGATTCATCCTTCGAAAACCAAGCTGGAACCTATTATGTCAATGTTTCACACTATGCAGGTAGCGGAAATTACAGTATGGATGTCTGGACGAATTATAGCGTACCAATCCCTAATCTTGCAGTCGATAATGTAACATTCAATCAAGCGGCAAATCCTGGGGACATAGTTCCATTCGATGTTACTGTAATCAACGATGGAACACTTGACCTTTCGGACGCCTTCATGGCAGAAGTAATCTTAAGTGTCGACATCGGAAATACATGGGTCGACCACAATCTTGGCAACGCCACTTGGGCTAATGGATTGGCGATCAATGCCACCCAAACTCTTACCATTAATGGCGCAATACCAACCAATATTGTCGAAGGAGAATACAATGTTTTCATCGTTTTAGATAGTGATGAAATGATTGCAGAAAAGAGCGAAACAGATAATGAGATAATTGCAGATGATACCATGACTGTGGGTAATGGTGTAAATGCGTGCGCAACTCCACAAGACGACGCCTCTACAGGAGCCGATATTGGAGAAGATGTTGCCACATCAACCGATTTAGGACTAGACGTTGAGGCTGAAATTAGAGGTTGTGTTGACTCCAATGATGAAGCAGATCTGTACAAAGTCAGCATCTCCCCAAATCAGCCACTAGAAGTTACCTTGGTAGTTGCACCGTTTGATGGTGTAGATTTCGACCTACAGTTATTGCTACCAAACGGTACTGCGATTGACACCAGCCTATCTTCTACATTTGACGAGTTCGTAACATTAGAAGGTACAGATTATGAGAATACCGCAGGAGATTATTACATCAATGTAACATACTGGGGCGGCTTCCTTGGCGGAGGAAATCCAGGAGGGACCTATCGACTGCTAATCGGAGAACCAGACCAATCAACCTACGTTCCACCATTTAGTTGCGGCACTCAAAACGACCTCGGTCTAGGTCAAGATGCCAGTGAATCCGGCATTCCTCTAGGCACTAATAATCCAATTAGTGGAACTGGTTGTTTGAGCAATTCTGACACTGAGGACGTCTACAGCTTTACACTCGATGAGTATAAGAACGTAGAAATTGATTTCAATGCTTCAACTGATTTACCGTTCACTGCAACATTGACAAACACCGCCGGTGATTTAGTTGCTAGTGTTGACAATATGAGTTATGGATTACTGTTCGAATCACTCGATGACGAAATGTATGAAGGACAAACCAACACTTTCACACTAACTATTGATTCAAATGGCGGACAAGGAAATTACGATGTTGACATAATTATCAACGAACCTGCATTGCCAGACCTGGCACCAGAATCACTAACTTGCCCGACGACTGAGACATTTACCGATGAAGAGATTACTACTCAGTGGATTATAAACAACGTTAGGGGGCCTGGATACGGAGCAACAATGATTGTAATGATTGAGTTAATCAACTCGGATAATGAAACCATCAACACAATTTACTCTTCAGAAGCAGCCTCTGAAAACCCCGGAGTTTCTAATGCGATGTCTTACAATCAATCTAATGTTGATGACAGTTATGCATTCTTTACAATTCCAACCGATACTCCATCCGGAGATTATCGATGCAAATTGATAATTGATGCCAACAATGACGTGCCTGAAACGGACGAATCTAACAATATCCACTTCTCAGAACCATTCTTCATCCAAAACGAGGAGGAGTTATGGGCTAACGATGTCGATAGAGACGGTTTCAATTCCACCGATTCAGGTGATGGAATTATTGACGACTGTCCAAATAACCCGGGCACCTCAACAGTAGACCGATACGGCTGTCCCGATTTGGATAATGATGGGGTATCGAATGATAATGATATCTTACCAAATGACCCAACTCAGTGGTATGATTCAGACGGCGACGGATTTGGTGACAATCCAATAGGAACTAACGGCGACCAATGTCCAGATGTTGCTGGTGTTTTCAGCGGCGACAACGGAGTTGGCTGCCCAATTTTGGATCTAGACTTTGATGGCGTCTTGAATGAGAACGACCAGTGTCCTGATACACCATTGGGAACAATTGTTGGTGCAGATGGCTGTGAATTAGTTGAGGAACCAGTGGACAACAACACCAACACAACTGACCCAACCGATCCAGTCGACCCAACAGACCCGGTTGACCCAACTGACCCAACCGATAATGGCGATAACACAGGCTCTGGCGACGGCACAACCGATGCATCAGATGATACAGAATCCGAAGCAGGTTTGTTTGGTATGTCTTACACCGTAATCGGTTTGATTGGCGGAGTTGTAATTCTGTTGCTGTTAACATTAGTATTTGTTAGAGGTCGAAGCTCAAAGAACGACACCTTTGCAATGCAAGAAAAGGCATACGCTGATGCTGGTTACGCTGCTGTTGCAGGAATAGGAGCAGTAGATGCATCAATTACACCTGAACAACTCGCTTACGAACAGCAGTTGATTGCTGCAGGTTATCCTGCAGACTACGCACGTGCATACGCAGATCAACACTTCAGGCCTTGGCTAAAACAATAATCGAACGGCAATACTCATGACCTGCCGATTTGTGGCATAGTCATGCAGGTAATGATGAAGACAAGTGCAGGAGACATCCTAATCAAGTTATACGCAGATGAAGCGCCAGATACAGTTGGTAACTTTGTGAAATTAGTAGAAATGGGCCATTATAATGGCCTCCACTTTCACAGAGTGATTCAAGACTTCATGATTCAAGGCGGCTGCCCACATTCAAAAGACCCAATGTCTCGCAGAGCAGGAACTGGAGGGCCAGGCTGGCAAATTCCTTGTGAAGCATCAGCATTGGCGTTGAAACACGATCGCCCCGGAATTCTATCTATGGCGAATGCTGGAAGAAACACCGGTGGCTCGCAATTTTTCCTTACCACGGTTGCAACGCCATGGCTGAACGGTAATCATGCAGTGTTTGGCGAGGTTGTTGAAGGAATGGACGTTGTATCTTCAATTGAAAGATGTAGAAAACTTCCCGGGGACAGACCAGCAGAACCACAACAAATAATCAGTTGCACAGTTGTACAGTGATACATGGCAATCTTAGTCATCCATGGCGGCGCTGGCGGTGATGGGCCATGGCTGGGTAAAACTCCACTTGACCCTGGTAGAATTGATTGCATGAAACAAGTTCTAGGTGTGGTTGGAACTAAATTAGCAAGCGGGGAAATTGATTGTCTCGAGGCGGTAACACTAGCAGTAGAAATGCTAGAGGATGAACCTTTGTTCAATGCGGGACAAGGTTCGGTAATTGGCGAAGATGGCTCAATAACCATGGATGCATCAATTATGCGTGGGGCCGATAGGGCTGCAGGTTCCGTGATCAATGTGACAAAGCTCAGACACCCAATTAGAGCAGCTAATTTGATTTTACACCAAGGCTGGCCAGTAATCCTCAATAGCGATGCTGCAGATGATTTTGGAGTAAATGGTGGGGTAGAAGAGGTCAGCCAAGACTGGTTAAAAACAGAATTACGACAAGGCCAATGGGAGCAATGGAGGCAGAATAAAGCAAGTCCAGGGGCAACCGATGAAGATGATTCTGTACTTGACCATGATTTGGAGGGAAGAGTTACAACGGAGTTTTCCGATGAAGGAATGGGCACTGTTGGCGCAGTAGCGCTTGATGTGAACGGTAATCTTGCAGCAGCAACCTCGACCGGAGGCATGACTGGAAAACCAGTTGGTAGAGTTGGAGACACCCCAATAATCGGCGCAGGAACCTGGGCAGATGGTACAATCGCAGTTTCTTGTACAGGCGTTGGTGAAGCCTACATTCGTACTTGTGCCGCCCATAAACTTGCAACAAATTATCACTCAACAACTAACTTATTTGAATCAACTGATAAGATTCTTGACGAAGTAGCGCCACTAGGTGGTAGAGGTGGTCTAATTGCTGTAACTACATCAGGGGAGTTCGCTATGCCTTTTCAGACGCGACTAATGTATCGGGGATATTGGCGAAATGGTGAATTAAAGGTCGGAATTGGTCCAGAACTCGAATAGTAGATATTATTTAATAATTAATTAATAAGCGCAAACTATGTCGAAACACAGAGTCGGTGATAGACGAATTATAAGCATAAGCATACCTGAAGATTTGGCCGTAAGACTTGATCGCAGCGTTGGCAAAGGAAAGGACGGACGCAGTGCAACTATCGCAAAAATGATTGATAATGCACTGAACCCCAAGCGAAATACAACACAAAAAAAAGCGGCAAAACCTTCTGTTAAAAAGTCCGCAGGAATTCGTATTGAAAGCGATACAATGGGTGATTTAGAAGTACCAAGCGATAGGTACTATGGCTGTCAAACCGCTCGCTCATTGATTAATTTTGACATAGGTATTGATACAATGCCAAGAGGCGTAGTACGCTCTTTTGGAATCTTAAAGCAGGCAGCGGCAAAAACGAATGTAGCATTGAAGCAATTAGATGGCGATGTTGGTGAACTAATAATCCAAGCCGCACAAGAAGTAATAGACGGCGAACTGGATGACCATTTTCCACTAAGAATTTGGCAAACAGGCAGTGGCACACAATCTAACATGAATACCAACGAAGTTATCGCCAACCGAGCAATTGAAATTGCCGGCGGCGAGCTAGGTTCGAAAAAACCAGTCCACCCAAACGATCATGTCAATCGAGCCCAGTCATCAAACGATACTTTTCCGACTGCAATGCATATAGCATCAGCCGAAGCATTTGTCCATGATTTACTACCAAGCGTCAGGGCGCTACGAAATGCCCTAGATGACAAAGCCAAACAATGGGGAGGGATTGTAAAAATTGGGCGCACGCACTTGATGGATGCAGTGCCGTTAACCCTCGGACAGGAAGTCTCTGGATGGGTTTCACAATTAGATGCAGACTTACGAAGGCTGGATTTTGCGCTTGATGACTTATTTGAATTGGCACTGGGCGGAACAGCAGTTGGAACCGGACTTAACACTCATCCATTATTTGCTCAAATGGTCGCAGATGAAATTTCAAACATTACTGGATTGAGTTTCGTCAGTGCCGAAAATAAATTCGCACAGTTAGCAGCCCATGATGCCGTTGTCGCCGCCAGCGGAGCATTGAACACTTTAGCAGTAAGTTTGATGAAAATAGCCAACGATATTCGTTGGCTGGGTTCAGGGCCTAGGTGTGGTCTTGGTGAATTGGCCTTACCAGCAAACGAGCCGGGTTCATCAATCATGCCAGGCAAGGTAAATCCTACTCAAGCAGAGGCTATGACAATGGTATGCTGCCAGGTTATGGGCAACCATACTGCGATAACAGTTGGAGGATCTCAAGGTAACTTTGAGTTGAATGTGTATAAACCAATGATGATTCACAATCTTTTACATTCAATAAGATTACTAACAGATTCGTGTCGTTCAATGAGAGAAAATTGTGTGGAAGGATTAGAGCCAGTAGCAGAAAGCATTAATCAACATCTTGAAAATTCGTTGATGTTGGTAACTGCTCTGAACAATCATATTGGATACGATAAGGCAGCCAAGATTGCCAAGAATGCGCATGAGAACGGTTTGACTCTTAGAGAGTCGGCCTTGGAACTGGACTATCTGACAAACGAAGAATTCGATGAGTGGGTTAGGCCAGAACAGATGATTGGACCATCAGTAAAATAATCACAGGAAATCAGCCAATGACATCTGCTTGGATCGGTCATTTTGGAATAAGGAATCAGTACTATTTGCTAACCATTCAACATTTTGTTTGGTGTATGTATCTACCCCATATTTTTCCATTACGTGTAAAGTTACCTTGATGTATTTTCTAACTGCGCCTTCTGATACTGTCAACGCAAGGTTTCCATTGCACAAATCACCTTGTGATTTAGAGATGCCAAGAGAGCCAAATCCAGCATTACTAGCCTTGCTTTGTTGTATGCACTTACCGGCAATAGGCATCCTACGATATGAATGGCCGCACTTTAGGCACCTAACTTTTTGTCTCGCAAACGCATTCAAATTCCCTCTCAGGTCAGGTAAAAAGTGTGACCGAATCACGCTTGATGCAACCTTTCTAACATCGACTGCTCGTAACCTGTGGCCTAAATCCAGTTGCCCATTCATCTTGTCAATCATAGTATCAAGTGTTTTGTAAGCAGAGAGGCTTGGACCAGCAGAAATAGATTCACAATCATGAGTGAAACCATAGCCTCTTACAGCAGCAATAGATTCTAATCGACGTTCAACAAAATCGACCCTATTGGCAACAGATTTTGGATGCGGGCAATCTTGAGTAGCCTCATAGAAATCACGCTCATAATACCATCCTGAGTCAACGTTCAGCGCTTCTTTGTCAACCTCTGTTGGATTTAATCTAGTTGTCAGAACGAGAGGGGCATCCATTTGGCCACCTCTATTTGCAGGTAATATTTCACGACTAAAATTAAGTAAACCGTCCATCAATAACATGATTGCATCTTCATCACCATCACAATTTCTTCGCTTTGAGGCGTGGAACAGTGGATGCGCATAACCGCCAGAACAATCAGCCCAGCCAATAATTCTCGACAACACACCACCAGAAGTATGAGGCGCTAATGCACAAATTAGATGCCCGACCAGATCATCAGCATTGGAAACATTGTAGTATGGTTCGAGGCCGTAATATCTTGTCAGTAATTCATCGACAAATTTCGCAGTTCGCACAAAATAATCGCCGGCGTTCTTAGCTACGATGAAATCTTGTGGGTATAGCTCGAGCATCTGTTCATCAGAAGTCAATTCATTTCCAAGATAATCATGAGTATAACCCAAATTAACTAGCTTCTTCCATGAAACTTCAATCTCTTTGGGTTTGAAATGAGTAACTGGCACATCACTCATATCAAATCTAACAGTTCCATCCCTAAACACAGGAATATCGTATTTCGCTCTTAGAATGCCTTTTTCTAAAGCCTCAGGGGTTTGATTTTTGCTAGCGATTTTCTTCATACACTTGACAGTGTTCGGGACTCTTTCAAGTCCAAGATTTATCATTGCATCTTCAATCATTGATGCAATTGGTACAGTAGTAATTTCCCCTCTTCTTCTCCGATTTGCTTCTAATTCTTTTTTGAATTCGGTCCGTCCACCGCATTTTTCACCAAGCATCGTCTCCCCATATTCATTCACTTTCCGGTGATGGCAAGAGAGCATTGGTGATTTTTTCCCACAACTATTACAGGTTCTAAGGCCTAACTGGACTCGGATATTTTGCTTGTCTGCTGCATTGGTTAGCAATCTTTGATTTCCCCCATTTAAATCGATAGGGAATAGGGTATGAGCCATTGGGTTCATAACTCTTGGAGCAGACTTTTCTGGCCGTCCCATTCGGCAACCAATTCTAACAGGAGCAGAATGGTGCCACCTCAATTTTGAGATCTTCTTGATTACTGGTAGGATTCCGTCAACTCTGTAATCATCTCTCTCAATTTGAGAGGCAAGATATCTGTTGGCATCTTGTGGTCCCTCGTCGGGAATGCTTGCTGCGGCGCTTCGTCCAATTTCATCAGTTTCAGCAATTGATTTCCCTTGCTGTCTTGCATTAGTCTCAGCAGATATTCTATGTATTGCGCGTTCTTTCTCTAGTTCTTCCAGTCGAGTTTCTTCCTTTGCTAAAACAGCCTCAGCAAGTTTTAACTTAGCGATTTTATCTTCAAAGATCTTCTTTGAATCGGTTATCATGATGATATTATTTTCGTTCACTGCAAATCCCAAAGACTCGAGAAGTGCAGACCATCCACTGGTAATTACCAGGTCATCACCTTCGTGGTGATGGGCAAGTCCCAAAATCAATGCTGACCCCTTTGCAATACCATGTTGTTGTAAAGTCCACAATGCTGAAGGTTTTTGGTCGAATATGAAATCATCCACAGAAAATTCTGGACCAGGAGGGTTTGCGATGTCGCCGATTTCTAATGTCGCAGGAGGCATTTCATGCATGATAGATGAAGTCCAATTACTAACACCATTTCGTATTCTTAGGCATCTCTCTTCTCGTTGTGGCATTAACAAATCGTTTTCGTTAATTGCTAAATTTTCAATAGTTGCGCCCTCAAGGACCTTAATTAATTCCGGAACCCACTCTATTGGCAAGTCAAGAAACCACGGATTATGTGGCGGAGGTAAGGAGGTTTTGAATTTCTCAGATACTGCTTTAGCTTGCTCCCAATTTGGCTGTAAAGTGACTAAGAATCTATGCCAATGCAATCGTACGTTGAATCTAAGATTAGCATCCGAGAACTGTTCCCTAGTTAAGCCAGGTATGCCGCTTGGGCAATCAGTTTTTGACAACCCCATGATCGAGCGAAAATCTTCAACAGTTTCGGGAGAATTCAACTCTTCAATGAGATCACTTGCCCACCAATCGATTGAATATCCAGCAGGCACCAAATTTTTGTTATTCTCCATGAATTCGCCATAGCCAATTACAATCTCACCATTGTCCCAGATGGTAGCAATACTTTTCTTGAGTTGATTGAAACTTTCAACAGTATCACAGCGAGTAAAGGTTCCATCCTGCAAAACAACCCAAGGTCCATCTGTGTGATCAGAAGGCGTGATTGCACATGCTTTTCCCGGGCGCTCAATTTTCATTTGTGTTCCAATTGTAATGAAGTCATCCATAGCCAACATACAAGCCGGATTGACTGATGCTGCAGCCAATCCAGATGGCCTTGCACGACCGTATCTAAGCCTAAAACCACCAGGTTGTTGGGGTGCTCCAAAAACGGGTCTTCCGGCAATTATATCGTTCATAAACTTAGTAATAGGTTCTGTTAACCTTGATTTGAATTTGACTTCATCATCGTCTTCCTTCTTTTTGCCTTTTTCAGCGAACTTGCTGATGAAATCCCATCCAGCGATTTTCATTCTTTCCGTATGTCTTTGGATTTTAGGTGCTTTCAAACACATACCTTCTCCAATGACCAGCAGGACACCACCGCGAATCCTCGCTTCATCGATATTTCTCACGTCACCATATCCAGAACATTCAATTCGTTCAGTAGATTCGCCATTAATCATTACCGGACAAGCCCTAACAATTTCATCGATTTCTTCTGGACTTGGCCGGTATTGCAAATTACCACGATATAGTCCAAACTCTTCTTTCACCCGTTCTACTTCAGGATCTGTCGGTTGATATTTTCCGACATTTAATTCGATTCTAATCATGTCTGCAATCAGTACGGCAAGAGCCTGAGCAGTACCTCCAGCGGCTCTAATTGGGCCTGCAAAGTGTACAGAGACAAACTGTGAACCATCTAGGTTATTCAGTAGACGAACCTCACTGATACCTTCCAGCGGCGCAACTAGAACCGCTTCCGTTAGAATTGCCAAGCCAACTCTAAGTCCAACATCTATCGCGGTAACCAAATCATGACCTTCATCACGAAATCCTCTGGCAACTGACTGCGCCATCAACATAGAAGTGGTTTCACGGTCATGCTTTGCAAGCATCTTTCTAATGTCATCCGCAACCTCGTATTCACCGAGATATTCTACCAACAATTTTTCTGTTCTGCCAGCTAGGTCTGCAGCCCTTGGTATTTCCACAAATGGTTTGTAGTCTAGGTTTTTCGCTCGCGCAATCTCGGCAATTCGATAAGCATCTTCAGTTCTCTCATCCATCCATTGCTGATAGTTTTTCATTTCATTTTCGAGCCTTAAACTATCGATTCCTTCGAGAGGATCTAGGTCGGATTGCACTTTTACCGTATCCGCCATACCCCTCACCATTGGACAAGGCAGCCGGCCGCTTATCAAAAATTGCCTAATTTTGATTCCAAAGCAAACTCTAGAGGTAAATTTTGACAAAAAATCCTCAATAGTGAACGAAAGTTCATGTGCCATTTGCTTAACCATCATTCGAGAGACATGGCGCAATCAATACGAAGTCATCCAAAATGGCCAAGACTTGTTGATTTAGTTAGAGAATTGGCCTTCATCGACGGAGGTAGTGACGATGCATTCACTCTAGCCAGCGGGCGTCAATCGCGTTGGTTTTTCGATACCAAACCGGTGATGATGCATCCTGAAGCAAGTCACTTGATTGGCGAGCTCCTTAATATCCGCATGGATGAGATGGGTGCAGATTTTGTTGGTGGGCTTGAGTTAGGTGCGGTTCCATTAACGGCGATTGCAGTAACGATGTCACCAAAGGAGTCCACTAGAAGGGGCTTCATGGTACGAAAAGAACCCAAAGGAAGGGGCGGAAGGAAAACCAACAATCCTCCAGGAATAGAGGGTTCATCCCTGTCAGGCGGCGGCAAGATCGTCATTGTTGAGGATGTTACGACAACCGGGGGCTCAGCCATCAAAGCAGTAAAGAGAATACACAATGATACAGATTGCGAAGTAATTGGGGTAATCAGTATCGTTGATCGGGAAGAGGGAGCTAAAGAGGCATTTGCGACAGCGGGAATTAATTTTGAAAGTCTGATGACCAGAAGTGATGTTGCAAAATTTTGAGGGATGTTATGCCTCGAATAATTCATCCGTTATCAGAATCTAGTGAAGGATTATTCGAAAATACTCCAGATAAAACCTCAATAGAACGATTCAAATTTTTTCATGCCGACGAAGGTAAACCTCTAGCTACGCCTTGGCAGGTGGCTTTATCCAGGGCGATAATGCTACGTGAATATCCACTTCCTGAAGGTGTAATCCTCGATTGTGCATGCGGTAGCGGTATACAGGTTGCAGCATATTCAGAGATACTCAAACGCCCGATAGTTGGCATTGAATTAAACGAAAGCCGTGCAAGAGCAAGCGCAGTTAATTTTCGCACCGTATTCACCGAACGTGGAGATAATTCACTCAACCGTTTGAAGGATAGCGTATTCATTGTTGGCGATGGTAGAGACGGCTCACAAATAATGTCGTTATTGAATCTCGAAAATGAGTCAATTGCATTTCTGCACCTAGATCCTGCCAGGCCTCGAAACAGTCGGGCGCATGCACTCTCTGAGATGGCACCTCGATTGGATGAGGTTTTTGCAGGATGGAAACCTTACATCAAATGCAGTAAAAGTGGCCCTGCAATACTGTTAGATTTGTCACCCCGGCTTTCTACGGCGCAAATGATTGAAGTCGAGGATTTGGTTGAGAAATTTTGGCCTAATACAAGTAAAACTTGGACATGGACATCGCGTGGCAGAGGGAGAGTAGACAGACTTGCCTTGTGGTTAGGTGCAATAGCCGAGCCAACCATTGCAAGGCGATTTGTTAGAATCCCCCCGGACCCAACCTCCCCGCCGTTTATTTTGCTGGGCGGCAAACCGATTGCAGAACAGGAAGATAACCAAGAACAACAATTCATTCAACCACAAAGGGGTAGTTATGTTTCGATTATTGATGCTGCTTTAGTAGAATCTGGTATGGCAAACGATTGGTTAAACGCGTCGTCAATCGACAATTATGTCTGGGCTGAATCACAGGGTAGGAGGCCGATGATTTATCATCAGAAAGTGTTTCAACAAACCGCAAAAAGTCCAAATAATTTGATTGTAGCAACAGGCCGTATAGTTGACTTAATCGAGGGAGAATTAACCATTGATTCGGCTGATAAATTCGTTGAAATCTTCCTACAGCATGACATTGGTAAGGTGACTGTTAGAGCGAGCCTAGATCCAAAATTGCAACCTAAATTACAGGGTTCCTTTGACCGTCAACTCGTCAGACGCCACGGTTCGAGAGAGGCATTTTTACTCCGCAATCCCAAAGGCGAAAATTACCTACTTTGTGTAAAAAATTAGTGTTTTTACAGGCTAATTTGGTAAATCAAAAACCACTTGCTGCATCGCGGTCTTGATATATGGGAGGTTGGTCGGGAACTTGCTTCACACTGTGTGTAAGCATCAAGGTGAAAAGAAATGGCACAACCGAAAACCGAAGACCTAGGAGAAGATTTTTCTTACATACTTCGAATGGCAGATACCGATATTGACGGTCTAAAACCGCTTGCTACAGCGCTTACCGCTGTTAAGGGAGTCGGGGCAAGAACCGCTAATCAAATCTGTAAAAACACCGGATTTGATGCAGCATCGTTGGCAGGTCATTTGTCTGTTGAAGACCAAGAAAAACTTCGTCTAGCTATTGAAGGCTACAACGAGTCCGTGCCATTGTGGATGCTCAACAGACAGAGAGACCTAGAAACAGGGGACGAACTCCACCTAACAGGTCAACAAGTTAAATTTACACTCAAAGACGATATTACCAGACTTCGATCAATAAAATGTTACCGTGGCGTGAGACACGCAAGCGGTAACAAGGTACGTGGTCAAAGAGGTCGTTCGAATGGCCGTGGTGGCTTAACACTGGGTGTAAACAGGAAGAAGTGAGGGATTTAGATGGGAGAGCCAAAATTTTCGAGACCTAAGTTTGACACACCTTCCCACCCTTGGAAGGCTGCACGTATAGAAGAAGAGCATGCAATCAAAGCCCAGCATGGTTTGAAGAACATGCGTGAGATTTGGAAGGCCAAATCACAATTAAGACGCCATCGAAGGCAAGCAATGCGCTTGATCGGTATGGTCGATACCAGTGAAGGACACGGTAAGAGAGAAATGGAAGACTTACTACGTTCTCTACACAACAAAGGATTGATTCAATCTGATGCAACATTGGACGATATCCTGTCGCTCGGAACCGAAGACATACTGAACCGACGTCTACAAGCACAAGTTTACTACAAAGGTCTTGCAACGACAATGAAGCAAGCAAGGCAACTTGTTAACCACGGACTAATTTGCATCGGTGAGCAAAAAGTAACAATCCCATCATACCCGGTTTCAAGAGATGAAGAAGAACACATCAAGTATCATCCTAGCAGTGGATTGAATAATCCAGAACACGCCATTAGAAAGGCAATTGAAGGACGCAGAGAGAAGGCTGAGTACGCTGTTGAGGAAGTAGACCCAGAAGCAACTCCAGAATTTGCTGCGGAAGTTAAGGCTGCTGCTGAAGCAGCACCAACTGTAGAAACAGGAGGCGATGAGTGATGTCACGTAGAGCAATAGTCAACATCTTTAGTTCCTACAATAATATCTTAATGACTGCTACTGATCTAACAGGAGCAGAAACAATCACCACATGTTCTGGTGGTCAAATGGTCAAGTCATCCAAAGACAGTGGTGGACAATTCGCTGCTACAAGAGCTGCAGAAAAACTAGCAGACGCTCTTAAGGACAAAGAATTCACTCAACTTATTGTAAAGTATAGAGCCCCAGGCGGCAACCTGTCAAACAATACTGGTCCAGGTGCCCAAGCGGCAATCAGAGCACTAACACGTGCAGGCATGACAATTACTAGAATTGAAGATGTTACTCCAATCGCCCATGATGGGACTAAGAAGAAAGGCGGTCGACGTGGCCGACGTGTATGATATAGTGGTGATATAGTGAAAGCACAGATTGTAGAAGGCTGGCCCAAAGAAAATTCGATTAGAATTGCACTAAGCGAAACCGATGCGTCTCAAGTAAACGCTATTAGAAGAGCGTTAATCTCAGATGTGCCGAAATTAGCTATTACAAGAGTAAACATCAGTCAAGGTGTTGTTGAAAACGATGGTGTGATTCTAGAATCAGTAAATGTACTCCCAGATGAAATGCTAGCACACAGACTAGCAATGATTCCAGTACCGACTTATCCTGAAGAAAAATTGGACTTTTTCGAAACCTGCCCAGTCTGTATTGATATGGTGGAGGCAGAGAAAGGCTGCCCACAATGTCAAGTTCTGTATTCATTGAATGTGCAGGGTCCAGCACAAGATGCTGAAGAAGACCACATCACTGTTTATGCCGGAGATTTAACCACAATTTCTGACCCAATGTTTGACATCAAAGAAGAGCACCGAAGAATTCCAATCACCATCCTTTCCAAGGGACAGTACCTTGAATTGTATGCATTTGCAACTCTTGGCCGTGGCTCAAGCCATCAAAAGTGGTCTCCAGTTGCAGGAGTTGGATTTAGTAACAGAAATGTTGCAAAGTTGAACAACGCAAAGAAAGCAGAAACTCTGTTTGCATTGAATCTTAAGACAAGTGACGGTAGAGATATTGATGCTAAGTTATTCAAAAACAAGAAAGTTGAGGATGTTAACACTGTAATGGATCTTGAAAGAGCCCTTCATCAAGTTGGACCAGGAACTGGTCGAGATGCGGACTTCGACGGCGCAATTACTCTTGAACCAGTAGAAGGGGACTACATCCTAACCTACGAGACAGATGGCAGTCTAGATCCAGTTACTGCGTTTAATCTAGCAATGAATGAACTAAGCAACAGGTTTGCTGGGCTTAATGAAGAAATTGCTGCTGCACTAAACTGATTCAGTAGTGACTATACTCAATTCCTAGTTGGGAATGAACAACTTTTCGACCGTTGTCTACAACGTTTCCGATAATTTGTACACCGGCCATTTTCTTGCTGAGCCAATTACAGATATTATCAGCGTGCTGTGAACTCACGGCAATAATCATTCCACACCCCATATTGAATGTCCGATACATTTCCCAGGTTTCAACCCCGCCGATTTCAGCTAACCACAGAAACTCAGGATGCGGATTAATTGGATTGTTGATTTCCCATCCTAAGTTATCGTGTAGCCTCAATAGATTTGACAAACCTCCTCCAGTTACATGACATATACCTCTGACATCCTTGACCGTAAATCCATTTTCTCCCGATTGAGCGCTTTTGATTAAATCAACCACAGGATCACAATAAATTCTAGTTGGATTAAGGAATATTTCACCCAAGGTTATGTCACCATCCGATTCACTAAATCGCAAAATATCTCTTGTAGAACTTGAACTATCAAATGGGGCATCGTCTGTATATTGTAAACCAGCATGTTCCATAATTTTGCGGACTAAAGAATAGCCGTTGGAATGGATTCCCGAAGACGGTAGACCAATCAAAACATCACCTGCTTGCAGATTTTCACCAGTAATCGCCTCTCCTTTCTTCAAGTATCCAAGAGCCGTTCCAGACAAATCCAATTCAGTAACGATACCAGGGAGTGAAGCGGTTTCTCCTCCGGCAAGAGTGACACGCGCAAGGCGACATGCCTCAGCCAATGACGCCCCAAGAGCGGCATGAACTTCTGGGTCAGGTTTTGGTACAGCAACATAATCGACAAACGCAATTGGCTCTGCACCAACGCAAAGTAAGTCATTAACATTCATTGCCATACAATCTATCCCTACACCAGACCATTGATTTAGCATAGAAGCAATTTGCAATTTGCTACCCACCCCATCAGTTGCTAATGCTAACAAATGGTCACCAAATTCAATCAGACCGCCAAAACCACCAGGCAAATCAACTGGCGCACCAGGGGTTCCGGTTGGGCGCACAGATTTTCCCAGTGAAGAAATTAGTGAGGCGACTGCCGAACCCTCAAGGTCGATATCGACCCCAGCACTGGCGTAGTCCATCTTATCAGACATAATTGTTCCAGCAGTAGACAGGCAATGAATAAATCGGCTCAGTTATAGAGCACTTTTGCGAGCATAGGCATGCTGATATCTAATCTATGTTCAATACCAGAATGAGTTCCTTCAAATTCTTCCCAGTGGTGTTCTATACCATGCTTTTGTAAGATTTTTATTAATTTCCGGCTGCCGTATTGGATACCATATTGGTCTTTGTTGCCGCAATCGATGTACAACAAATCTAGGTTTTTGAGCGAATTGCCATTATTTTTAATTGAATATAATGGGTCAAATGCTAACCAATTATTCCAAGCCGCATTATCCAAGGTACATGTTTCGAGATCAAATGGTAGCCTAATACTAATCCCAGTGTTGTGAATTTCTTTAGAATCGTAAGACGCAGCCATTGCACAAATCATTAGCGCATGGAAATCATCCCCACTTAATTTACTACATTTCTTGACGTGTGTGAGGAAATTATCCAGATTTCCTTGTTGGTTTATTTGAGTAGCAGTAGTGGGGAAGTCAGAGCGATATAGTACATCAAATCCAACATCACCAGAATGGGAAGCAATAGCATTCCATTCTCCCTCATGTGAGATTGCATTGTGTAGGGCACCATATCCTCCAGATGATTTACCAAATAAGGCGAATTTACCATTTGTGGAGTAGCGCTCTACAATGGTTGGTTTTAGCGACTTATGAAGCCATGAACCCCATTTCCCCATAATTTCCGAGTCAACAAATTGGTTTCCACCTAGTGAGGTAAAGCAATCTGGTAGAACAAGAATAGTCGGCGGCATTTTCTCATCGTTGACCAATCTCTCATGTCTTTGCGGTAGGGTTTCAGCAAATGCCTTCCAACCTGCTCGAGCTAAACCCGAAGAAGTAAAAGGTGCCAGGTAAATCATTACCGGTAGTTTGCCACCCTGTTCAATCAATTCTAACCCCTGTCGTGGAATATGAACCATGACCTCTCTTTTGGTCGGGTCGCCTAGGCGATTATTCAGCAAATCCGAGTCAATGGTTAGTCGTTCAATGCTTCCTTCAATAGGTGCAAAACTATGCTCGGGCATGAACAGTCCATGGGGTCATTACTGATTTGTTCGACGGTTGGCGCAAGTTACAATGGACATGAAAAATGCTCCAAGAAACGCATGGTAGAGTGAAGGAAAACTCCAGTGGAAACCGAGGGGTCTTGAGAATTGATAGAAGTAATGATATACCGTGGCCAAATAGTCTGTTAGTCTAGCGTAGTAGGTTTGGTGATATTTGTGTTGCAAGAGTTTGATTTAGCTGCAAGGTGGACTTCTATGATCCAAGATTTGTATGCCGAAGCAGTGCACAACCTTGCCCAAAAGTGGCCTGATGAACAATCTCTCGAGGTTTCATACCGTGATATTGAAGGATTTGACGATGAATTTGCTCAGAACATAATTGCTCATCCTGACTTACATTTCCAGGCTGCGAATCAAGCACTAAGGCAATTTCTTCAAGACGAAGGGCACACATCTATGTATCCATTTGTCCGAATCGTACACTTGCCCAGCGATCAAATTCGAACAGTATCACAACTTAGAGCCGATGACATTGGAATGATGCTAGCAATAGATGCTATTGCGACAAAAATTTCCGGCGTACGGCCAAGAATTTATTCAGCATCTTTCATGTGTTCCTCTTGTGGACATATTACTGAAGTCAAACAACCAAACGAACAAGAACTAATTGAACCGCTAGAATGCTCTCAAATCGATGGTGGATGTGGAAGACAAAAACGTCAAACAAGATTTGCCTTGCAAGAAGATGATTCAATTTTAATCAATTCACAATTTATTGAACTTCAGGAGTCTCCAGAGCAATTGAAAGGTGGAATACAACCAGAACGGATAATTTGTATTGGTGAACATGATATTGCCGGGAAATTGAACCCCGGCGACAGAGTCAAAGCCAACGGAGTGTTATTTATTCGGTCACAAAGAAAAGGTGGCAAGGACACACCGGTGTTCGATATTTTCCTCAGAATCCATTCCCTTGAGCGACAAAATGTTCCACTCGAAGAGATTCTTATTACCGAAGATGAAGAGTTAGAAATTAAGGAATTAGCCAGTCGCTCAGACATCTATGATTTGTTCAGCAAAAGTATTGCTCCCTCTATTTTTGGTATGGACCGAGTAAAGGAGTCACTAATGCTCCAATTATTCGGCGGCGTTGCCAGACTTAACCCGGATGGAACAAGAAATCGCGGGGATATTCACATTTTACTCATGGGTGATCCCGGAGTTGCGAAATCACAATTGCTAGATTATATGTCCAAGATTTCACCACGCGGTCAATTTACTTCAGGACAATCGGCTTCTGCCGCCGGATTAACTGCAGCAGCAGTACAAGACTCGGCTGCAGATGGTCGTTGGACTTTGGAAGCCGGTGCCTTGGTTTTGGCTGATTTGGGACTAGCATCGATTGACGAATTCGATAAGATGAACGAGGCCGATAGATCAAGTATGCACGAGGCAATGGAGCAACAAACAATTTCAATTTCTAAGGCAGGGATAAACGCAAGTCTCAGGACTCGTTGCGCAGTATTGGCAGCGGCCAACCCAAAGAGTGGACGATTTGAACCAGTATCAGATACTCCATTTACCGCTCAGATTAATTTGGCCCCGCCATTGATTTCTCGGTTTGATATAATTTGGTTGTTAACAGACAACGCCGAGCAGGATAGAGACGCCAAAATCGCTCAACATATAATCAATAATCGATTGCTTGGTACCAGCGAGCTGTTAGTAAATCAAGGAAGTGCTCCAGACCCATCAAGAAAACTTTCTTCTGCAACTCAGAAATCTCAAGACGGGGATGAAATACTGACTAAAGCCCTAATTAGAAAATATATTGCATATTCAAAAAGGGCGATTCATCCAAAATTGGATGAAGAAGCTAGAAGCCGAATTGTAGAATTCTACGTTGAAACTAGGAAAAAGGGCGGGGAATCATCAGATAGCGTATCAATAACCGCTCGTTCTCTAGAAGCAGTTGCCCGAATGGCGGAAGCAAGTGCGAGAATTAGATTATCAGAAATCGCTAACATCGAGGATGTTGAAAGAGCAATTCGTTTGACGAGAACTTGGCGTAATGAATTGATGGGCGATAATTTTGACGAAACTACATTACAAACCGGTAGAAAAGCATCTGCTAGAAACCATGAAAGAATTTTGTTAGATACAATTAGGGATCTAGAATCAAGGTCAAAAGAGTCAATCAAGTATGCCAACAGAATTGACATCTATAATGAAATGCAGAATCATAATGTTGACCGTGGCAAAGTTGACAACATGATTGAAAAGATGGTTAGAGATGGAACATTGATGTTGCCAAGAGGCTATGATACAATTCAAACACTTAGATAATCGCTGCTATCTTGAATAATGAACTACTGGGATAACTATGGCGGAGTCGCATTTCCCAGAACCAGAAGGCGATATCGCTGATGCTGAGGCGCTTAACCCAGATAAATTGGGCTTTATGTGCGGCATTGAAGTTCATCAACAGTTAGCAACTGGAAAATTACATTCTAGACAACCCGGCGACCTTTATGATGTCACGATGGATACCTTGCCTGAGGATTGGCCGCGTTTTTCTCGTAAATTGAGAGCAGCAAGAGGAGAGGGTGGAAAAATAGACATCGCCGCCCGATTTGAAACAAGACGTAATCGATCATTCGAGTACGTCCAATCGCCAAATTCGGGTCTAATAGAATTAGACGACCAACCACCGTTAACTCATGATGAATCAGCACTAGATATTGCTTTGACAACATCAGCATTACTCAACGCAAAACCGGTATCATTACTGCAGACCATGAGAAAGACCGTTGTTGATGGATCAAACACTAGTGGTTTTCAGAGAACGACGTTAATATCAACAGGCGGTACTTTGGAAACCTCATCAGACCCAGTTGGAATTTCCGTGTTGTGTCTCGAAGAAGACAGTGCTAGAAAACTCGATACTTATGCCACCGATACAGGTGAGTGTGTTATTTACAATTTAGATAGACTGGGTCTGCCATTAATCGAAATAGCCACCGATCCTGATGTTAAGACTCCTGAACATGCCAAAGAAACATCGATTGCACTGGGTAGAACATTACGGCAAACCCGTCGAGTAAGGCGAGGTCTTGGAAGCATAAGACAGGATTTGAATGTGTCAATTGCTTGTGGCGATAGAATAGAAATAAAAGGCTGTCAAGACCTCAACTGGATTCCAAGAATAATCAAGTTAGAAATGGCCCGTCAACTACATTTTTATCGTTTAGCAAATACACTCAGGGGCCAATTGTCACTACCGGCTTTGCCTAGTGATAGGAGACTTGATGACGCTTCAACCGAAGCATCAGTACGGGATAAGGTAGCACAGTTCCTACCACTTCAGTTAACCGATGTTACCGAGTTTTTCACAGATTGCGAATCAAAGATGGTCGTGAACGGATTGCAAAAATCCTACACAATGTTAGCGTTACCATTGCCGGGTTTGGCCGGCAAAATCGGTACCAAGCAAGTCGATAGCGAAGGCTCTCAATTACCAAGGCTCGGGAGAGAACTAGCAGGGGCAGCAAAATTAGCAGGTGTCAAGGGCGTATTCCATTCTGATGAACTACCGGCATATGGCATAGAAATCAGTAATGTTGAGAGTGTAAGAAAAGCACTCAAATTATCTGATGATGACGGATTCGTGCTTTGTTTAGCTCCGAAATGGCAAGCAGAATTAGCCTTAGAGAGTGTTTTGCTAAGAGCAAGAGCAGCTTGGCATCGAATCCCCCAAGAAGTTCGCAACGTGGTCATCAAGAAAGGAGCTCCAGATGATGGAACTACAGCCCCAATGAGGCCGCTTCCCGGAGGGGCTCGGATGTATCCAGAAACGGATATTCCTGCCCAAACGATTGATTCACAAAAGTGGCAATCCATAATCGATAATCTGCCTATGACCGATAGCCAGCGACAAACAAGGATGAACCAGTTCGATGTATCAGCGGATCAAAAAGACCAAATTCTTGCTAGAGAGTTAGATGACGTTTTTGTTGAGTATCAAGGCGGTTTGCCAGCCAAAGCATGGGCTGCTGTACTATTAGAGAATGATGAGATTGACCCACGTCTGTCCAGCCTAGTATTATCGGCGAAGGAGGCTGGAGAGATTACTAGAGAAGCAATTAATGACGTAATTGCCCATTTTGCCGGGCATATCCCCGAGATTTCCGATATCATTGCTTATGCTGAACAGCATGGTTTGAAACCCGCAGATGAATCCGAACTTGGCGATATAATTGCTGCCGTTGTTGCTGAGAGGCTGGATTTTGTTAAGGAGCGTGGAATGGGCGCTATCGGCCCATTGATGGGCGTAGTTATGCAGCAAGCCGGTGCAGCCGACGGAAAAGCAGTTAGTGCACTGTTAAAACAGGCAATCCTTGATGCAACAAAGTGAATAAAATGCGTTCAAAACTTCTACTATTGGTAGTAATTGCCACTTTTTGCTTACCGATTGTTAGTGGAGAAGCAAGTCAAAGTCAAGACGAGGGAGAGTTCACTCAGCGATGGAACCTTGATTTTGGTGAGGTTTACGTTTCTACTAAACCAATTTCCTCTGATTCAGGAATTTTTGTTAGAACCTCATCGTCAAGTTTGTCTCAGGGAATACCGTCAGTGTATTCCTTGAATTTTGCTGGAGATGAAGTGTGGCGAGTAGAGAATCCAAATTCGACATTTCAGGACATGACTCCACTAGAATATGTTGACTCAGGTGTAGGGGACTGTGGAAGTTGGCCAGACATGGTACTTGTTGGTTGGTCAAATGGCTTATTTCAAGCATTAAACGCTAACACTGGTACCATTGTTTGGCAGTACCAAACTGAAGTGAACTCTTGGGGCATTACAGGCAGTATGTTAATCGAGGGTGAAACAGTAACTATTCCCACGAGGCAAGGTATCGACAAATTATGTCTAGATGGCGCTATTCAATTCTCTCATGAAATAGGACTAGGTTGGCGGAATGGTGTTACATTCGTTGGAGATTCTTATTGGGTTGGTGATGAGGAGGGCAATCTATGGTCAGCGAATAACCAAAATGCAACAAAACACTTCCTCGCTCAAGGCAAAATAAGACATGCACCAATTCAATTGTCTAATGATAACCTGTTAATTCATTTACAAACTGATAGCGGGAGTACAATTTACCATTTTAACACCACCTCTGAACAGTCGTCTGTTGTAACACATTCAGGCTATAGTCCTGGCATACCGATAATTATTGATGGTTATGTGATAACCACCGATTCTCAGTATTTGACAAGTATTTCATGTGGGATTCAATGCACAGTCAAGGATTCTGAATCATTCAAATCCAACGGGGAGATATCTATTGTATTTGGAACAGTAATGTTGCCGCAGAACACGTTAGATGGTGGTTATGGACATTTCGAATTATCGACACAAGGCGATTTAATTCCACTTGGTATGCTGAATTATGTAGATGATTGGTACGGCACTGCAGGTATAGAATCTTGGACCTCAGACGGCATCAAATACATGTTGTTGGTCAATGATAATGCGAATTTGAAAATGTATTCAACAGATAACACCCCAATTTCATACGATAAACAAGATTCAGATTGGCCAACAATTCTAGTTATTTTATCAGCACTAATTCTAATCTCAACATCGAGCATTCAACTACTAAGAGAAAGATTCCAATCCGCGTTCAAATTCTTTATCCTGTTTGTAACAATTTTACTCTTCTTTTCATTTAGTGATATTATTGAGGCTTGGTCAGATCTAGTCAATGATGAAGCCCCCGCCACAGATGCATGGAATGATGATTGGCCAGATGAATGGCTAGGCACGCAGATAGTCGTCTTTGAATTCAAGCAAGAAACCATTGTTACAGGGGGATTATTGGGTAATGATGATGTCCTTGAGGCAACGATAGAAGCTGCTAATCAACAAGGACTTGAGATTGAAATAATCGAAAGCAGTCTTGGAAAATATGTCGTTAGTATTGATAATGTTGCAGGAGAGGGATGGGAATATACCGTTAATGGGCAGCCAGGAACAGTATCAGCCGAATTTAGCGACCTTCAATCAGATGGTATTGTAGTATGGAAACAACTCTAGTTTAGGCAATGCTCAAGACATTCAACCTCTAGGCTTGGTCATGTTCCAGTCATATGGCATCCATGGTCCGGTGCTCGGGCCAGTCACTGGATTGGTAATTGATGTAATTTTACTATCACTAGCATTTTGGATGTTAGCATCTCCAGACATGAAGAAAGCGAGTAATGTTCTTACCTTTGTGACATTGATAACTAGTGTTTCATTACTCAGAGTTGTTATGACACCTCTGCCAAATATCCAACCCGTAACCGTTGCAGCTCTGATTATTGGTGCACAATTAGGTGCTCGCAGAGGAGTCGCCTTTGCGGTATTGGTTACTATGATTTCCAATTTTATCATTGGGGACGGAATATGGACACTGTACCAAGCGATAGGATGGTCAGTAGTTGCAATTATCGGCTCATCCTCAAAAATCATTATCGATGGTCAATTGCAATTAAACAGAACCTTCGGCTATGCAGTAATTTGCGCATTTTTATTCGACATCATTGTCTCATTAAGCGTGTTAGGAACAGTAAGTCTTTCTGGATTTATGATGTACTTACTCAACGGAATACCCTATGATATACTCCACGCGGTTGGCAATGTAACCATTGCTGCTTGGTTTGGAAGATGGTTTAGCGAAGCAATCACAAAATTCCAGTCTATGGAGGAAATTGAGCAGAAAGTTGTCGATGGATATGTCACAAGAACATGAAGGCCCTTCTATGGCTTTGATAGTCAGAAAAGATTTGAGATTATCAGCAGGCAAGGTTGCTGTACAGTGCTCGCATGCCGCAGTAAGTTGTGCTCTAATTGCTAGGAAAAGCGAGCCTAGGATTATGGAGCGTTGGCAATCTAGTGGCGGGCGTAAAATCAGTCTCGCAATAGACAGCCTCGAATCATTAAAGGAAATAATGGGCAAGGCTAAATCTGCTGGATTAATTACCCACCTAGTCAAAGATGCCGGTCACACAGAAATACCTCCGGGTACCATCACAGTGCTAGGTATCGGACCAGCGCCAAAAAGTAGTATTAATGCATTAACAGGTGAATTAAAACCGTATTAGTCGGGGTGGTTACTTGGGTCTTCGTTCGTTTATCCATCGTTTAACAGCACCTAAAATGTATGATATAATCGATAACAATCCATCGAAATTAGTCTTAGTTATCAACAATGATCTGAAAATGGGCAAAGGAAAAATCGCCGCACAAGCAGGTCATGCTTCAGTAACTGCAACCTTGAAAGCGGGTGAAAATAGGCCCTCTAGTTTAGATTCCTGGTTGAAATCAGGGCAAAAAAAGGTATGCTTGAAATCAAGTTACGATGAACTAATCCAATTAGAATCAAAGGCTAAAATCAACGGAATTCAAACGGTCAAAATAACTGATGCAGGAAAAACACAAATCCCAAGCGGCTCGCTTACCGTAATTGCCTTTGGACCCGATAATGAAGAGAAATTGCATGACTTAACCGGCCATTTGAAATTACTTTGAATTCCGCCTAATTCATCAATGATGGCGATTTGGTGAGACCATGCGAGAGTATAATCTTGATAGAATCGACCTTCGCAGCGATACAGTTACTCAACCAACGAAGGCAATGAAAGAAGCAATGATGGCTTCTGTAGTTGGCGATGATGTATTACAAGATGATCCTACAGTTAGAGCACTGGAAGAAAAGATGGCCAAGATGTGCGCAATGGAGGCCGCCTTATTTGTCCCCTCAGGAACAATGTCAAATGCCATTGCAATAAGAGCTCACACATCTCCCGGCGATGAAATTGTTATGGAAAGAACCAGCCATATCTACCAGTATGAAGGGGGCGGTTATGCTGCTTTATCAGGTGTCTCAGTGGCTCTAATTGACGGTGAAAAAGGTCAATTAACTCCTGAAGCAGTTGCTAAAGCAATCAGGAAAGCTGAGGGCAGTTTAGGACATTACCCCGACGGCACTATGGTCTGTGTAGAAAATACTGCTAATCGCGGCGGTGGCACTTGCTACTCTCAAGATACTTTGGACGCAATAGCAGCAACAGCCCACGAACATAATTGCGTAATTCACATGGACGGTGCGAGGATATTCAATGCGGCAATAAAAACAAATACTCCAATCGATAGAATGCTGAGAGATTTTGATTCCGTATCTATTTGTCTTTCAAAGGGCCTGGGCGCTCCTGTAGGTAGTGTACTAGTTGGGTCGCAGGAGTTCATCGCTAAAGCCAGTCGATGGAGAAAATTGTTTGGCGGTGGAATGCGTCAGTCTGGATTTTTGGCAGCCTGTGGTTTATTTGCCCTAGAAAATAATGTCGAAAGATTGGCTGAAGACCATGCAAGGGCGTACCATCTAGCAGAGTCCATCAGCAAGATGAATGGATTTACTATAGATTTGGATTCAGTTGAGACAAACATGGTCTACATTGATAGCGATATGGGCGCTAAAAAATTGATGGCTGAGTTAGCCAATAATGGCATCGATGTGTTAGATGTTGGTCCAACAGCAGTTAGAGCAGTAGTCCATTTGCATGTAACAGATGAAGACATTGACAAAGTAATCCAAGTTTTCAGTAAGTTAGCAAACTAACTTAATCACGACGAGAAATCATCGCTGCTGCCGCAATGGCTAGAACGGTCAAACTTGTCACAAATCCTGGCAATGCATCATCACTGTCTGGTTCGGTTGTGGTTGGTAAGTCATCTTCTGGTTCAGGAATAGTCATTACGTATACTAGGTGAACTTCTAAGTCATCACCATCGTATGCACTTGGAATTTCGATAGTCGCAGTACCATTTAGGTTCGTTCCTAAATCGACCATTTTTCTGACTATGTCATGATATTCCCCAGCACCGTTACCACCGTCAGAGTATTCTGCAACTTGTTCAACAAACCAAGCGTGAACATTAAGCGTATTATCTGGGTAATCTGACATATTCAGATCAAGATTCCATGAGATGATACCTGAATTATCAGGTATGTCGCAGTTACAATCGGCTTTTGGGGTCCAGGCAAAAGTTGAGATTCCATTGCCCATATTCAGTGGAGTTGCAATCATCTCTCTGTAATCATTAACCAATGAATCAGAATCTGGTTTTGTGCCAATTTTCTTGATCGTACCGTTGAATGCGATCAATGGCGGCGATGCGACATCATAGCGCTCAGTTATGTATGTAGAAGCAGCTTCATCGCCTAGAGGGTCTTCAAAGTCAGGTGCTCGATGAAATTCGTACTTCTGGACTAAACCCTCTCCTTCTAATTCATCAAGTGCCGCTTCAGCCTTGAGGCAGTTTGTACACCATGTTGCGGTGAAGTCTTCAGCAATAGCTGGTAATTGGTCAATAGGCGTAGATATTGATGTTAAATTGGCAATCGGTGTATGTTGCCCTCCAAACACCGCACCTCTATTGGTTGGTTCCGCTGGTAGTGCATGTGTGGAGGGGACAGCCATGAGTAAAATCATACACACAACACCGAATACAGAGATTCTTCGCATAATGTGGCGATAGAATCGAATAATTTGAAACCATCTACTCTTTGATTGGCATAAAATTAGGGAGGATTTGGTAAATTCAGGAATAGTGTTCAATAACCATCGCTATTCTGGTAGTGCGTACGGGGGTTTCATTATGGCTAAATTGTTACATAATATTTCGATAGAATCAACCCCTAGCGGAGCAATCATGCCAATTTGGCTACAAGATGTGATTTGCCAAGTAGAACACAGAAATTTGCTAATCTTGTACCCTAATGAGTCCTCTCGCCAGAGCAAATTAAATCAATTATCTAAAATGAATTCATCTATCGATTCGTCTAGACACCTAACAATAAAGCGATTGATTAGGGCATTACTTACTGATTTACGGCAGCCAAATGTCATCGATGAAGATAGCGTTCTGCTATTCGAAACACATCGAGAATGTGTAACAAGGGCAACTAAAGGAAAATTCCCGTTATTGCATATGAATGGTAAACAATGGGGTCTTGGTAAAACTCAAAGATTACTTCAGTTACACAAAGAGATAGCTAAATTACCAAAAATACCTAGATGGGAATCAGATCCGGGTATAACCGAGTTTAGGAATGTGCTTTTTGCCGTTGAAAAATCATTATCGGGGACTCACCCGGACTTAATGCAATATCACTTAAACCGATTATTGAAAGACGTAACAGAAGCAACCCTACCGTTTAACCTACGAGACCTTGATGGCATAATTATCCTTGACCACCCTCCTGAATTCAGTGAAATCGAACGACAAATATTCGCAAAAATATCACAGTTCGTGCCAATTCATCAGTTATGTAATCCTGGTAAGTTTAGATTAGGCTATAGTGGCGCTTATCTTGAAGATGTCAAATGGTGTAATCAAGCTGATTTGCCTTCATGGGTACCGACTCACGAAGTAGTTCCGGCAGATTACGATGCTCAGTGGCAATCAAGCGTATCAAAGAGTATGAATTCCAAATATCATAGAATTGTTGTTGAACGTAGTAGCCATACGTTAAATGCAACTTCAATTTTACTTGATTCTTTAGATATTAATCCAGATAACAGGGTTCTAATTATTGATGCAGACTTGTCGGCTAGGGAACATAAATGGCGAGATTTGCTAAGACAATTTGGAATTCATGCTAAGAAATCTGAGCAAACGATTAATCAAGAGCCCTTAATCCAAGAATTAATTCATCATTTACAACTTGCTAGTGGCCTTGAAGCTTGGTCCTTCGAAAGATTAAGGCGTTTGGCAAATAGTAGTAGTATTACACTAAATTTTGAACTAACTCATCCCACAAATTTGGCAATAACGCCTCGTCCGCATATCGATGTGTTGGAAGGAATAGCCCGCGGCTTCCATGTCTTGGGTGGCCCAGGAGCGGCAGAAAGATGGTGGAACACACTTTCACAAACCAATCAACAAATCGGCGATTATGACGATACTATGGCTATTAAACAGGAAGAGACACAATGGTGGATATCCAACATCATTAATTTGTGGAAAGTAGTTGCAGACGTCGGAATAGATACGACTTCTGTTATAGGATGTTACAGCGGCGAAAAGTTACCTTTGATTGAACATATTTCTGCCCCCGAAGAATTACTAGACTTGCTAATCAAGAGCATAGAATGGCATCAAATAATGGCAGACGATGTACGTTTTAACAATGGAATTCTTGCTGTTGAATCATTAATTACTCAACTTAAACAACTCAACTTGCCCAGCGGAAAAAATGATCATCGCAGTATAGACTTCATTGATACTGTGAAATTGATTACCTCAAATGAGACCAAGTCTTCAAGCAGAATTAATTGTGAAAACATAGTTATTGCTACACCAAAAGACGCTTTTGGGCAATCGGCAGATGTAGTGATTATTGCAGGCTTAGATTCAGAATCATGGTCAATGAAACCAAACAATGTCCCTTGGTTAGATAATTCTACTAAGGTTAAGTTGGGATTGGCGAACCCAGATATCAAAATCAGACAAGGCCGGCATGAATTAAGACACATCATTAACGCTAATCAATCGATAATTGTGATTGACACCTCATTGGATGAGGCTGCAAGCCCAAGTCCACCATTGGCAGAATGGCTTGAAGAAGTGAATGTGGATGAGTCAATTTTTTCTGAGGTTCCCGACATTGTCAGCGAAAGAAATTATGACAATAATAATCCCTTAAGAGCGTGGGATTTGTTAGAAACTGGAACAAAGAAGGCTTTGAAACTTAGAATATTTAGCACCGAATATGATGGTGAACACCCGACCAGCACTAAGTCCGGTAATCTGGGTAGAGATGTTCGCCAACGTTCGGGTCTTGCCTTACAGGCCGGAAAGAAACCAGAGTTGTTACCTAATAACAAGCCTGCAGTTGCAGTTGCTTATGAATTGCCGATAAATAATCGAATAATTAATTCTCAACCATCGATGAAGAGCATTGAGGCTGGCCATTCAATGAATTGGCACGAACGTAATAGCATGGTTTCTTATTCGGCAATTAACCTAAGGCCTGGCGCTACATCAGCAAATTCTGACACTCGCTTTACAACTTCTTGGCCTAACCTCGGCCACAGAATAAACGGCAATAGGATAAGCCCAGCAATCGATCCAAGACCACTTCCTTTGCAGCATGACTTGCCCCCATCATTACAAGCGGTTATGGGTAAAACAACCATGGAATTGCTGCCTAAGCGATGGTCTCCCTACCGCCTTCAAGCATGGCTAAAGTGTCCAAGGCAGGCTTGGCTGACCAATTTTTTACAGATAACGACTACTGAAGTGCAAAACCAAGATGTCGATAACCGAACACGCGGTTTGTTGATGCACGATATTGAAGCAGAGATAATGGCTCTCAATGGAGTCCCAGTGTTTGATAAACCGCTTGTTTCATCAGTACCAATAGTTGATTCAACATACAATGATATCAACGATTTATGGTTAAAATCGCTAGAATATCTTGCAGATAAAAGTCCTTGGCTATCAAGAAAAAACGCCGTATCTGTTCACCGTTGCAGAGAAATAATTGGAGTAACTCCAGATGTGTGGCAAGAACATCTTGATGGAGAAACTATCCTTCAACCAATGGGTAAAATTGCCAATTATCTCACAGCAAGTTTAGCATTAACGAATTCAGCACCACTGGTTTGTGAGTGGCCAATTTCATCAAATTCAAAGAGTCAAGTAACAATAACAGGAATCGCAGATTCTGGCGAGAAATCAAATTTTGAATTAGCTGGAAGAATAGATAGAGTGGACCAATTATATGCTCACGGACTGGATAACAATCAGCGTTTAATTATAATCAGAGATATGAAAACTGTGAATGGCCCGAAAAGCAATCTTCGCGGAGAAAGACATAGAAGGGCTATTTTCGATGAACTTCAACTGGCTTTGTACGCTAAAGCATGGGAATCAGCATACCCCGATGACCGAGTCATTGGAGTTGGTATTACCGAAGTGGGTGAGACAACTGAATATTATGTTGAGGTAGACCCGGATTATGCTGAATTAGTTGAAGATTTATCAATCGGTAAAATAACCGATTATACCTCCAAAACATATCGGGATTTAGAAGAAGAAAAATTGGGAGAAAGCAATGGTTTTCGAGCATGGCTGGATGAGCGAATTAGAACTGCTTTACGCGTCGCAGACAGTGCAAAGTCAGGCCATGTCAACCCAACTGTAAGTGATGATTGTAAATATTGTAAAGTCAGAAGATTGTGTCCTTCAGCGAAATTGGGGGGTAAGTTATGAGCTTCCCGTTTAACATTAGCCAGCGTTTGGGGCTTGATCTGGACAAGCACATTGCGATTGATGCTGGTGCTGGAACAGGAAAAACCGCAGTTATGGCTGAACGATATATACAGCATTTACTCGCTGAACATCAAAGAGCAAAACGCTTACTGCCAAACGGACCACGGGTCCCATTACAAGGCCAAGGTGCACTACGCGCACCAGCTAGAGAAAGAAGTAATCTGGTCGAATGGAAAGGGCTGTTGCCAAGCGAAGTAGTAGCCATCACATTTACCAGAAAGGCTGCATCAGAGCTACGTAATAGGATTAGAAAGCGACTCAACAATACGGACATCAATCTCTACTCAATAACGGATGGTGATGTTGAAATGCTCTTGAGTAGGCTAGAAGATGCCCCGATCTCAACAATTGATGCATTTTTATCACGATTAGTTACGCCATATCTTGATATCTTAACCACACAGCCGGCTGGCGATCAGATTGCAGAAACTAGATCTCCAATGTTAATTTCTGAAACAATTAATTCAGCATGGCGTATTAGAACAAAATATGATGCTATGGAGGCAGGTGTACTCGGAGATCGACAGGGTTTCATCGACGCGCGAAACAACCTCGCAATCTTATTGGGTGGCCAACAAAATGCCGAAACAGTACTGTCTGGGCTACTTAACACCTCATTATTTGTTGAAGAAACCAAACGATCAATTAAACAAAAATCAGAGGAAAAGGGCATTGATTGGCGAGAGACCGAATTAGTAGATCCAGAGATAATTCTTGATTTGATTGGCAGACCTGCTGAATCTTTTATTGACAACCTTTGTACAGAATTACGCGGTGTCTTGAATAATTGGTTGGATACTTATTTAGCACATCACGGAGAGTTTATTTTAGACTTCGAACAAGAAATTGATAGTGACAGAACTCGTTTCAACCAACTAGTTGAATTAGCTAGAAATATCCATCCAGATGATAACATTGGCAAATTACAATGGTTCTGGCTAGTTGCTGTTTCATGCACATCTAAATCATCTCTTGACGGAGCCAATCACAACCATTTCCCACGCAACAAATTACCAAAGAGCGATGGATGGCCAGGTGGAATACAAACCAATAGCAAAGTCAATCTTTCGCGGAAAGAAATTTCATTAATTACCGGGCAAGCAAATCCGCTTGCTCAACAGGCAAATGATATTCTGAATAGCAATAATGGGAAGTTAGCCAAAATTTTAGGACGAAGCTCATACACATTTGACCCCCGCATCCCGCTGTCATTTTTACCCGAAACAAGTGGCTTGAATTATACTGAGATGACGGCAATTTTGACGCCAGAGCCACCAATAGGGCGCATCAGAGTATCAAAGGAGTTACAACTTTCTGTGCTGCGAGATTTGTTGATTGTTCACAAAGGCTGTCAACAAATTCTAACCTTAAGAAAAATGCAGGAGAACGTCCATGACTTTGATGATATTCAACGATTGGCTGCCGACTTACTACTCGCAAGATGCCCAGAGATGGTTCGTTACGACTACCCGGTAGACGTAGTAGATGCTTTGGATAACCTTGGAAATGAGCCTTGGACAGATTATCACATAGAGCGAGCAAGGCAATTGATTAGCGATAAATATCCACAATGGCGGGATGATTTCGAACGACGAGTTGGTGTATTGAAGACAATCCGACAACAATTTTTAGCATTCATAGTCGATGAATACCAAGATACCAATCCAGCACACTTTAGATTACTTTCTAGACTATGGGGGTCAAGAAGAATCAATGAAACCTCAGATTCTCATGGCCCTTGGGATCCAACCGTTTGTATTGTTGGCGATATGAAGCAGAGTATTTACCGTTTTAGACAGGCCGAAGTCACAGTTATGCGCCGAACGGTTGAAAATATTAAGCGGATGAATGAAATTGAATTCCACAATACTACTTTTGAATTCAGAGATTTAAATTTTGGACGAGACCCAAGACCAATTGCTGGCAAGGATGCTTTCATTAAATCGCCAAAATCATCTAGTGACTTGCCGGTGTACAAAGGAGAATTCAATACAGTTCCATTGAATAAAACGGACTTAAATGAGACGATTGAAGATGAGACCATAATTGAAAAAAGGCGTTTAGGACACATAGACCTTACTTCCAATTTCCGTACCGCTCATGATTTACTCAACACTTTGAATCAGATTTTCGCAGATGTTTTTGACGAAAGACACCATAGTTTACCAGGTGATTATCATGCAAAAGCTCAACCTCTGCAGCCAGCCAAAAAAGATACGCCATATGGAAAGTTAGAGTGGTTAATGCCGATGTCACTTGAAAACATCCCGCAAACAGATAACGAGGTATTCAACCAATCAACCCCCAAATCGATCCACTTAGAGCATGAAATGATTGCTTTGAGATTACAAAACCTGATTCAAGGGAGGCCTTGTAGTATTTGGAATCCATCAAAACAAGAATACATGACATTAGAGAAACCCTCCGAAACGGTCAAACCAAGCGATATTACGATACTAATTCACTCAAGAACTCATATTGTTGATTTAATTAATCGACTGCAAGCAAGAGGCATACCGGTTATTTCTGATAAACAGGGGCAATTGCTTGAGCAACCAATAGTAGTTAATTTGATGTCAGCCCTAGATTTACTTGCTAATCCAAGCTCAAAATTTGCCGCAGCTACAGTCGCTAAATCTCCCATTATTGGCCTAACAGACAAAGAATTGAATCAACTTTTGACCACTCATGAGCAATCAGACAACTGGTGGAAGACACTTGCCGGATTTGTTCCAAATCCCAGTGTTGCTAGATTACTGGAACATATTGACAAACAAATCATTGGTTACAATATCCATGATATTGTAAGCGATATTCTAGATAATTCAGATTTATTATTTGCTTATCCCGATGACTCATCGAGACAAAATGCTGAGCAATGGTGCAACTTAATCTACGATATTGGAAACGATTGCGGCCATAATCCTGCAGAAATATTCGCTCAATTAGAAGCATTACGTGGTCTTGCAAACAAAGGCCCACAAGCTTCTGCAACGCCATCATCAGGGGCAGTAAAAATCATGACAGTGCATGGTGCTAAAGGCTTGGAATCAAAAGTAGTCGTAGTATCTGGAATTTTCCAAGCAGGACGTTATGATGCAAATATAACGACTAGAGAGAATGTCCTAGTGACTCCGGAGATTATCTCTGGAAGGATAAATCCATGGGCATCTCTGGAACGTCCGGATGATGGTTTGTGGGAATTCACAAAAAATATCAACAGTGCTCAAAACCAAGCCGAGCGTAGAAGGGAATTTTATGTGGCACTAACAAGAGTTGAAAATCATTTGATTATTGTTGGAAATTCAACAAATAAAGGCCAGATTTGTCCGGAAACCGGTATGATACAATTCACCAGCAAACCATCTGAGAAAACGATGGGGCATATGTGGATGGAAGGTTTGAGGGCAGGTGCACACAAACAGAATCAATTAGAATCTCCTTGGCTCAAACCTGGTGATATTGGTGTTGAAGAATTAGGTGAATATCAGGAGCATGATGTTTCTTTAGATCCTGTGACGATCTACTTCAATTCTCAACTGGGTGAGGATAATATTAGGTCAATGGCAATTTTTCACAATCCTGATTGTTTTTCAGATGCTAAGCCGGTTACACCAATTGAAAGATGGAGTGCCATAGAGGATAAAATAACGGCAAAAAATTCACCTCAGAGCACCATAAAGATCAGCAAAAACGTAACACATACCCTGAAATTGGGCGCTAATTCTTTGGACAACAGTGTGAAATGTCGCAAGCATCACTGGCCTAATAATTTGACCAATTGGAATAATCATCGGTTGAGTAAACTGCTGGAAAAGACTTCATCAGTGCCAGAAAAAATAGGAAATTTACCCACTGCAGTTGAATTTGGTTTGATGATGCACAGATTGGTAGAAATTAGTTTAGATAATCCTAGCAAATATAACGCAAAACCTACGAAGCCATTGCCAAATAGTTGGTTTAACAAACCTGAACATGATTTGACATCAGATGAGTCAATCGAAATAGTTCTTGGTGAATTTGGTTTTAATAAATCGGATAAAGGCAATACTAAGCGTTTCAATGCAACATTTGAACGAATGCAAAGTGTTGCTAATCTAGTTGACCAAGGACTGACTGGTAGATATGCTAAAGGAGAGAAATTACACGGACGTAAAGCCGAAGGACTGCGGACCGAGTTACCATTTTTGTACAATCACATAGTGAAGGTTAATTCTCCAAGAAAGGTGTTTAGAAACAATATTCTGCAAGAAATTTCTAACGTGGCAAATGTAGAAATCATTTTTGAAGGCCGGGCAGACTTAGTGATGGCATATTCTGACGATGCCGGAAATGGTTACTTGCAGGTGGTTGATATGAAGACCACAGGCTGTTTGTATGGGTTTAATTTTGACGATCCAAAACATGGTACTGCATTACAGCAATTTAATGGTGATTTACACAATTTCCATCCATCAAATCAGGCGGAACATGATATTATTGACAAATATAAGTATCAATTAACATTGTATTCTAAAGCACTCGAAGCGATTGAGGCTGAAAAGCCAATCGAAGAAAGAAGAACTGTACTACCGCCTGCTATTTTGATTGCTGCGTCTGGTAGAACGGTTGAAATGTCAAAGGAACATTACCAGCAAACAATGGATGAATTAGATGAGCAGTTAGTTTGGATTGGCCAATTAGCAGCAAATCCGCAGAGTATCGATGAGCCAGATAGGATGACTATGGAGCATGCTATGGTTTGCTGGAACACGGGAATTGAGCCACAGGATTAAGCCTGTCTTTGTCCAGTGATGACTAGAGTTACGCCATTATCTCCTCCTGCAACCCAGTGATTGATATTGACGAAACCAGCATCTTGCCATGCCTTTACCCATTCTTTAGTAGTCCTCGTTGCCATGTGAACTCCGACATATTCTGGCCAGGATAAACTGTCTTCATTTTCAGCATAGTGATCTATACCAATCACCGCCCAACCGCCATCTTCCAGCCAATTATCATGGAACAATTTTAGCATATTTTCCGGGTCATTAAGGTAATACAAGAACTCCATTGAATGAACAAAATCGAATTTACGATCAGGTTGATATTCAGGTAATAAGGCATGAATATAATCTGTTTTTTCATCGATAGTTTTCGCCTTAGCAATCATTGCTTCAGCACCATCAATTCCCATAGCATAATCACATTTGTCATGAGACTGTAATTTACGAACAACCCATCCATTGCCACAACCAACGTCAACCGCACTGAATGCTTTGCCGGAAACTTCTACCTGCTTTGAGATAAATGATAGCATTTCACTAACTGAAGCAGCGTGGCCTCTTTCCATCCCCTCATCTTTGCCAACTAATGCCCAGTCGTGAAATACATCGGTAGCAGGTCTTTTGCCCATGATTGGCCCTAAGTGAATCACTCAATAAATCGTCGCTTTGCTTTAGTAAACTAGTTGTACATCAGATGATGCACTAAGTGATATGACTCCTGGAGGGCCACTCCAAGTCATCCAGTCATCATAATCTGCAAGCAGTATTTCTGCAGCATTTTCTTTGGTTACGCCATTGGCTGCTTGAGAGCCAGTTGAACAATATACACCAGCAGCGCCATTAGTGATGGTTTGCATCATCTTGTGTATCATTCCGTCAGGCAGCATTCCGGAGTTGTTGAGATTTTCAATGAATTCAGCATTCAACATTTTCACACCATTCGCTGCGAAAAACACGTCAACGGCGTATCCGTCGTTAATCGCTTGAGCTGCACAAGCAACTCCAACAACGCATTTTCTTAGGTCAACATCTGGGTCACTCACAATTTTAACAAAGAATTTCTTACTCATGGTTTACACCAAGCGGAATTAGTACTTGATTTGTTGTTACTTTTGATATCATTGGAAGCCAAGAAAAAGTTGGCGAAGATTTCCCTTACTAGATAACCCGAACTAATTTGTCGCTAGTTTGGATTTTTTCCGGTTACGATTCCACTTCTTA
>CALDPP010000011.1 GCA_937911345.1 uncultured euryarchaeote | reverse complement strand
GAGTTTCATTATGAGGTGTTGTGTAAGTTGATATTTGATTGAACCCAGTACCATTGAATATTCGGTCATTGAAATACGAGTTATTTGTATCATCACTATCGAGATTTGATGCTGGTATATTGAAAGATTGAAGACACATTAGTGAGACCAATATCAGAGATATTGCGAGTCTTCGCATATCTGTCCGTGTGTGATTTAGGGTTTGATTATTGCTACTAATTGTAATTTCGAAAGATACGAGGGTTCATGAGCATCTACCCTCTCGCAACGTCGCTATGGCAAGGGATTATATCGCTCGTGACCCAAAAACAGGGAAACCAATTAATGTTGGTTCTGGTTACAAAAAGCGTAAGAAATCTAAAGTTGAGACCGGGCCATGGATGGCCTTGCCATCAGATGCAGTCATTCCGTTAGCAAGTGGAGAAATTGATTCTTACCGAGTCTCATGGAAGGATAAAGTTCACCATCTTTCAAGAATTGATGCAATAAAAGCACTATCGAAACTATCTGGAGTATTGGCTCACAAAGGGCACGGATTACTGATTGAGTTATTGATGGATAATGACCCAAATCTACGTTCTGCTGCTCTTTTTGCACTACCATCTGTTGCTGAAACTAAGCCTGATGAATTGTTCGATCATCTATCTGTATTACTTGATGATGGTGATTTACAGGTTAGGAGAGCCGCTAGTAAATGTCTAGAGAAAGTAGCACCTACCTTTCCATCTGCAACAGAAAGTACTCTTGCGTACGAACTTCGACACGAAAATAGTGCTCGTAGAGAATCTGCTTTCAGAGGCCTCGGAGAATTATGCCACTCTTGGCCAGAGGTTGCATGTGACCATCTCGATGAATTATTACAAGAAGAGAAACTAATTTTGAGAAGGTCTGCTGCCAAGTTACTACGGAAAGTTTTGCAAAAAGGCGGTGCTGCATCGTGGGATTTGATTGGTTGGGCTATAGAAGATGAGGATGTAATAACTAGAAGGGAAGCGGCCAAATGCTTGACAACTCTTGCCAGAAGAGAACAAAGGATAGCAACTATTTTGGCAGAAAAAGCGATTCTAGATTCAGATTCAGATGTTATGGTTGCCGCAATTAAATGCATAGAAATGTTGGATACTGATAATAACCGAGCAAGAGATTTAGTGTTGTCCGGTTGTTCACACAAGCAAGCAAATGTTCGCCTAGCATGTGTCAAGATTCTACCACGGCTAATGGGTGATGAAATATTAAGAAATCACTGTAATGCATTGTTGAGAGAAGAAAAAGATCCAAGAATAAGAAAGGAACTAGAAGAAATGGCATTCGATATGCAAATGGAAGGAACAGAGGAACAGAAAAATCGATTCCTTGCTCCGGCTCCAAAAGTACCACAAATCGACAGAGAAATCGCAGAAAGTCAAGGAAAAACCGTCGGTTTAGAAGACTTGCCTGAGCCTGACAAGAAAACCGATAACCCTCGACACGGTTAAGAAGGGTGCGTAGGTCGGGAAAACGCTCAAGGAGTGACTAATGTGTCAGAAGAACCATTCAATGACAAAGAAAAACAATTCAATGACCTATGGGATGGACTTACACCAAAGGGTGTAAATCGTGTCAAGGCTCTGAAGTTCAGACAGTACATTTTAGAGCATGTTCGTCAGATGAGACGCCCTCTGAACAGGGAAAATGCGTTCAAATATTGGATGGGCGAACTAAAAGCTGATTCAAACGACGCTGAAAACTTCTAATCGTGATGTGGGGGTCACCACCGTTCCGGTGACCCAATATTCCCCAGGAACGGAACAGGTGAGAAAATGTTCACAAAAACGAAATTTGCTTCTTTTGACTTAATCGATGATTTGCAAAAAGGAATTGATAATTTAGGGTGGGAATATGTCACCCAAGTTCAAAAAGAAACTATTCCATTAGCACTTGCAGGCCGAGACGTGATTGGACAAGCCCGAACAGGTTCTGGAAAAACCGCCTCATTCGGTATACCAATCCTGAATGATTGCAAGCCGACAGGTGACTTGCAAGCGCTGATTATTGCTCCTACCAGAGAACTCGCTGGAC
>CALDPP010000010.1 GCA_937911345.1 uncultured euryarchaeote | reverse complement strand
GGATGCAACAGGTCGGCGCTCCAGTTGGTCATCAACTTCAGCAAACCCACTCGTCTTCATTCCTGTGCAACTGGAGCCCGCGATACTACCAAGCTATACTATACTCCCGTATTTCATCCATAAGATCAGTTCTTTGCCTGTCGGCGAGCACGCTTTCGGCGTCGCAGTTTCTTCTTGCGCCACTTCCAACGTTGATTACCAGTTTTCTTCCAAGCACGTGAGCCTCTCTTCATGGTGAACAACCCACCCACCAACATTCCATATATGAGAGCATCGGGAGTTAGAAACGGTTATTTTAGCCCCAATCAAATAAATTATGCAACAATATCAGTCAGACATACAAGAATGTTATACACCAATTCTCATACCGTGATTCATGGACATAATCCCTCTACTAGGTGAAAACGTTACTCAAGGATTGATTATTGGCCTTATTATTGGTGCTGTATTCCAACTTGCTACTAAGACAATTAGACTAATTCTAATTATTCAGTTTATTACCATAAAATGGCTTGAAGCACGCAATATCATAGTTATTGACTATCACCGTTTGACTGCTGGATTATTGGGAAAAGAAGATTTCGTGTTACAAGAAGCCCAAACGATGCTTGATTCCTTGATAGAAATGGGGATTTTTGGCGGTGCTCTCGCTTTGGGGTTCTTTATTGGTAGAAAAATTACCAAATGATACTCATTTACAATCAATAGTCCATCCACTGAAAGTGTGACTGGATTGATGGCGGACGTACCAGGATTCGAACCCGGGTCGCCGGCTTAGAAGGCCAGAGTGATATCCAACTACACTATACGTCCAACCCAGCCGAAAAGTATCTCTTTCATGAACTTTGAGTATGAGACATCAAAGTGGACGAGCACATTTGTGACAACGAGATGGTTTCCTAACTGTCTTCCTATCCCAGGTATAGCCGCAGTGTTTGCAGGACCATGATTTTACTTTGAGGTCCCCTAATACTGAATCTCTCAGCCTTTGAAGCAAAGGTGATTCAGACATCTTTGGCGTTGGTGCGACTTTATTGGTTAACTCATCGTGCAAAGGAGTGTGAAGAGTAAGGCCAGCAGCATGCAGAAATTCATGAACAAAAGTATGCCGGTATAGGTTCTCATCTTCAAGCAGTGCCGGATGTAAGCCAATAGTTACTTTTCCCGGATCAAGTCTTAATCGGCGTCTTCGGTTTAGCTCCGCAGAACCTTCCTCAAATCTTGTCATACCCAATCTGTCATCATTTGGCTCAAGCCAAATAACATTGATTCTATCTTCAATCCACGGCATAAACACTGCATCAGTAACGCCAGATAATACAGCAAGCGACTCTTCTATGACTCCATCTGGGACATGTGGTTCATGTTCAGGCATTGGAGTATCGCCAAGCATGCCTGAGTCGCCCATGGTATTGGGGATGATTGGTTGTTCATCAACTGTATGATGATTGAAAATGCTTATCATGGGAGTGCATTTGGCGGGACTTGTATACACAATGGGCGTGTAGATCAGTTGGAAGATCGCTACCTTGGCATGGTAGAGGCCCCGAGTTCAAATCTCGGCACGTCCACCATATCTATGCTGGTTGTTTTCGACTAATGTCGGCGAAACACTTGATGTCAATTTCCATATAAACACGGCAACTATGGCGAACATAATCTGCAAGATTGCAAATACTAAATTCCAGGTAACTGAAAACAGTAACCTCGGTGAATCTGCACTAAATGCCAGTATGTTTAACGACCCTACAACCAGTAATAATTGACAGTATATGTATGGTTTCAGACTCATTCCTGAATTTTTAACTAGGTAAATTAACCAGCATGAGACAATTATAATCGGAGATGATATCATCATTATCATCCAAGTTAAATCCGGGTTAATTCGGTCTCCAAAATATCCTCCACGTACTTGAACACGGCCCAAATCTAACTCCCTAGGATGAGGACATATACCCTCCGCACAGGTTTGAATTCCATTAACTTGACCTAGAAGAGTCCACCATAATATCCAAATCATCCATGGTGTTAGTGCTTGAGCTAGGAACCAATTTGGAGTCATTGTCGATGTTTCTTTGGGAAACATGAAACTAAATCTATTCAACAAAATGGCGATGCACGGAAGTAAAAGCAGTACGATGACGGCTCCCCAAACACCCCATATCACCAGTGTGTGACAAGCGATTATTATTTTCAGTAAATCATTACCAATTACCGAAGTATTTTTGTTCAAAGAACCTTTTATTGCTACACCATAACCTGCTAACAGAATCACTAAAATTATTCTATCAAAGTTTGTAGATTCAAAGACCAGTGACAGATAAGCTGCAGTAGATAAAGCAATGTGGGTAGAAGATGTTCTAATGTTTAATTTTGATTTAGCGATGTAATTGCTTACATTCACTGCAATGAAAAGAACCAATACATGGACAGAAATTGATAGCATACCCTCTGGCCACCCCAATCTTAACATCTTGTTCATCACATGATATCCAGTGATCCGATTATTGACAAAAAGAATTGAGATTAGTAGTAAAACTGAAAGAATCATCGTTTGCATATTATCAACCAACTCACTTCTGCCACGCACATAATCCACGACTGATTTGACCGCAAAGAATAGCATTGGGACTAATGTAAACCACAATCTAAGGCCCGAGAAACTTAGACAGGCTAGAGCCATCATCCAATAAAATCCATTTGAAAAACGATAATCTGAGACTTCCCTTTGGTTGAATTGAAAGTTATACAATGGATAAGTGATGCACCATAACATTGTCCCGAGTAATATAGACTTACTTATATCAAGAGTAAAAAGATATATTCCAGCAATAATATACGGGATGATGATTGGACTAATCAAAAAGGAGAATATTTGTCTAGACTCTTGAGATTTCTTTTCTTTGGGTATAAATTCTGATAGGGCTATTGATGATACATAAACTGCACAAGCTGCACCTATGCCCCTTGGTATCATAGCTGAGAAGTCTAATCTATCCTGACTGTAAACTAGTAGGCTTACAAAACTAGCAAAAGTTATGCATTCGAGGGCGAATATTCTTCCAATAGACATTTGAGGTTTGAAAATGTATATGCAACAAAGAATTGCCAAAGCCCACATAAAATAAGTAACAGCCTTGTTTGGTGTTTTGTCAAACTTAGTTTCCTGTTCGACCAATTCCCAATTTATTGATTCACTTAACTGATCGCTATTCCCGTTAAAGAAACTGTATCTTTGTGATGCTGCCTCCCAATTCCATTGTTCGATTGCAAATTTTTCTGCGTCACTGTTGGCTAGAATCTCTACAGGAATCCTGCCATTTAGCTGGATCGGCAGCGGTTGATTTAGTAAGACGGTTGTCAGAGCTGATAAGTCTCTTTGCTTTGAAACCCCTTCTGCTCTGTTTTCAATACTAGGGCCTTTTACCAGTGCTGTTACATCTCTTGTAACTAGTTCTGCTGAACCATGAGTTCCTGAATCAGTCATTCCATGGTCTGCTGTGATGATTATATTCCAATCATTACCCAGGGCTTCTACTATTTCGTGAACTTGTTGGTCTATATCCAACATTTTTTCAAAGTACTCGTTTGAATCGATTCCCCATGTGTGGCCAACTTTGTCAGGCCCAGAAAAGTGAGCAGCGATTGTATCATAAGTCGCATTCTCATTAATTGACATGACTAAATCATATGTCTCATCATCGCCCTCATAGTAGTCAGAATGACCTTTGAAGGTATAAATAAATTCAATCCCTTCAGTTGAATCATACATATTCCCCATCACATAACTACCAATCATAACAACATCCCTGTCTGGGTCATTTGCCGCTAAAATCCAAGGATCTAAACCACCGGGATGCTTTAGATCAAAATTATTTAACCCATCAACAGGATCATTGGGGACTCCAGTCATCATTTCTTTTACACAAGTTGCAGAGAGTGTCAATGGTCCTGTTGTTACACTTAATTCAGCATAGTTTTCTCGCTGTTCATTAAGCAGCGGCATCATCTCCTCATCTAACATCACATCTGTACCAACACCATCAAGAATGATTAGAATGAAATTAGGTGATTTGTCTGTCAAAAAGGAAGGTTGCTCAACAACTCCTTCCGGATGATTTGTTGTTGAATATACTTCAGGAGCCACGAATAATAAAGGAAAAAGTATCATTACCGAGATAGTTAAAATAATTATTATTTTGTTATTCCTAGACAAGTCCATGGCTGATACGTTCCTTGCAATATATCCATTTGAATGCTATCAAATCACACAAGGAAAACCAATACATTACTATTTGCGTGGTGAGCGGTTTCAATAAAGCAGTTACAGAACTTTAATTCAAAAGTACCTACTTAATAACGAAGTTTTTCCATCGCTTCATGTATTCGATGAACACGGGGCTCAAATCAACATTTTCAAGGTGCTCTACACTAAATGGTGGTCTTTGTGGTTGGTAATTTTTGTCACTTAGGTTCTGTGGCCAATCCGGATGGGCAATCCCAACTCTTGCTACACCAACAATGTCTGCACCTTCATTCATCAACCAAATAGCATCCTCAGTATCCCAAACTGCTCCAGTTGAGATTAATGGAAAATCATCTGGAATTACCGATCTAAATCGCTTGGTAAGACTCTGACTGTTGCCGTCGCCAACTTCTTCAAAGACATCCCAACAAGAAATATGCAGCATATCAATTTCCAATTTACACAATTCTGTGGCAAGCAAAAGGCTCTCATCTAGGTAAATACCAGCCTTTTCAATAATTGGTGAGATTCTAACCGCTATCAA
>CALDPP010000009.1 GCA_937911345.1 uncultured euryarchaeote | reverse complement strand
GACCATTCGTCGTCTAGTCTTTGTTGATGTGGAATTTCTCTGGCAACAACGAAGTAGTGATTGGAAGTCTCAGATTTTTTTACTCGCTTCCTTATTTCATTCATGGTACCTTTTTCTAAAATGTGATTGAGCCATGCACCTTGGCCAAGCCAAGTTGAGAAAACGATGCCACTACTTTGCTGCCGGCATTTTTTCCCACCTCTTCTTAGGTGATATTTACTCGGTGCATACTGATGAGTATTGGCAATTAACAAATCATTCATTGCTGGATCTGTGGTAAATCTATTTCCAGAGGTTGTATCAATTATGGCCTGTAATCTTGGCACTTCGTTTATTATCGCTTCACCTTTCAATGCGGTTACAATGTCCTCTGCAAAAGTTTGAACATTTGAATCCATATAGAATCCAAAACTTCCTGATGGATCATCATCTATTGGATGGGAATTTACTCCAATCACTGGAGTATCAGCATCAATATTGTGTGAAATACTAGTTAGTGTTCCATCTCCTCCAAGCACGACAACTAAGTCTCGGCCAATGAAATCAGCACGCCTGACCTTTTCACGGGCTGTTAGATCAAATTTAACATCGAATCGCTCGTTTACGTCATGTAGAATTTCTGTGATTTTGCGGAGGCTATCATCATGTACTTGCTCAAAGTTTTTTTTGAAAACTACGAGTACATTGGTCAACAGGGCCGCCTCATATATCGCAACACTTCTTCCTTCTTCAAGACCACTATCAACGCTATTGCAGATACGAGACTTGAAGAGGTTGGTCTTCCAGCACGATATATGCAACCAAACCCATGGGATGATTTGACAGCAGAAACTGGTGAACAACAGATTTTGATTGATGGGCAACCTGCCCAGATATCTACCGGTTTTGGTAATCAAATCATAATGCTGCAACCACCATCATCCGCAGCAAAAATAATCGGAATTCTGTTAATCATTTACGGTGCATTCAACGCAGTTGCGCTCTTGCTTTCGATAGTCGGTTTTACTAATGAAGAAATTAGAGCCGAGCAAGGACTTAGTGCTCTGGATATTATACTGAATTTAGTTTCAGGTTTCGTCGCTATTGGGACTGCCATATTAGGAGGTATCTGGATGATGAATTACAAGCGCAAAGGTGTTCATCTAGTCTTACTGGGTATATTTATCGGATTTTTACTTTCCATTGCCCTAAGTCTAACAGGGTCCACAGATGTAGCTGCTCAAGATCTTGATTTGAATGAAAATGCTGTTTCGGCGTTAGTAGTGGGGATAAGCGCAGTATGCAATGCAGTATGTGCACTAATTGTGGCGATTCCTTTGATGGTATCAAATAACGGATTAGATGATTCGAAGTTGTTTGGTTGATTAACAACATTAATCACTTGCTCCACCTAGGGAGTTTCAATGATAGAGACTCTCAACCTTCAGTCAGGTTCATTCAAGATAGTTTTGCCTTATCGATGGCAAGAATGGTTGGGATATGTTATATTCGGCCTTATCGCAATTTTTGGTTCATTGATGACTTTTGGAAGCTTAGGTACTTCAAACGAAGAATTAGTTGGAGGACTATTTGTGATGGGTGTGGGATTTCTTGGTATGGCGATGGTTAC
>CALDPP010000008.1 GCA_937911345.1 uncultured euryarchaeote | reverse complement strand
GACTCATTTTTTTGATGAACCGCCCAGTAGTGTAGTTATTGCTAACACTTATGCTGCAACTGTTATGAGGATGCTCGAGATTGACTTCTCGGTAATTAGTGGTGTTTCTGGTGATTTCACAGACTCAGAACTATGGCCAGAATTACAGGACACTGATGTAATTCAACAATCAGCCCACTCTGAAATTGATTTTGAGGCACTGTTTGATGTTCAACCAGAAGTTTACATTGTATTCGCTACAAATGGCATGGTTGATACTGCGATGATAAGAGATAAATTACAACCAGTAGGGATTAATGTGATTGCGCTTGATTTTTACAAATACGATACACTGCGTGATGAAATGTCAGTATTGGCGACACTATTCGAAAAGGAAAGTAAATTATCTGAGATATTTGAAGAATTCAATCAATTAGAGACCTTGGTTGAATCACGTATCGGTAATCTTGGGGATAATGACAGACCAAATGTAGTCATGGAACATCATGCATCTTTGACAAGAGATCCTGTGGTGCTTACAGCTAATTCTCAGTGGAATGATTTGATTACGATGGCTGGAGGTGTGAATGTGTTTGAAGAACTAATAGGCCACACCACTCATGTGGATATTGAAGCAATAATTGATAGTAATCCAGATGTTTTGATGTTCGATGGAATAACTTTTGAAATTGGTTTTGATAACTATGACCCTAATGATCAATGTGACTCACATTTTGGTTTCATAAAAGATCGTCCAGGTTTCGATGAAGTCAATGCTGTAAAACAAGAGAGCATGGCGGTCATGGCTGGAGAATTTGCTGGTCCCATGATGATACATGGTTTACCAACATTAGCAAAAATATTCCATCCAGAGTTATTTTCTGATGTAGATACGGAGAAAATACTTGATGATTATTTTACCAAATATCATGACATTAGCAGAATTGGTAAATTTGTATGTGTATCCTAGGTGAGATTTTTGTGGAGAATAGACGAAGTATTCAATTCTACAACCCATGAAACTCAAGATTTAGATATTCAAATTGAAAATAGGTCCAAACGGCAAGGACAATACATGACTTTGTTAGTTTTATTGACAATTATATTTGCATTGTTTTCGATGGGTTTCGGTTCATCCAAATCACTCAATTTTTGGAAAATAATCAGGATTGTTCTTGGTTTAGATGAGCCAACAGATATCCAGCGTAGTATTCTGTTAAACATTCGTTTGCCAAGGGTTTTGATGGCAATTTTTGCGGGAGCAGCGCTTGCAACAGCCGGGACCTTGATGCAGGGCTGTTTGGGAAATCCGTTAGTATCTCCATTAACTTTAGGAGTTGCATCAGGAGCATCTCTAGGTGCAGCACTAGCGATTATTCTTGGATTTTCAGTCATCGACATCGGTTTTGCTGAAAATTATTGGTTAAGTGACTGGTTTCCAAACACAATACTTGTTCTCAATACCTTCATTTTCTCGCTAATTGTGGTATTTATAGTCATTAAGTTAGGTGAACTCAGAGGTGTATCAGCTGAGTCGTATATTTTAGTGGGAATTGCGATAACTTTCATTAATGGAGCTATAGTTGAATCACTCGTTTACTTTGCTACTCCTCAGCAGTTAGCACAACTTACCCATTGGTCATTTGGTAGTGTCAGAAGGCCCGCTCTAGAAACGGTGCTATTTGTCGGAGTTATTTTGACGCTGATTTATCCTAGGCTAATCAAGTATTCTTGGGACCTTAACACTTTGGCGATAGGCGGGGATGACTTTGCTATATCTACTGGAGTAGATCCGTCTAAATTACGTAAGAAAATCCTAGTTATCTCTGCTTTCGCAACCTCGATAATTATTGCATTCACTGGATTAATTGGTTTTGTTGGTCTTGCAGCGCCACACATTGCAAGATTGATCATTGGTAATGATTACAGGAAATTAGTCCCTTCATCGGCATTGATTGGTGCG
>CALDPP010000007.1 GCA_937911345.1 uncultured euryarchaeote | reverse complement strand
AGTTAGAATCGCTCATGAATTAGGGGTAAAACACGTTAGACTTGGGGGCATGACTGACACATATACTTACATGGCTGATGGCGTAAAAGAGTTAGAATATCCAATACCAAATCCGGAACCTATTGCCAAATTATTGCACGGTTTAAGAGAAGATGAAAGACTAGACATTCTACATACGGATAATGGTAATCCGTCGATAATTGCTGAAAATCTTGAACCATCTGAAGAGATTACCAAGACACTTGTGAACACATTATCGGATGGTGCTGTATTATCGTTTGGCTTGGAGTCTGCAGATAGTGCAGTACACGAAGCAAATTGGCTAAATTGTGATCCTATACAACTAAAATCGGCGATTCGATTAATCAACAAGTATGGTGCTGAAAGGGGCGATAGAGGACTTCCTAAATTACTTCCGGGACTGAACTTTATTGCCGGACTGAATGGTGAAACCGCCGCTACATATCAGCAAAACTTCGAATTACTAAAGGAGATTCGAAATGAGAATCTCCTACTTAGAAGAATCAACATTAGGCAGGTTGAAGGTGAAGGTTTCCAGGAAATTCCTGAACAGGAATTTACTAATTTCAAACAATCGGTACGAGATGAAATTGATGCTCCATTACTCGAAGAGTTATTCCCAAAGGGTGAGATTTTGCGACAAGTTCGTTGGGAATCACATAATGGCAGAACTAGGTTGCCGGCTCACCTCAATCCGCCACATACTGATTCGGAGATTCGAGGTAAAGCAGGCATAACCTTTGGTCGTCAAATAGGTGCTTATCCAATCTTGATTGGTGCTGAATATCTAATTCCTCTTGAGACTACATCAGATATTGTGGTGACCGGCCACGGTGCAAGATCGATTACTGGGGTGGAATGCTCAATGGACTATGACACAATCACTGAAAAGCAACTATCAGCAATACCGGGTATCGGAGCTAAATCAGCTTGGAAATTAATTGGCGAACGGGTCAAACTAAAACGCAAAGATTCAGCAAAATCATTCCCTGATGTTCAATCATGGTTCGGTAGTGCAGGGTTATCATGGCAAGAAGATTTTGCACCCTTCTTCAATGATTAATTCGACGCGGAAGTATCATTTATTCACTTCATGAGAGAATAATCATGGCAGTTGTTGAGGAATTGATCTCTGCGGCCAAACAATTGTCAA
>CALDPP010000006.1 GCA_937911345.1 uncultured euryarchaeote | reverse complement strand
TGCCTTCATATCTTCATATTCATGGCGCATTGCCATGGCAAGACCGGCTTCTATTTCAGCGAAGGTTTGACTACCATCAACCTCAGTAAGTGACGTTATGTCAACCGCTTTTTGGAAATCAGACCCGTTGACATATTCCCAATCATCACCTTGTAATTGCTGCATAATGTCAACATCGCCAAACACCGCCTTTCCTTGGACTACAGTTAGTGCTACATCGGCATCAATCGCTTCGATTAGATTGCGGTAAGGGTCTTCATGGAAGGTATCGATGACTACTAAGTCGGCATACAAATCCGCCTTAACACGACCAACAAATGGTGTCCATCCGGTCGCATCAGCCGGGTTTGATGTAACCATCTCGACTAATTCGTAGTTGCTGAAATGTCCGCCCAGATTATTGGTATTCCACATATCTGCGACCTTCAATTCGTGGAGGTTGTTCTTCGAGCCGCTTGGGCCCCAATCAGGTGATATTGAGATACTAACTCCTGCTTGGTCAGCTGCAACCACATCTGTAGTATCGCCGTATAGCAGTAGGTTTGAGAGCGGTGACCAAACAAGTTCTGAGTTCACACTAGCCATTTTACTAAATTGGGAAGAGTCTAGCGCTGTACCATGAATTACAATAGTTTCATCAAGAATTAGTCCTTTGTCCCATAGCGCATCAAACTCCGCTTTACTTGATTGATCGACGCCTTCTGAAAGATGGACGAACCAAGCGTTCAGCGTTCCGGCTTCACTTTGACTAATCAAATGGCTGCCAGTATAATCATCGTCTGCAGCACCGCATACAGCACATGTCGAAATACCGTCTTGTCCAAAGTTGTATAACTCAACATTTCTCGAAAGAATGCTATCCCACGCTTGGGTGCCTGAACTTGGCGATCCTTGCATAGCAGTAACACCACCAGATACAGCTTGGACTTCAGCGTACTTCATCTGCTCACTAGCCATGTCCCATCGATAGGTAGACTGAATGTTGGTCTTCATCCAAGTGATACTCGGGCCGTAATCCCAGTTGTTACCCCATTGGTATCTGTTGGTGTAGCCACCTTCCTCTGACTTTTGGGAATCACTAAGGTGGACTTCAAAATCCCATAGTGGTATGTGGTTGTAGTGGACGTGGTTGTGCAGATCAATTAGGCCAGGATAGATTGTTCCTTCAGTCTCGACAATGGGCACATCGGTAAAGTCAACACCGGCAGGCGGATTGGTGTTTGACGCCCAAACACCGGTAATCTTGCCGTCACGAACCATGACATTTCCGTCGTTAATTACGTTATTTTCACCATCCATTGTAACAACTCTTCCTTTGAGCAGGAATGCTCGTGAAGAATCTGTATTGGTTAATTTGTAACAATTTACGATGTTATCTGGCACGGTGTATGGTTCAGAATAATCCGCCGCCCTTCCGGGAGTAGGGTCGTCTTTGGTTAGAGTTCCATCATCTGAAATGTAAGATAGTCCGTAACTAGAGTCAGTCGCTGGGAATGACATGGAATCAATCACGTTGTAACTAGTATCTGACAGGCTGACAGTCTCGCCATCAAAATAACTCAAGTCAAGGTCTGAATCGGCACGAAATACCACTAAACGTTCATCTGCTTCTAATACTGTATTGTATGGTAGTTGGCATGGAGGGCTACCACTAGTTGTTGAAAGAAGCCAACTTGAGACATTTTGTGGCGCATCTCCGGAATTCCATACTTCAATAAATTGGTCACTAAATTTACCATAATCACCGTCGCCATTCCAGTCAACTGCGCCATATAGGTTAGAATTAGTTTCATTAGCAACAAGATTGTTAGGGCTGATAAACAGCTCCGAAATTACCACATTTGCTGCACGACCATTTGCCTCTTTTGAATCATTTAATTCTAGGCTATCTACAGTCGCAGACCATGAGGATAAAACTAGCAGCAGCAACACGGTTGTGGCAATCAGAACCCTTCGCATGTACCAACCTTTACCATCAAGGACATTAACCAACCGGTATCAATCTAGGTACGATTAGATGATAGACTAAGTCAAATTGGTTAGATTATGGCTACATTAGACCTCACAGAACCAGAGTTTGCTGAAGTGATTGAGAACAACGACATTGTCATTCTAGATTTTTGGGCTGAGTGGTGTGGTCCGTGCAAGGCTTACGGTCCGGTTTATGAGCGAGTTTCAAACGAATTTGAAGATGTGATTTTTGCAAAAATCAATACTGAGGAAGAACCACAACTTGGTCGCATGTTCAACATAAGGTCAATTCCGACGACGATTGCTTTCAAAGAGCAAATTGGCGTCTTTATGCAACCGGGGGCGCTGCCTGAGGATGCTCTGCGTGATTTGGTAGTCATGCTCAAAGACTTAGACATGGACGAAGTTAGACAAGAGATGGAATCCATCAAAGCCGATGAAACAGAGTAAGACATATCATGCGATGATTTCAATAGGTTGAGGTTTAGCGCAACCCATGCATTGGAAACCTTGGCTCATTATCTTGGTGATGATGAGTGCAACTCTATCTGGTTGTCTTAGCGATGATTCAGGTGACGAGAATGGTTCCGGCAGCTATATTTCATATCCTGAGCCATGGGATAGAGCGAATCTAATTTATGACAATTCAGATGTATTTAGCCGTGTGACGATTAACGGCACCTACAATACCTCTGCTCCTCAATCAATCTTTGTGCCGGTTCCAACAATAACCGCTGCTGATGGCGGAGCAGGAATCACTGGTGGTGCCGAAGTACACCTTGGTCTGTGGTTGCCAGAAATAGATGGCTGTGATTTCACTGCCGGAAATATCAGCGAGGAATGCAAAGTACCAGTGCTTGCTGATGTTGGCCCTTACTATGATGACGGGGATGTTTCAGCTACAACACCTGCTGACCGATTAGGTAGATTTCTAATTGAAAATTACGTCCCACACGGCTATGCAGTTGCTCAGGTTTCTGTCTTTGGCACTGGTAATTCCAATCATTGTATGGATTTGATGGGGACAGATGAACAACGTGGGATTGACGCAGCAGTATCTTATCTTGGAGAAGCAGCATGGTCTAATGGCAAGGTTGGTCTAATCGGCAAATCATATGATGGCTCTACTCCATGGCAAGCGGCTACTTTTGGCAACCCATATCTCGCAACAATCGTTCCAATGTCAGGATTGATTGGTGTTCATGAATTGATGTGGCGTAACGGAAGTATGGAAGCTAGAGGTCCAATCATGCACAATGGAGTGTACGGCTCCTTTGGTATCGATGGTGATGGTGGCGATGCTGAAAACCTCTGTGAAGGCTACATTGAAGGCTATGTCAATGGCCCTGCTGCTTACCAAACTGGCGGCATGGTTGCCTATGCAGGTAACACCTATTGGACTGAGAGATCGTTCTTATCGAGAGTTCTAGAAAATTACCAAGGCTCGATATACATCATCCAAGGAATGCAGGATTGGAATGTAGATCCTCACATGGCTTTTCCAATTCATCAGCAAGTAGAAGAAGCCGGAATTGAAATCAAAACTCTTGCAGGTCAATGGGCTCACGATTATCCTGACCGTATTGAAGGTCACAGTTCGCAAGGCTCTGGACGCGGTGCTGAGGCCTATCCTTACACTTTGAGATGGGATTGGGCTGATGAGATGTTGTATTGGTTTGACTGGTATCTGAAAGGCGAAGGCAGAGCCCCAACCCTTGGAGTAGAGATGCAGGATAATCGTGGTGGGTGGCGATTTGAGACGACTTATCCGGCACCAGATACCGAATATTTGGCAATTAATGGTGCCGATATGGGGCCAGATGGTACATCCATGTCGGCAGCATCATCGATAACAATGAGTTATGGACCATTTGAGGAAGATGTTTACATCGCCGGAATGCCGACATTCCATATTCCAGTGACTCCAAGTACGCTAAATGGCGCTCACGGTTTCCTAGAAATGACCGATGAAAATGGCATGCATCTTGGTCACGCAGTAATGGACTTTAGATTCCACGCTGGAGGACGTGACGGTCAACTATCTCTCATCCCATATGTCGAGGTAATGGGACTGATGGAATTCATGCCAATGGACGTTTTCATAAGTGCCGGTGAAACTATATTCATCACGTTGACTCAAACAGGGGAAGATTATGTTCCATCATCATCGGCTGTAGGTGGGTATTCTGTTGATTGGAGCGCCTCAACACTGACTCTGCCAATCGTCAAGCGAACTTGTGATGATTTATTTCAAGCACCAATGCAAACATACGGAACCGGCGATGATGGCATTAGAGAATGCTGAATCAGCGTCTAATCAAGCGCTATTCTCTTAAGCCGATGACAAACAATCCACAACCATGGTTCTAAGCGCATTACCTGGCGTAGGAGAAAGGTTAGCCAAGAAAATGACCGATCATTTCGGCTCGGAAGAAGCGGCTTTATCATCACTAAAATCTGGTGATATCGGACAAATTGCCGAAATTGATGGAGTTTCTCCAAAGCGTGCTTTAGCACTTGCCCGTAGCATTGCTGGAGATAATGGCCAATTTCTTGCTACTAAGGAAGCGATTAAACTCCATCAGCAATTAATCGACCAAATAGCCAATTTCACTGCCTCTCCTGCAACCAAATCACGATTACAATTACTTACTCCGCTCGATGATTCATCTCAACGTCGAGAGCTGATACAAGCCGCAATGGAGTTTCTCACAAACGAACAAGAAATCGCGACACTGCTTGCAGATTCACTCAAACACATAATTGCTCCAAAGTCGAATGCTGAGCGCTATGATAGAGTTGTTGTAAGCAAAAAACCAATGGATGAATTGAAGAAATATTGCCGAGTAATAATTCCAGCAGAGAGTGAAACATGGAAAGACTATACCGTGTTTAACAAGGTAACTTGGGTAGGAAGTGGGGCGCCAAATGATATCCCAGACGGATGGATTGTCTTGGGAAGCAATCCCGAACAAGAACTGATTCTACCAGAGATGACCTTGGATTGGTTCAAGAAGAATCGTAAAACCTTGACTGCTCTGTCAGAAATAATCACTACTCTCTCAGACACCGTTTCTACATCACAATTCATCGGTGACATAGAATCAGGATTACTCGGCTTAGAGGAATTGCCAGAGTTGTTATTTACTCTCTTTGAAGATGGCGATACTGAACGTGCTGAACAAGTAAAAGATGAATTATGGTCATACTGTAAAGAATTAGAAAACGATGTCAATCTAGAGGTTGAGAAAGCAATGAATGATGCTAAGTTAGCACTTTCAGGGGCTGAACTTCTAGAAGCATTAGCTGATGGTAGCGGCTTTCAAAGGAGATTGAAGGAGGCTACTGGTTACGTTATCGAAAATGCTATGCAACAAGCAGTAAACAGATTGTCTCAGTTTATGGAAGGTAGTGGTGTAAGAAGTCCTCCAATAATATTCACCACCGATTGGCCAGCCAAACTTGACAGACAAGTAATAGAAAAAATCGATGAGAGTTTGGAGAAGCGTATCAGTGCCCAGAAATCAAATCACATTTATTCGATGGCGAAGAAACTAGGGCCGCTAAAGGTAAAATGTGAATCCGCAATTCGCTCACTAGTAATTGTCGACCAGTGGCTAACTATCGCCAGATGGTCAAATCATTACTCATGCGTCATGCCAAAGATGGTATCACACGGAATTTGGATTGACCAGGGACGACATATTTTACTAGGTATCGAGGCTGATCCTGTAACTTATGGCCTAGGTAAGGCAGCACCAAAAGACGATCAGCAACAATTAGCATTGTTGACAGGGGCAAACTCAGGTGGAAAAACAACCCTCCTTGAGCTTCTTGCTCACACCTGCATACTTGCCCACATGGGATTGCCGGTACCTGCAAAGCAGGCGTGTGTTGGGAAGGTAGACGCTCTTCACATCTTGGCAAAAGCCGGCGGTACACAAAGTGCTGGAGCGTTAGAACAGACATTGGTTGACCTTGCAACCGTTGTTAGTGATCCAACTCCAAAACTTATCCTAGCCGATGAGTTAGAAGCGATTACAGAACCTGGTGCAGGGGCTAGAATAATTGCAGGAATGCTACTTGCTGCGAGGGCACAAAAGGATACAACAATGATGTTGGTAACTCACTTAGCACCTGCTATCATCGAAGCGTCAGATGTTGATGATTTCAGGGTAGACGGTATTGAAGCAAGGGGATTGGATGCAGAGTTAGAATTGATTGTTGATAGAACTCCAATTCGAAATCATCTTGCTAGATCTACTCCTGAATTAATCGTTAAGCGACTAGTTGAACGAAGTAATGGTCACGCTAAAGCATTGTTTGGTGACATCCTAAAGATGTTCTAATATGATGGTAGTATTTGCTCAACAGCAAATAATGGGTCTGGGTCTGTCGAGTCATGATAGGCTACGACTACGCCACCATCGTTTAGAATCGCTAATGAAGCAAAATCGAATCTAATATCATTGCCAGCTCCAGAGGTTGAATCTAAATCGCCTTGACCAATGTAAGTCAAAGTGTCAGGTGACATGTCTTCGGAATAACCTCGTACATGGTAAACCGTATCGACATCTGGTCCAGCCGAACTTTGATACCTGACGTTCAGGACAAATAGGTCTAATTCACCATTGGCTTGGAATTCCCATTCTTCAATTTGAGTTGCTTGTTCGCTCAATTCGTAGGTGTAATTTTGCCAAGTGATTGCACCGTCATCAGACATGTAGTGTGTGAAGGAAGTTCCCGAATTAGCGACACAGTGAATAATTCCAGAAGAATCAATTTGACAGTATTCGCTTGGGAACTGAACAAACAATTCATTCCATGACAGTGATGTGTCCATGAAGGCGGCATTTCCATTGTCATAATATGAAGGAAACACTAGTCCTCCACTAGGCATAGGGAAGGCACGCATTTCTTTGTGTGGTTTATTGACATCATAGTATGCCGGTAAATTTGCCTCTGTGAAGTCGAGGTCTAACTCGACTTCTGGGTCACCACCGCTGCGGTCAGGGAATTGGAACGGGTAATAGTTCAATCCATCAACACTTATCTGTCCACCAGCATTCAATGATTGATGCCAAAAGTTTGACACAACAATACTTGCCCATTCTCCATTCCCCATTGTAGATTCAATAGGTCCGATGACTTCTACTTGCCACGATCGGTCGTAGAACGGTTCAGTGATTCTGTTGTAGCACCACTTCCATTCATCTTCAGAGGCATCATACAGTATAGCATAGAATTTGTCTAGTTTGAGGTCAGCACCAGGATATGGGAACCATGACATGGAAATTATGTCACCATTTGTAGCCTGTACTATACTACCTTCTCCGAGGCCTTCCTGTCCTGGATTGGTTGGAACAAATGTGATACATTGGCCGACAGCAGGTAATACCTCTGGGATGTATGTGTCCCATTCGTGACCTCGATCAAGACTCCATACCGGATATTCTCCGCCAATGTTGAGAATTTGGCCTTCAATTGTTGTTGCAAGGTAATGTTCACAGCAATTTCCACCTTTTGAGGCATCAAAGACAGCCCATGACATATTTGTTGATTGATTAGTACGTAGGTCAACTGTAGTAAACGGCCTAGGTGATTCATGAGGTTGATTATCAATCAGGATATAATCTGCCCATATGTTCTCGATTACTTCCTCTTCGACGAACGTTTCTCCTTCGCCAAAACAACCTGCTAACATTGTTGAAAAAGCCAACAATATAGCAAGTGCCATTCTTCGCATGAATCGACGAAGTATTACTCATGTTTGAATGCGTCGTTTCTTGGTTTTCTATGAAACAATAAAGTAAATCTTAGTCCCGTCCACTTCGAAACTCTCGGCTGTTGCAGACGTTGAGTTGTCACCAGTATGGAATATTGCTGAACTCGCTCGGGTTTCTGAGATAATCCAATCTTGATCTGCTTGGAATAATTCCGGAGCATTTTCCATCCAAACCTGAAGTTCAATGGTTGCTTCAATATCTAAATTCAAATCCTTTCGCTTGGCTTGAATTCTTCTTGTAATGTCACGGGCCAATCCTTTCGAGAGAAGTTCAGGTGTATCATTCATATCTAGAACCAAACTTACGTGATATGCATCGTCACCTTGGCCTACTTGGATAGTAGACGCTGCGAAACCTGATTTTTCAACACGCTTTACTTCGACGTCTGTTTCTTCAATCTTGATACCCATGATTTCTAGGCTGCCGGATTTAATCTGTTCAAGCATTGCAGCAGGGTTTTCTGCATTACGAATTTCAGCGGCAATGGAATTAACATCGCCTCTTGCTCTAGGGGCTAATGCTCTGAAATTAGGGGCTAACTCGATTTGTTGGAATCGATCTAAATCAGTTTCAATTGAAATATTCTCGACATTCAACTCCTCTGCTAAAATCCCATGGAATTCAGCCAAGTCAGGGCCCGATACAATCCAGCCATCGCCACACGGTAACCTCTGCCGGCGTGATGCGTCAACACGTATACGCCGACCGGTTTCAGCAAGTTCCCTAACCAACGCCATACTTTCTTCAAGCGCTAAATCTTGCGGAGGCAGAGTTGCAGTTGCCTTAGCAGCATCCTCGTCCCATGAATCTGCGGTTGCACCCTCAAGGCTACCCGGTGTTCCCAGCGGCCAACTTGCTTGATGGACACTTTCGCCTGCTAGATTTCGGTAAATGACATCCACCATGAATGGGCTAACTGGTGCGATTAGTTGGCAAACAGTGGTCAATACTTCATGAAGGGTGTTTTGACAGGCAAGCTTGTCAGTATTTTCAGCCTCATCCCATAATCTTCTGCGACTTCTTCTTACGTACCAATTGGACAAATCATTGACAACAAATTCTTCTAACTCTCGGCATGCTTTATGATAGTCCCAGTTAGTGAAACCTTCGTGATAATTTGTTGCAACAGTAGCTAAGCGAGATAATATCCAACGGTCAAGCGGGGTTCTTTCGCTAACCTCGAGGTGATTTGTCTCAGGATCAAAACCATCCAGTGCGGCATAATCGGCATGGAATTTGTAAATATTCCACAAGGTAAGGAACATCTTAGCATAGGTTTCTCTTACTCCATTTGGATCAAATTTCAATGGACTCCAAGGAGCGCCAGCAGTGACCATGTACCATCTTGTTGCATCAGCACCTTCTCGGTTAAAGTGGTCCCAAGGGTCGACAATGTTGCCTCTTGATTTGGACATTTTCTTGCCTTCAGCATCAAGGATTAATCCCAGCGATAAACACCGCTTGTAAGCCGGCGAGTCAAATACAGTGGTTGAAACTGCTAATAGAGTGTAAAACCAACCTCTTGTTTGGTCGACTCCTTCACAGATGTAATCAACTGGGAAAGATGAATCGAAAGTTTCGCCACCATCAAACGGGTGATGCCATTGAGCAAATGGGGCGCAACCTGAATCAAACCAACAATCCATGACAAATGGTTCCCTTTTCATTGGTTTACCATCGTCAGAAAGTAAAGTGAATCCATCCACTATTGGTCGGTGTAAGTCAACATCATCAGGACAATCGGGGTTATCAAACCCAGCAGCGTTTGCTCTCGCAACCTCTGCTTGTAATTCTTCAATTGAGCCAATACATTTCATTTGTCCATCTTCACTACGCCATACAGGTAGTGGGGTTCCCCAATAGCGCTCTCTAGAAATAGCCCAATCTTTGACATTCCTTAGCCACTCGCCAAATCGACCCTCGCCAACCCAATCGGGTGCCCATTCAACACCGTCATTGAATTCCAGTAACTTTTCCTTCACGGCAGTCATTCTAACAAACCAAGAATCCATGGCATAGTAAAGTAGAGGATGATCGGTTCTCCAACAATGAGGATAATCGTGCAGGTAGGCTTTTTCACGGTACAATAGGCCACTTTCTGGCCCCTTGCCATTACTGCCATTTGGGGCAGACAGCAATTCAATAATTGTCTCGTCACATTCTTTGACATAGCGTCCGTCTAATTCCTTGTGTATTCCTTCCACAAACGCTCCATCCATTCCAACTGTGTGGAATGCAGGTAATCCAACTTCCATACCTAAATTATAATCATCTTCACCATACATCACAGCAGTATGTACCACACCAGTACCGTCAGTTGTGGTTACCCAGTCTGCGGATAATACAGTCCATGCAGTTTTAGAGTCGCCACGTGGAACTGCATCAGGGAATAGCGGTTCATAAGAGCGCCCGACTAAATCACTACCGGGGAATTCTTCGACAATTTCGACATTGTGTCGTAGTACCTCTTTCATCAAGTCTTTGGCTAGGATCATAGTTTCGCCAACACCAGCACCACCAGCACCACTCCAGTTTGCTGCTGCTTCAGTAACTTTGACTTTGACATAGGTGACCTCTGGGCCAACTGCTAGTCCAACATTGCCTGGTAAGGTCCATGGCGTTGTTGTCCACGCGAGGATTGAGGAATCATCATCGGTTAATTTGAATTTTACATAAACGGATGGTTCCTCGACTTCCTTGTACCCTAAGGCGACTTCGTGACTGGAATATGATGTTCCTGTTTGTGGGCAATATGGCAGAACTTTGTGACCTCGGTAAAGTAGTCCTTTGTCGAACATCTGCTTGAGTGCCCACCAACATGACTCAACGTAGTCATTGTGAAGAGTAACATATGGATTGTCCAAATCGACCCAATATGCCATTCGCTCAGTCATTTCGCGCCATGCCGATTCGTAAGTCCAGACTGATTCGCGGCAAGCTTGATTGAAGTTCTCCATGCCGTATTCTTCAATTGCTTCATTAGACATTAAATCCATTCTCTTCTGGACTTCAATCTCGACTGGTAATCCGTGAGTGTCCCATCCACCTTTTCGCTCGACTAAGAAGCCCTCCATAGTCTTCCATCGACACACTAAATCCTTGTATGCTCGAGCAACAACATGGTGTATTCCGGGTTTACCATTAGCAGTTGGTGGACCTTCTAGGAAAATGAACGGTGCGCCGCCTCTTCGAGATTCAATGGAGTTTTGGAAAGCATTTTCTTTACTCCATGTATTCAGTAGCGCGGTTTCAAGAGCAACAGCGTCTAATTCTCCGGCGGGTTTTGGCTTAGCCATGACCCTGCGAGATTGGTTTTTGTCTTGAATCTCACCCCTAAATTGTAAATTTTTTATTTTCTTGTCGTTTTATTCTTCCAAATCCAGCGCGCACAGGATTGTAACGGTATGTTTGAAGTCCTTACATTACTACGCTTGTCCATGTCCGCCGCTACATCTTGGCGTAGTGCCTTATTTTTGGCTATTTTAATGGCGATAATCGGACCATTGCAAATGTCTGGTAATATTGCTGCAAATTCTAGTGAATTTAGTGAATTGGCAGAACATAATATCGTAAATTTCTCAATGCAGGGCGCTGAAGAATTTATTCAACTTCAAGGAGATGGTATTGTGAACAACGATTTCACTGTTGAGGTGCCTAGTGCCTCACCAATCACAGACATGCAACTAAGTATTGAGCCGTCAGTTATGCAAACTCACTACGGCTTTGTCTGGGATTCTGACGCCGCTTGGTCAAATCCAGATGCCACTAAAAATGGAACAGTGGTAGAGAGGAACGTTTTGACAGGTTCGACTGCCGGAACGCTTTGGGATTTCAATAACGGCTTACAGGGCTGGACTGTATCAAGCTCAACATTCGTAAGTCACTGGACAAATGCCTGCGGTGTCAATGGAACGTCTGGAGGTTCAATAAAAACACAGGCTAATTTCAATGCACCACATCATGCAACCTCCCCAACAATAAATCTTGCAGGAGCGCCAAGTATGCCGCTGACTGCTTGGGTTTTACAAGGTTCATTCAGTTGTGGTGAAGAACCAGATTCCGGTGAGGATCTTCAGATTCAATATATCGATGCGGGTGGCACTTGGGTGACTTTGAACACTTGGTCTGGAGCTACATCGGGTGGCACAGTTCAACAATACTCAACCAATCTGCCACCGGCAGCACTTCATGCTAATACCCAAATTAGAATCAATCAAATCAGTGGTAGTGGCTCAGGTGCTACATGTTGTGATTTCTGGTTTGTTGATGATGTTCATCTTGCATCACCGCCAGAATCTCACTGGGTTAGCCCAACAATTGGTTGGGGGCAAGGTGCAACACAACCGGTATCTCGTAGCACTTATGCACCAATTTATTTGGATGCGGTAATCCCTGATGGCGCATTCTTAAATTGGTCTATTCTTGATGATACAGGTGCTGAAATAATGGGTGCTTCGGGTAGTAATGACGTAATGATTCCATTAAACATGATTGACCACGAAATGTATCCACTTGTTAGATTGAAGCTAGAATTCAGAGGATCTCCTGCAGGCAATGGAATACCACTATTGCATTCGATTGGCGGAGATGGACAAATTAGAACCAATTTCAATGGCGGCATACTCAATGAAGATTGGGATGTAGCCTGCAGCCAGGGTGGGGGAGTAACTCCACAAAACGGAATTGTTGCTACACCTGATTGCAGTTTCTCGTCGCCTTGGTTTGAAACATTAAATCCTGCTAAAGTGATTTCTGGACAGGTTGACAGTAAGGACAGTGTATTGCAAATAAGATTCTCAGATACAGACAACTGGGCTAACTTAACAACCCCAACATTTACTTCTGTTAATGATGAAACCATCTATCAGTACCAACTTAGATTTGTACACAATGGTTCAAATTCTACAACTTGGCAAGCAAAATCACTTTCATGGATTGTGAATGGTGGAAAGCATCCAGCACAGCCTGCAATTGATTTCAATCAAGATGGTTTTGTTGAATGGGGTGGCAGTGATAGCAGAGTAGGCTCTTGGGGTTGGCAAGATCGATTTGAGAACGGCGAAACAATAATTTCAGTCACACCAGGAATTTCAGGAACCGATAGCGTTTCGGCATGGTTGCCTAGAGATAATATTCATTCCTTCTCAGTAGGCGTGATGGCCGAAACCGGAGTACTCTCAGGTCTATACTTGAGAGTTGGCAATCAATTAATTGCAAATTGGACTTATGATAATGTCAAGAGTGCGTATGTCACATTGAATTCATCACAATTGTATGCGCTAAGTTACGCAGCATCAACTGCTTCTAGCGTAGGTTTCCTAGGTGCTAATTTCGTTCAGATGGATTTCGAAGTCACAGGAACCGGTGGTATGAAAATGGCAGGCTTATCGATTCCTTACGATGTGTCAATGTATCTTGATTCAGACCAGCAATCACCAATGGTGTTAGGAATTAATGATGCGAGATCGACTCTATCAGATGTTGGTGGGCAACACATTATTCCAATACCATTTGTTTCAGATTCACCAGGTGGAATGTTAGTCACACTTGATGGAGTTAATTTTTCGTCTGATGTAGAAATAATCTCCACATACATGGAAAATCCTGTTCAGGTTCTAACCACCAGTCAAACATGGCATACTATGCACACTGATTTCGAAGTTAGCGCATCCACAGCAGGACTAGTTAGATTGGACGTTGTTGGGGACAACAATCATGCAACTTGGCTAATACCAACTGGTGGCGGCTCACCAATAGGTCAGGGTGATAGTGAGCTCGTTGAACTACACCCAACAGACTGGCTCAGTTTCACTCAGAATGGTAATGATGTCAGTGTGGCGGTACAATATCGAATAGAGCCAGGTTGGGATGATGAAGAATATCTCACCGCATCGACAAGATTAGTACTTGGTAATGGAGTAGTATCGATTCCTGCAACTCATTCTTGGGGCAGCATAACCGGTGGAACCAAGGCTTTAGAAAACGACTTGGAAATAAAAAGCGTGACGTTTTCCACTGACATGGGTGAATTGCCTAGTGATGAGTACTACTTGCCTGCGGGCCAAGATGTGGCAATTTCGATTGATATCGGCTTTGAGGGCTTATCTGACAGTGAGTCATTTGCCGATGGCGATGCAGTACTCTCTCTCTATCAAGGTACTATGGAAGTAGCAAACACCACCATGATGGATGTAGACATGTGGAATTATACCGATACTGTACCATTCACCAACGGAGTCCTAAATTGGCGAATCGAAGTTGTCCCACTTACTGGTGGCGGATTTACTGATGATGCAGAGTTTGAGCGAGCATTCTTTGCCGATTCAGTAGTTCCATCGGTTTACTGGTCTAGCGTTGCAGCATACGACCACAGAGTTCCTTCTTCAACTCAAACCATTCAAGTTCAGATAACAGACCAACCAGTTCTACCATCCAATGTGGAAGCTATGGTTTGGCGTGAGTGGATAAATGATTATGATTTCAACGGATTACCGAGTCCAGATGAGTACCAGTCATTCTCAGATGTATTATTGCCTAATGATATGACTGCTTTCGTCGGTCAATACACAATTCTGCTCGATGATAGTGGTGGGTCTATCGGCGACAAAGTTGCTGTTTACCTAACTGGAAATGACCCAGCAGGTCATCCGCTCGAGGACAATGGAACAGGTGAGGAAGGCGAGCATTTATTCATGTATCAACTGAAAGCGGATGGTCCACCATCGATTCCAACTGCGGCATTCGCTTGGGAGGGTGGCAGACAGACTTGGCTACACCCAATGATTAGTTACGAATTTGATGTAATGATGAATGAGCCAAACGGCGGTTCGGATTTAATGGTTGTAGAAGTTCAGTTGGCATCCCAACAGAACAGCGACAGATTGCCGATTTCTTGGGATTTCATTTCAGGAGAATGTTCTACTACAAGTCCACACATGGTGATTGATGATTGTGAGATGATTGGACAGAACGGACCAGCAGGCCCGTACGAAGAAGATATCACATTGAATGTAGAATTCCATCTGCTGTGGACAATCCCTGATTTGGGTGATACGAAGCGTGAACCCAAATTAATCGTTCAAGACCGTGCAGGGAATACTGATCAACAGGCATTCCCTACCCTACGGTGGCGTTCATCAGGTGACATGTACATCCCCGATGAAACTATTCAACTAGTAATCGAGCAAGGAACTGCTGTTGATGATGGGGCTAGAATTGCTCCGGGTAGTAGTTTCGAGGTTTCTGGCGATGTACTCTTCCAGGAGACTAATACTAGACCTGACTTCGATTGCCCTGTTTCCGTTAACTTTGATGGCATAACATATCCAACAATAGCAGTTGATGGAGCATGGACTGCGGAGGTTACTGCTTCAGATAGTTCCGGAAAGAAAGCCCTCACATGGAGCGTAGATTGTATCTCTGGGCAAGGCGATGATGTTACAGATGAATCTAACAATCGATGGATATTAATTGACGGAACTGGCCCAACACCAGTAGAAATAATCAATCCTAGACCTAATACCATTCTAGAAACAGAAGTCTACGAAGTTAGAGTCGCAATAAATGAGGAAGGTGGCTTAGACATTGATTCTTTACAACTAGAATGGTGGGTTGAGGATGCTGATACTGGCGATAGATTGCTGAATGGATACGAAACCATGATGCTTGAAGGCGAGGATATTTCAGGACCTCAAATAGAAGTCTATGCAAGTGTAGATCTATCTGATATCACCGATACGATGATTCAAAAGAAACTGATTCTATTCGTCAAAATCAATGGTAGAGATTTGGCAGATAATCCAATTTTGGGAATGAACGGAGCACCTGGAGGCAGCGAGATTGCCCAATGGGACCTTGAGTGGCTAAGGCCAGAGTTTGCGATTGGCCCACTTGATGTATCATATACTCGATTACTGCTTGAAGTTGGTCAATCAACTTCTGTTCAAGCACTTGTTAGTAATACAGGTTCGCTAGATGGAACAGTAGACGCTACTGCTTATGTGGTTAGGCTCAATGGTACAAAAGAGGTTCTACAACGCCCAAGTATTGAGATTCCTGCTGGTGGTAAAGGATTGATTTCGATTGATTGGGTCCCAACTACGGAAGGCGTACAATGGATTGAAGTTGAACTTGACAATGAACAAACAGCCAAAGGACCTACTGTTGATGTTCGCCCAGCTAGAGAGCAAGGATTCATCGAAAACCTGTTTGGTGATGTGAATCCACTTATCGGTTCTGTAGTTGCTCTAATATTCATATCAATCATAGTAACAGGTTTACTTTGGGCTAGAAAAGCAACACGTGGCAGAGGTTCTGGTTCTGAATATGATTGGGATGAATATTCATCGGAAATTGATTATGACGACTATGATGATTATGAAGAGGAAAGCATTCCACAATCGATTGAATCACCTACTATCCAGCCAGCGGCGTCTGTTGGTGCAGCATCTGCAGCATTAGTCGGCGGTACTGAAGCGGCTGCTGAAGAAGAAACAGATTGGGTAATGGGTGCTGATGGATATTGGTGGTACCATGACAAAGATACAAATGAATGGTGGTACAAAGACGAAAATGGCGAGATTGTCAAATTTAGCTAACCATGGTGAGTCCATTGTCCAGAGTTATTGGCCTGTTACAAGTTGATTCAACAGTCGGTGATTTGGCTGGCAACGCCAAGCGCCTTGAGTCCTTAGCCAGAACTGCGAAAAATAATGGCGCAAAGTTAGCGATTGCCACTGAGTTAGCAATCTGTGGCTATCCACCTCGGGACCTTCTATTGCAACCAGATTTTATCACGACTTCATTTGAATCTGCTAAATCTTTGAACGTAGACATACCAGTCTTAGTTGGCACACCAGTGCCGAGCGAGAATGATAGGAATTTACCGGCTAATGGGGTTGTTCGTTCAGGTTCACTCAATGCATCACCCAATGGAGACAATACCAATCGAGTGGTGGCGAAAAAGCAGTTGTTACCATCATATGATGTGTTTGATGAGACAAGATATTTTTCTCCAGCAAATCGCTCAGGCATTTGTCGTTCAATCGGTGAAGTAGATCTCGGCGTAACGGTTTGTGAAGATGCGTGGCAAGCGGCCGGACTTACACCGTCTGCTTACGGGCAGGATCCGATCGATAGTTTGGCTGAGTGGGGGCGTCAGGGGGTTGCTCTTGATGCGACAGTGAATCTTTCAGCATCGCCATATCATGCTGATAAGGTAAGTTCCCGAGTAAAAGTTTGCCGAACTGCAGCGCAAATTCTGCAACATCCATTTTTGCTAGCCAATCAAGTTGGCGGCAATGATGATCTCTTGTTTGATGGCTGCTCTCTTGTTGCTTGGCCAGATGGCACCGTAGTAATCGCACCAGCTTGGCAAGAAGGCGTATTGTTGGTAGATTTAGACATACCAGAGAATTCAAAATGGGTTGGTATGGAAGAAGATGATGCATTACTTGTTGGCACTGATAAAATGAAGACTTTGACTAATGATGTTGATGGAAGCGAAGATTTAGATTCACTAATAGAAGATATTACTGATGCAGTAATTACTGGTTTAGCTGACTACTGCCGAAAGTCTGGAATAAAACAAATTGTTCTTGGATTATCTGGCGGCATCGATTCTGCTGTCGCTGCATGTGTCGCTTGTGCTGCTGTTGGTTCGAACAATGTATTGGGTATTGCGATGCCGAGTCGTTTTTCCTCACAGCACTCACTTGATGATGCAGAATATACTGCAAAAGCACTTGGCATGGAGTTTAAGATTCAACCAATCGATGATATGCATAGTGCTTTGGAGGGTCAAATCATTGATGTGTTAGATAATGGCAATCCGGTGGCATCAGAAAACATTCAATCTCGATTACGGGGGATAATTGTCATGGCGCACGCTAATGCCCAATCAAGAATGGCTATTGCAACTGGCAATAAATCAGAACTTGCTCAAGGTTATTGCACGCTCTATGGCGATATGGCAGGAGGCTACACGCCGCTGGGCGATTTGTACAAAATGCAGGTCTATGCACTAGCGGAAATTTTCAACCAGCGAGCAAAACAAAATGGGCTTGAACCGCCTGTTAATCAGTCAACCTTGACTAAACCGCCTTCGGCTGAGTTGGCACCAGATCAAAAAGATGAAGATTCACTGCCGCCATATCAGGTGTTGGATGAAATTCTGCGGCTCCATATTGAGCATACCATGGATGCAGATGATATCGTTGCCGAAGGCCATCCACGTGCCGATGTCATAGATGTATTGACAAGATTAGAGCGTAATGAACACAAACGGTGGCAAATGTCTCCAGCTCCAAGAGTTACCAGCAAAGCCTTCGGGCAAGGCTGGCGTAGACCATTGGCATCTAGGCATGATTGGCGTGATTGACTTCGATGGTCATAAAAATCAATTGTACCACCTCGAACCATGTCGGGCACAGTTGTCAATATCGCTGGCTATCGCTTTGCTGATATGCCCGACCGCGACGAACTTCGCCAACCGTTCAGAGATTTGTGTCAAGAACTAGACCTCAAGGGAACAATTTTATTGGCACATGAAGGTATCAATTTCTTTCTTGCAGGAAGTCAAACATCGATTGATTCCTTTGTCAGGTGGCTTGAAGAAGATGCCAGATTCATCGATATACCTCTAAAAGTATCATATTCAGATTACCAGCCATTTCGCCGCATGAATGTCCGCCTAAAGAAGGAGATAATCTCCCTAGGCCTTGACCATATCAAGCCTGCCGAAATGACCGGTGAGGAAATAACCCCAACTGCGTTTAAGCAATTATTGGATGCCGGCGAGGAAGTGATTGTTCTGGATACGCGTAATGAATACGAGTGCCGTATCGGGACCTTTGAGAATGCATTTGAGATGAATATTAGATCGTTCAGAGATTTCCCAAAGGCGGTTAGTGAGATGGATGAAGACCTAAAAGACAAGCAAGTGGTTATGTTTTGCACTGGTGGAATACGCTGTGAAAAAGCCAGCGTTGTCATGATGGATGCAGGATTTTCCAATGTCAAACAATTGAAGGGTGGAATTCTAGGCTACTTCGAAGAGGTTGGTGGAGATTATTGGAATGGAGATTGTTTTGTATTCGACCGTCGAGTTGCGGTTAATCCCGAACTTGAGGAAACAGATGTAGTACAATGTTTTGCGTGC
>CALDPP010000005.1 GCA_937911345.1 uncultured euryarchaeote | reverse complement strand
CCTATCGAGTACGTCTTTTAGTCCAAACCTTATGTCATCAATCGAGATAGATTCCTTCCCACTACTTATTGCTTCAATATATGAACATTGCATAATCTCCCTTATCCATGCGCCACTAAGGCCATCGCTTTTTTTTGCCACTTCGGATATTTGTTTAGTTGATAACTTATCAACCGGCATCTTTTCAATCAAATTTGCAATGATTTGTTTCCTCTGGTTCAAATTTGGAACTTGGACATCAATTATTCTATCAAATCTTCCCGGTCTGTCTGAAATAGCCGGGTCAATATTTTCTGTGTGATTAGTAGTTGCTAAAACAACGACACCATCATTTGTTTCCATACCATCCATAGCTTGTAGATACTCACCAAGTATGGGATGATCGGTAAATTTTCTACTTACTGTTCCAGCAGTATCAATGTCCTCAATAATCAATAGTGAGGGTGATAACTTACGGGCCATCTTGAAGGCACTTTTGACCTGATCTTTTTGTTTAATCATCTCGGCAGAAATAAGAATTGTAGTGACATCTGCTTCAGCCGCTATTGATTTTGCCATCATCGTTTTCCCAGTTCCAGGTGGACCCGATAGAATGATACCTCTCGAATTTGGTAGCCCTTTTTCTCTTAGTATTGGCATTAATTTCAAAAACTGAATCACATCTTTATCTAGCTGAGCCTTAATTTCTGGTTGCCAAGCTATCAATTGTTTAACCACTTTACTGCGTTGAATGAAATTGTAATTCATATCAAAAAATTCTCTTTTTAACAACCCATTTTCATAAAAATCATTCTCTAATTCATCAATGATTTCAAGTCCTCTACCTTCCTTAGCGGTAATGATCACAATTCGCTCATCACCGTCACGATCAACTGAACATTGGACGACAAATTTCTCTGCCCCAGTATCATAAAATCTAACTCCTGTTTGTAAATATCTCTTGGATTCGTTGTTTTGCACGATTATGTTGGAATATTTTGCCTCTGCTTCTAAGCCAGAGTCAAGTTCAAACTCTTTTACTAGTGTGTGGTTTTGGAAAAAAACATCCATGTGCATTTTTATCATCGCCCCTAATCTGCTGGAATACCAGCGAACATCAGATTTATCAACTGACTCTAAGAATTGAATAATCATTCTCCTTTTGGTGGATGGTTTTGGTGGGTTAATCTGCTGCTTGGCATTTTTGCTTGCTTGTAAGTATTCTTTCATATCGAGTGAAATGTTTCCTACTGGTGTTCTCACCTCGACTTTTGTGTTATTATTTACCGATTGTTCACCACTTTCAAGTTGTTCACTTGTCCCGAGTTCTGAATCTACTTTTCCACAATTACTTGCAAATCTGTTTACATCCTCGATTAATATATTTTCAATCTCTTCTTCCAACGCTCTTATATTATCCATCAAATCTTCTATTTCATCCATTCTTTAACCTCCTAAACTTGTTCTAAAACACACTGTGTCTTCTCATCATTACTGAATTGCTTTATTCTTACCTCTATCATCTTATTTTTTGCGTACAATTCCTTCATCCAACTTTGATAGCCAATTGATGACTTGTAGAGGAGCCCAGACAAACGACGTTCAACAAGAATAATTAAGAATGCATGGTCATACTCTTTGTGTATTCTACCAGAGTAAATTTCGCCTACTTCATAATTATGGCTGGCTTCTTTTTCGGAGGAATCAACCTTCACTTTAGTAAAATTCTGCCAATCGAATGTTTCATTGTATCCGAAAAAAATTGAGGACAAATCTAGTAAATCTAATTCCTTGGTTTGGTTGTTTGTACTCGGCGTATGTATCGTAAGTGTTTGTCCTTGAGGGTCATGTAGATCCTCGATTAAGTCCCCATCTAATGTCGTTTTTGTTATTTTGACTTGAGGTCCGAACAACACTGTTGAAAACAACCCTCGTGGGAATGCTATATCTAGTTCAGTTACTTCATTTCTGCTAATTCCATAAGGCAAATGCTCTTCGTCTAAATCACCTATGTCACTTGTGGAATCTGCATATTTTACTCTGTCCCATGTAGGGAATTTGTCAATCATTTGTAGAACATTACTAATCTCAATGTCAGTATATTGATCACATTTTTTGGTCATTTGATATATCTTTTCCGAGAGATCGGACAATTTCACAACCATCGGATGGTTCTCAGTACTCGGTGATAGGACCGCATTTTCATTTGCAATCACAATTAACGGTTTTACATTATCCAATCTTTTACCGTGAAGAGATGAGTAGCAGAATCCGATATTCTTGGCTTTGTTTTCAATGTGTTCGAATATGTTCCTAGTACTAGGTGTTCTGTGAGCCTGAGTCAAATTTCCGTCAACTATGTCGATACTACCCGACCAATTTTTTACTTCGATAGCAAAAATAGCACACTGAGTAATAGAAATGACATCAGCTTCTCCAAAACCTCTCATTCGTGAGACATCGGGCATTCGCTTCTGCATATATGACTCTAGACTCAAATCTAGTTGTTTCATATTATCCATAACCAGGTTTTCGGCCTCGTCTGCCAATTCTCTTGACGCATTATGGCGAAGTTTACTTCGACGTTTCTTCATTGCGTAATACCATCTTATTCTCTTTAACAACCCGAATCACCTCACCATGGCCATTGCCTGTAGAATCTGCCAGGAACCATTCCTGAATTACCAGGGCAACTACCACAGTAATCTTGCGAGTCGTTCACTCTTGTATAGCATCCCGGAGTTCTGCAAGTTCTGTTCAAATTACCACTCCATCCTGTTACAGCCTCTAAAACATTTACCTCACCTTGACTAGGAATGAAAACCGTTTCATTGACGGGGCCCTCATATTGGCACTTGTAATTCGTACATTTGATTTTCTTGTCTTCATTCGGGAAAGCGAGATTTTTACACTTGGGACAGAACATCTAAACTAGCCTCCAGCAAAGTAATTCGTACGCAGTCTCTCGTTTTTTTTGCCCAAGATGCAACTGTTTATGTTTTGACATATGTCGCCCACT
>CALDPP010000004.1 GCA_937911345.1 uncultured euryarchaeote | reverse complement strand
AGAAGCATTGGAATATCTCCAATTTTTACAGGCATGATATTATTTTGTTCCAGCATAGATTCTAGACCTATGAAATTCCAGGATGAGGAAAACTTTTCCAGCAAATCAAGGTACTTTTCTTGGTTATTGTAGTAATCCGAAGGTAGCGTCTCTGCTTTTGTTATATCTGGATGAATAACACCCATTGCGCACACCTTACCAATCAAGACTGGAAAATTTCAAGCGCTTCTTCTACTGATGCACCTTCGCAAATTATGGCATGACAAGCAGCAGTCATCTTTACTGCACTTTCAGTATCTTTTTGATGGATATTACGGCCAGTCGCAGCGCCACGGCAATTTCCTGTATTCATCTGTTCCCAAAGCCTTTGCAGGAATTCTTTCGGTGGCAAAGTGCCGCCGCCAGAACAGATTATACCGCATCGTCCAGCAGCTTGCGAGGCAATTGCCAACGATTCTGGTCTTGTCATTCCAGGGTATTCACTTGGATAGTTAACCTTAGCAAAATCAGCTCCGATGCAGGCTGCAACACCCGCAGCCCCAGAAATTAATTGTGGATCCTTCTCATTGGCAACGGCTTTACCTCTTGGATACATCCAAACAACCGATATCATTCCTAACTCATGTGCTTGACGTATGAATTGAGCTGCTTCTGACATCATCTCATGTTCATATTCGCTGCCAATGTAGATTGTGTATCCAATTCCAACTACGTTAATTCCATTATGGACAAGAGACATCACATCATCCATGTCCCACAATGCTTGAGAAACAGGATCTCTCTGTGAGGTTTTCACCATGTGAGATTTAGAGTTTAATTTTACCAGATATGGGATGTCAGGATAATCTCTAGCATAGTGAGAAATTAAGCCCAATTGTCCTGCAAGTACGCCAATTGTACCCTCTTGGTGGCAACGGTTACCAATTTCAAACAGATGGGCTGGGTCATTTGATGAGAGCGGTATTTCATTTCCGCCATCATAAAAATCATCATTCAAATGCTCAATCTTTTGGTCACAAGCAAACAAATTCATTTTCCCTGTCCCGGCAGTTGCTGCATCCATGTTTTGGATAAAAGTTGGAATCAACTCATCTGGGACATCGGCAGGGACATCATACTTTGTCAGCCTAAATCACCCCTTGCTTAGTTTCCTGTGAAGTTGGCAACGCGCTTTTCAACATATGCCGCAATCCCTTCTTTGGCATCAGTACTGTTGAATAGAGCTGCTTGCAACTCACGCTCTAGTGCCAAATGATACTCGAATGGAATCTCTGGTCCAGTTTGACATGAACGCTTGATGTTGCCAACTGCTTTTACCGCCTTGTTAGGTAGTGTGAATTGAGAACACCAGTCAAGAATATCTCTACGGAAGTCTTCTGCGGAACCTTCCCAAATATGGTTGATTAGGTTTGATGCGTGAGCATCTTCAAAAGACATTAATTCTCCAGTGACCATCATTTCCAATGCTTTGGCCTTGCCAATAAGTCTAGTCAGTCTTGCTGTACCACCTGTTCCAGCCAATACACCGAGATTGATCTCTGGAAGGCCTACTTTACCGGAGTTCTTTCTAGCGATTCTGATGTCAGCAGCCATAGCGATTTCAAGTCCTCCACCTACTGCGTGACCGTTTATGGCACATACTACTAGCTTGGATGTTTGCTCCAGTCTTGAAAGAGTTTCATTGGCGTGAAGACAGAAATTGTACTTGAATCCCGGACTAACCGAGTTTAACATTTGAATAGATGCTCCAGCAGAGAAGAAAGATGCTCCGTTGCCTGTCAAGACGATGCATGTTACATCATCATTGAAACGCGCTCTAACGATTGCTTCGTCGATATCTCGCATCATTTCATGGGTATAGGTATTTGGAGAACGGTCATTAGGGCCATCTAGTGGTTTACCGGCTGAATCTGAAGTGAGTTCAATTACCGCAATTCCATTTTCAGTGACTCCATAATTTACCAACTTATTTGGCATAGGCTCGAGTTTTAATCCATATAGGTCGCTCATGTGTCAACCGAGATGGACTAGCATTATGAATAAATCGCATTCAACTTTTGGGAATTGAAATCTGGTCAGAGTCTTCAGCGAAGGAGGTTTTTCCTCCACCTTTTCTTATCAAGTTCCATTGTTCTTTGACAGCCTTAGCTTCCCTAGATGGCTCCCAATCATCTCTTTTCAGTGCTTTTCTAAATGGCATTCTACGCACCCCTCTACCCATAGACTTCTCATCTTTCTTTAGCATGAATGGGTTTACAATTCTGTAGATTAAACTCTTGATTATCGTTGGTCTAAACAATTTGCCAATCCATACAAGCCCATCATCGCGTTTCTTTTGGTCTTTCATCCATCTATTGCACATCATTTTGAATGATCTATCACCGACGCGATTCATAAGCCAACGATTAGCGACACTAGTTTTTACGTACGGCAATAATTGTTTTCTGACCTCGGACTCATAATCTAACTCTCCTAAGATGTCCTTGGCTGCTAAGACTCCGGACCACACTGCCATTCTCATTCCAAAACCCCACATGAAATCTTGCAGACCACCTGATTCGCCGACGTAATATCTTCCATCCTGGAAGTAATTCTTGTTAATGGTGAAATCTCCTTTACCTCCAACACGCTTTATTGGCTTACGATTTAGGTCTGGGTAGTGCTTGTCATACCAAGCAATTGTTTCGTTAAGAAATCTATCTGATTTCTTTTGTTTTCGCCAAAGACATGTACAAATCAGCCCAACGCCATCGATAATTATCAGATATGAGTAGGCACCAGGCGCCAACTTATCGTTTAGTTGAAAAGCGATATGATTGGGATGGTCAGTATGAAAAATCTCCCCGTATGCTACCGCTGATGTACCTTTTGGACCACAAGCAATAATCTGACAATCTTCTTCATTTACTTTTGATTTGTAGTGAATTTTAGCACCAGCAGCTAACGCTTGACGTTTTATACCTTGATCGATGGTATGGCTGGAAGTACCACGTTCGACTATACGATAAGCGATCCTAGGACTTTTAGCCTGTGTTATTGTGTCATCTGGATGAATTAGGTCAACAA
>CALDPP010000003.1 GCA_937911345.1 uncultured euryarchaeote | reverse complement strand
GTAGTGATAGCCATGATTCCTAGTGGTATCATGTGTAGCGCCCACATCTCTTCATATGCAGCCTCATTTCCTTTGATGTTATCCTCGCCCCAAGATGTTTCAGCGACGTCTTCTGAACCGACTATATTGCCAGCAGCAAGCAGTATCACCAATATTCCTAAACCAATCAACCAGCCTTTTGGATTCAATATTTTCTTCATATCCATGCTGTCAATCAGTAAAATCATAGAATATAACCTTTCTATGATTTACCAACCAAAAGGTTAGGATTTTATCAGTCAAACGCCTTATTCGACTCTTTCAATGACTCTTACGTGGTCACCACGCATGTTGACTGTCATTGGGATTGGTTGGTCATACAATTCCATGCTGACCTCTTCCTTTGAGTCTGAGACGCTCAAGATACGAGCTTTCTCGCCCTTGAAGGCACCGGTGATAATCTCAACAATACAACCAACTTCGATACCAGAGGTAACTGCCTTTGGCTCTAGGTATGGAAGAATGTCAGCAAGTGGTGCTTCACCCGGCAGTACGGTCTTAGCATTCTTTAGCGGTGTTTGGTTGATTCCTCTCCTTGAGGTTGGATCTCGGCCACCAGAGCGACCAATCAACTTCTCAACGTGGTAGATTGCACTTGATTCAACAAATACGTAGCCGCGCATTCCAGTTGGATGAAGAATTGACATGATGTCACCTTGAAGAGCGGTTAGTGAACCACTGCCGTGGAGTCTTGCATGCATTTCATCAGCAACCCTTTGCTCAGAACCGATTGCAGTCTTGACAATGTACAGGAAAGAACCTACTGAACCATACATCTCTCTAAACAAGGAGTGCGCATTATCCATATCGATGTTAGAAAAGATACAATTGTACTCTTGGATTTTACCAGGGTCAACCCACTCATGCTCGCTGTATCTGCCGGTTGGAGTGACTTCATCGGATGATGCAACAACTAGAATCGGCATGACGTCAACCAATGAGCGTCCCATGTCAATACCGCGCTCTGGGCCGGTTGAATGATAGTGTAGATTTTCTACTGGAATGCTAGTTGCTTCAGCGACTTTTGCCAAGACTTCTTCTTGAGTATCAGCAATACCCCATACTCCATCCCACAAAGCTGGGAAATCGCCGTCTGACTTGTTTCTGCGCATCAGCAGTAACTTTTCTTCAAATCTTACAAATGCAACAAATGCTTCAACCATATATATCACCCATCAAACTCAGTTACCAATTCCGATTACGTCGTGGATTAACCAAGGGAAGAAGTTGTCCATCAATACGAGTAGTCCGAAACCAATCGCTCCCAAAACAAACAAACCTATGCCGCATACAATGCTGGTTTGCTTGAATTCTTGCGGCGAAGGCTTACGAGCCATTCTAATAATTCTAGCCCATGAACCACGAGAAATACGCCTAAACTGGGCTTCAATCCAGTCTTGACGGTCCTGAACTCTATCTTCGAAGGAGCGCTTTTTCTCGGTTTCATTGGACATGGTACAACCTCGTGCTTGTCACGCCAACTGCCTATCAAATATAACCGCGTCGGCTGTCAAACTATACTGATTTCTCACTCAAAGGCTTAATCAAATCACTGCTAAAATTGATGAGGTAGAGGTGTTGAAGCCTAACCGATGGCGGAGCAGGACCCATACCGAGTGCTTGGCGTCAGCAAGGATGCTAGTGATGCTGAAATCAAGCGAGCATTTCGCAAGAAAGCAAGACAATTCCACCCAGACCGAAACCCCGGAGATGCCGGTGCTGAGGCGAAATTCAAGCAAGTGCAAGCGGCTCATGAGAAGATCGGTAGTGCTGAGGCTCGCCGAGAGTATGACCAGCAACAGCAGATGGCCAACATGTTTGGTGGCGGCCGAGGCGGCAATCCATTCGGTGGTATGGGCGGAGGTTTCGAAGATGTTCTCGGCCAAATGTTCTCTGGTGGCATGGGCGGCGGCCGAGGTGGTAATCCATTTGGTGGCATGGGGGGTAGACCAAGACAACCATCGCAAAAGCCTTCTAGGCCAAAAGGCAGTGACATCAAAGTCAGTATCGACATAAGTGTCGCTGAGGCAGAACAGGGTGGGACATTTTCATTCACTTTCAAACGTTTGAAACCAAACTCTCTAGGTACTATGGAACCGAAAACTGTTACCATGAAAACCAAACTTGAACCTGGGGTCAAACACGGTACTGTCAAACGTATGAAAGGACAGGGTCACGACCATCCTGAAGGCGATGCTGGTGATGTTTTATTGACCATTAGAATCGATGCTGGAGAAGGTTACTATTGGGACGGTGACTCTCTTATTCAAGAAGTTCAAACCTCATACAGCACTCTAATGCTAGGCGGCAAAGTCAAGGTAAAACTTCCATCTGGCAAGGAAGGATTGCTAACCGTTCCCGCAAATACTCAGGTGGGTGACAGGCGCAGAATGACTGGTGCTGGAATACAAGGGGGAGACCTTGATTTAGAATTTGTTTTGATGGAAACTGAAGAATTGACCAATGAACAACGAGATGCGTTAGAAAAATTAGCAAAAACCGGATTGTGAGGCTAAATGTCAAAGAAGCACAATCGGCAAAATAAATCGAAAAAAGGCCCTCAATTGAGCGAAGGGGAGAGATTGTGGAAACGTATGTCTTCAGCAATTGGCCAAAATCAAGAATTGTGGGCAAAGGCTTGGAATGCAGCATCCATTGCTGAACTTCTCATCAAGGCTGAAAACCATGCCCAGCGATTTGCTAGAGAGCAGAAAGCGGAGCGAGTATTCCGCGCCAAGTTAGACCAATCGTTAGCTGAGATTAGAAAACAAAACGAATTTTTCACCACTGATGAGCAGAGAAACATCACCTTGCGCAGTTTGGAAGAAATTGGCTTAATTAAGCAATCAATTGCTGATTGGCAATCATTTTTCGAGCAGCATTCCAATACAAAAGATTTGTTTCAAGGTCCCCCAACTCTGGATGCTGAACCTGACAAATCACGTTATCAAATAATCGAAAATGCCTGGTTGTCAATTCTTGATGGTAGTCCATTTCCAACAGAATTATGCCTTCATGGGGGGTTGACTAAATGGGGCAAATTCGACTTGATTCGTGAGATCGGTAAGTTCGCTGATGCCAGATGTGGATTTAGATTTCAAGATTCAACGCCAAGTATTGCGCTATTACTGTTACAGAACCAACAAGTTTCCATTGCAGAGTTACTCGACCTTCGTTTAGCCGCTAGAAAGCGCGATGGTAGGAACCCTTTTCCACGCAACTATGACGAAAAATTAGCCGAACATAGTAACCAACAATCTGAGGTTAATGGCGATACTGAAGTGAAAAGTGGCCGGACCGATTTACGACACTTACCTTTCGTCACCATCGACCCACACGATGCAAAAGATTTCGATGATGCAGTTTGTTTGATTGAGGAAGATGGCGTTGAGACTCTTTGGGTTGCCATTGCTGATGTTGCCAACTACGTGCGAAAAGACACTCGATTGGACGCTGCGGCACGGGCGCGTGCAACCTCCGTCTATCTACCACATACGGTACTGCCTATGTTGCCACCACGCCTAGCAGATGACTTGTGTTCACTGAGAGCCAAGGTCGATAGATTAGCGATGGTTATTGCAATGGAGTTAGACTCGAACGGGGAAATTGTCGATTCAAAAGCCTATGAAGCAGTCATAAAAGTGAGCCAAAATTTAGCCTACGAAGATGCTATTGGCGAGGAACGCTTCGAGGGTATGTTCAAACTCGCTGCTAAATGGCAAGCGAAAGAGGTCAAGTTGAACATTGCCAATGCTGAAATGCGTCCAAGAATCCTTGATGATGAACAAATCAAGGTTATGGTCAAATGGCCCACAGATGCGACTAGGATGATTGAGTCATTCATGGTAGCAACCAATGCATGCGTTGGACACATGTTGGGCAAGGCCGGGGCTCCGCTACCGTGGCGTTGTCACGCACCACCTGACACATCAGAAGTCAAGGAATTGAATGCAAAATTACACGCCCTCGGCGTCGGTATCGAATTGCCTATGCCGTCATTCAAGACTCATGGACAAACTGACTCAGATGAATTATCTAACCTACTTGGTGCTTGGGCCAATACGACAATTGAGCCATTGCCCAAGAGAGAAAATAACAATCAGACCAAATCTGAAGTCGAGCCGTATCTTGCCAATGTATTAGATCCTGAAGCTAGACAAGATATTCTTGATTCGTTGATGACCGCCCAAGAAAAGGCCTCAAGTCTTGATGATAAAACTAGGCGAATTGTCGACCAAGGCTTATTTCAATTGATGCAAAGAGCAAATTATTCGCTTGAAAACATCGGTCATTTTGGATTAAATCTTGATGCGTATGTACACTTCACTAGTCCAATCCGAAGATATCCAGACCTCATGGTTCATCGACAATTGAAAGCCATGATCAGGGGAGAAGATTGGCTACATACTGAAGATGAGACTGCGGATATTGCTAATCACTGTACGGAGCAATCGGTAATTGCCAAGTATATCGAGTGGGAACTAGTGGCAAACGCCTATCATATTCACATTCTGCGCGGTGGTGAAATAGATGCTATTTCACAGAATTCCTATCCTTCTATTATCGAAAAATCATGGCCAGCCCGAATTGTCGGCTTGAGGACGCCTTGGGTATTTTTGGATTTGAATGATGATGGAGCGATTCAAGGTCGAATGCACTTACGCCAAATGAGCCCTAAACATAGGTTAAATATTGACGAAAATGGTTTGGAAGTGACAAGTGCTGAGCCTGGTAGAGACGGTAATTTCCGAGTGATGGCGAAATTAGGTGACAAATACCCTTGTAGGCTACGTGGTATCGATATTTGGGGTGGGTCACTAGACCTTGCTCCCAAGTAGTATTGTAGTCATAAAATTGTTTATATTGACTACAATAATCCGAGACACATGGCGCGAATCAAAGCCAATGTTTGCACATGCGGTTGTAAGATGAAGCGCCTTTACACTAGAGCTGACGGTGGCAAAGGCTGGGATACCATTGGATGGATGTGTTCTTGTGGTTGTGGTTGCATCACTCTTGATGATGGAGAATTGAATCAAGTCGGCTGTGAAAATTGTCAGTGAGGTGAAAGCATGGATGACAATTTACTGCGACTCGATGTTGAGGGTATGAGTTGTGCAGCGTGTGTTGCCTCGGTTGAGAGAATCGTTGGTAGTGTTGATTCTGTCAAGGCTGTTGCAGTAAATTTAGCGATGAATTCGGCCAATATCCAACTGAATGATTCAGTATCTAGAGACTTAGTGGAAGAGATTGTTCAAGCAATAGACAAAGGCGGATTCACGGCTAGTCAGCAAAACAAAACCGAGCCACTCAGAGATAGAATGGCGGCAAAAGTTACCTCTGAAGGTCGTAAGGCTGCTCTTGCGCTGGTACTTGCACTACCGACGATTTATCTTACAATGGTAGCCGGTGATATGGGAGAAACTAACGGATTTGACACGAGACTATTATTGGCATTAATCATGACCATGCCCGTCTATTTTTGGTCAGGAATGTCATTTCACACTAATGCATGGAAAGCAATTCGACGTGGTGGAGCAAACATGGATGTATTGATTCATCTTGGCACCAGTGTGGCCTTTTTTTGGTCTTTGGGAGTGACTTTAGCCGGGAAATTCGACGGGATGCCGAGTATTTTCACGAATGCTGAACACGTCTTTTTTGATGGAGTCGTATTCATCATTGGTTTTGTTTTGCTCGGCAATTACCTTGAAGCTGGTGCAAAATTAAAGGCAACTGATGCAATTAACTCTCTAATGAGTCTGCAGCCAAAACAGGCCAGAATTGTCGCTGATGATGACTACACCGAGATGGTTCCAATCAGTATTGTAAAGCCTGACAGCCTGATCAAAGTACTTACCGGTGAAACAATACCTATCGATGGAATATTGGAAGACTGTAAAGCAAGTATCGATGAATCCACCATGACTGGAGAAGCCTATCCTGTGAGAAAGAAATCTGGAGAAGAGGTCTACGCCGGCACTATTGTGTTAGATGGTACAATCTATGTCAGAACCAACAAACCAGCAGATGAATCATTGATTTCAAACATTGTTAAACTTGTAGAAGATGCTCAATCCGGCAAAGCCCCGATTCAAAGATTGGTTGACAAAATTTCTGCCGTTTTTGTACCAATCGTTGTATTGCTGGCCATAGTTGGTGGTATTTTTTGGGCCGCTATCGGTCATGCATGGGTGGATAATCCAATGAATTCCGGTTTTGAGTTGGCATTGATGGTTATCATCTCTACTCTAGTAATCGCATGCCCTTGTGCGCTAGGCTTGGCAACGCCAATTGCGCTGGTAGTAGGAACGAGTGTTGGTGCAAAACATGGACTACTAATCAAAGGGATAGATGCGTTGGAATCGGTCCACAAATCGAATGTCATGGTGGTTGACAAAACCGGAACTGTAACCTTGGGCAGGCCAAAAGTGAGCCATATTGAGATTATTGATTGCGAAGTTAAGGAGATTCTTTCTATTGCTGCTGCACTTGAACATGAATCGAATCATCCTCTCTCTGCGGCAATAATTACTTCATGGTCAAATGTTACCAAAGATAAGGTCTCGATTACTGATATCAGAACATTACCTGGCATGGGCATGGTTGGCGAATATGACGGCAAAGTTGCCGCAGCAGGAAATCAGGAACTAATGATTGAAGTTGGCGTTACATTCTCTGCAGAATTGGAGGAGAAAATTCTGGCGGCTACGAGAAAAGGTGTATCTATCGTCATGGTTTGCCATGGAAACAAATTGCTTGGCTGGATTGAGTTCAGTGACTTAGTCCGAGATACATCAGCAATTGCGGTAAAACGTGCAAAACAAATGGGAATTGAAGTAGTAATGTTGACAGGCGATAATGAGAATTCTGCAAAGACCATCGCAGATAAAGTCGGCATTGAAACAGTAATTGCCAATGTTAAGCCCGATGAAAAAGCTGATCAAATCAAGTCGCTGCAGCAAGACGATAAGAATGTCATAATGGTTGGAGATGGAATAAATGATGCGGCTGCATTGAGTGTGGCAAATGTTGGTATTGCGATGGGTGCAGGCTCTGATATTGCTATGGATGCAGCAGATTTTGTGCTAATTCGCAATGATTTGATCGATGCGGTATCCTCGGTAGAATTAGGTAAAGCAACCATGCGTAGAATTAGAACTAACCTTGCTTGGGCATTTTCTTACAACACTCTGGGCATACCGTTAGCTCTTGGCATTATGTTACCGGTTACTGGATTTTTGCTGCCCCCGGCTTTCGCCGCAGCGGCGATGGCGCTATCCTCAGTCAGTGTAGTATCCAATTCGCTAATCCTGCGCTGGTGGAGTCCAATCAAGTTGTGATTTTTCACCTAATGCAAACCCATTAAAACCACCAACCTAAGGTTAATGCATGGCCGAGAGAGTACACAAGTTAGCGATTTTTGGCATGACGTGTGGTTGTTGCACTGGTAGGGTGAGACGCGTACTAGAGGCCAACCCAGACGTTCTTGACGTCAAAGTGTCCTTTGAAAAGGATTCAGGAGTTATTACTACAACCGATAAACTCACCACTGATAATGTAATTGTGATGGTGAATAGTGCCGGATTTATCGCTTCTGCTTAAGCGTTTAATTGAAATGATAGAGAATACGCCCAAAGTCTGCGCGGGGGTCGCCCAGCTTGGTCAACGGCGGTGGGTTTAGGTCCCATTCCTTAT
>CALDPP010000002.1 GCA_937911345.1 uncultured euryarchaeote | reverse complement strand
ATATTGATTCCATGAGGATGCTTGGCGTTGCTGACCCAGACGGAACGATTAGATTCGGTGTGATGGCAGAGGAATCTGAGCCACTAATTTCTGGTAAAGTATTGGGCATAGGTGCGTTAATCGTTATCGGTATAATCATGATGTTTATTGCTAGAGTTGACCCGCCAATTTCTTTGAATCAAGATACTATTGTAACTTATGACGCAGTATTACTCAATGAAGATTAGGTAACCTACGGGAATATATCTTTCAACTTCACCTCTAATGGTGTAAATATGCGAATGGCTTCAGCGCTGGTATTGTTGCTGGTCATCGCTGCATTACCGATTACATCTTCGGCGGGTGCACGTTCAATAGATGTAGAAATATCTGTCATGAAGTATGACTGGATGTCTAATGAGACGATTGAACTAAGTGTCGAAGTTTCAGACGCTCCGTTTAATCAACAGTTTGTTGCACAATATTCAATCGAAGATTTATCCGGCACTGAAGTTTTAGTTGGTGAATATGTATTCCAATCCTCGGGTCCAGTAACCCAATTTCCGCTATTAGTCAAGCATTTTTTCGATACATCCAACTTTTATTTCTTACAAATTTCAATACTGGATTCTAATGATGTAGTCGTTTCAACCGGAGAAATTTCATTTATGGTTTTTCAAAATACCATGATGCCACAGATATCTAATTTACTTGCCTTCGGCGATTCTTTGAGCGACATGGGTAATGCTAAGGATAGCATACTGAATGTTCCAGATGTACCGCCATATTGGCAAGGTAGATTTTCTAACGGACCAGTATGGATAGAATATGTCTCACAAGCCTACGGAGTTACCACAACAGTTGGTTCGCTTAGTGAACAAGGCGATAACCGTGCATTTGGGGGCTCACAAACAGGTCCTGGATTTTCCTATGTATTGTTGCCAAATGTAGGCACTCAAATATCCAATTACTTGGCTAATGTTCAATCATCAATTAGTCCCAACGAAGTGGTGTCACTTTGGGCAGGTGGTAATGATTTCTTGTACGGCACGGCTAATTCAGATACTATAGTAGCAAACATGGAATCACACATTAGACAACTTGAATCAGCTGGTGCTAGAGAATTCATAATTCCAAATCTTCCACCGTTAGAAAAAACGCCAGAGATTCTTGGTAGAAGCCAGAGTCAGCAAAATACCATTGCTGCTGAGGTAGTATCATACAATAGTAAACTGTCAAATTTAATCAACAACCTCATTGCTGAATTATCCATTACCGTGCACTACATTGATGCATGGTCACTATTCAATGATATTGTTGACAATAGTTTAGCATTAGGAATAACCAACACCCAAGACTCAGCGTGTAGTGCTTCATCAACACTGCTCCCGTTACCAATTTGCAATAGTGCGTCAACCGTTGCTCAAAATCCTGATGAGTTTCTGTTTTTTGATAAAGCACATCCAACAAGAGTGATGCATGAATTCATTTCATATTTTGCCATTCAATCAATTGGCACCCCAGACACGGATGGGGATGGAATAATCGATATGATCGATTTGTGTGCTTGGACTGAGAATAATCACCTGCCCAACAGTGATGGTTGTTCTTGGGAACAACTAGATGACGATGAGGATGGAGTAAGTAACGGCTTGGATATCTGTCCAAGTACCGAACCCGGGGCTGTTGTTGATGACAATGGTTGTTCTGCTGAACAGCGAGATTCAGATGAAGATGGCTTGAATGACGCGATTGACCCATGTCCATTTAGTGATCAGGTAAACGATCATGATTCTGATGGCTGTACAGATGATGTTGATTCAGATGATGATAATGATTCAGTATCTGATGACGAGGATAATTGTCCAAGAGGCTTGATTGGAGTCCACGTTAATGATCTTGATAGTGACGGTTGTGCAGATTCTGAAGATTCGGATATCGATGGTGATTTACTAAGCAACGTTGATGAATTAAATATTGGAACTGATCTGTACGACGAAGATACCGACGGTGACGGAGTAATTGATGGAATTGACAAGTTTCCGCTCGATCCAAATGAATGGCTTGATAGTGATTTAGATGGTTGTGGTGATAATTCAGACCAGTTTCCATATGATGACACAGAATGTAGTGATTCAGACGGCGATGGTTTTGGTGATAATTTCGATAAATTCCCTAACGATGTGACTGAGTGGGCAGATTATGATGACGATGGATTTGGCGACAATCGTGATTCATGTCCAACGATTTTCGGATTATCTATTTCTCCCGAGGGTTGTCCAGATAGAGACGGTGATGGTTTCTCAGATTCAACCGATTTCTTTCCCGACAATATGGATGAGTGGAGCGATACTGACGGGGATGGATATGGTGATAATTCAGACAGTTTTCCACTAAATTCTTCAGAATGGAGTGACTTTGATAATGATTCATATGGTGATAATTCTGATGTATTTCCAAGTGATTCTAGTGAATGGAATGATAGCGATGGTGATACTGTAGGGGATAACTCAGATGCTTTCCCATTTGACGCTAGCGAATGGCTTGACAGTGATTTAGATGGATGCGGAGATAATGAGGATGTGTGGCCGCTAGATCCGAAAGAATGTTTTGACAGGGATGTTGACGGTGTTGGTGATAATCGGGATGCCTTTCCAGATGATAGGTCAGAGTGGAGTGACATTGATGGAGATGGATTAGGCGACAACAGCGACCTTTTCCCATACGATTCAAAGGCAAAATTCGATGACGATGGGGATGGAATCGCTAATTATTATGATGCCTTTCCAGACAACTCAAATATGGATTCTTGGTTTGACTTAGTGTACAGAATTTTGTTGTTTTGTGGAGTTATTGGTATTGCAGCATTAGTATTTCAACATAATAGGAATCGGACAAAAGAACCAGAAAAGTGGGTCGCACAGACTGATGAATTGATGTTGTCTGGTGCTGAAGGGACCGATACACAGCGACCGGTTGGTCCTCCGCCACCGGAATCTTTTGACTGATTATGAAATACTCACATCAATGACAATATGCCTAATATGTGGAGCATACCATTTCACTTTCTCTACGTGCTGCAATTGAATTGAATTGAAGTCACGTTTAACTGCGTAATGTTTTAATTGTTCTAGACAATATTCGACAAAGGAATCAATTTCTTTTTCTCGAACATTCATGTGGATGTGTATAATCCCTCCACTTTGCTTTAAGCAGTCTATTGCCAAGGGCCAGGTATTTTCCGAGGATGGTAAAATCCCTAAATGGACTCTATCTGCAATATTGGTCAAGGTTTGGAGTGTAATTTGATTGTCTCCTTCAATTATGGTTAATCTGTCAGAAACAGCATTCAATTCAGCTCCTTTTTTTAGAGCATAAATCGAATTTGGATTTAATTCACATGCGTAGACATGCTTGGCTTTTGAGCGAACCAACATCGGTAATGTGTAGTATCCAATGCCGGAAAAAGCGTCAACCACAATTTCACCTGACATGTCTATGTCGCCAATTCTGTGTCTTTCAGTCACATTGCCAGAAGAAAACATCACCTTTGTCACATCAAGCCAAAATTTCACCCCGTTATCGGTAAACTCTACTTCTCCAGAGTCTCCAATAATCATTTTGACCTGTGAGGAACGCAATTTGTCGTTGGCAATTTTAGATTGTCGAGCGATTCTTGATACTCTCAAAGAAGTTGCTATTTCTCGCCAAACCTCTTGATAGAGCGTATCATTTTCAGAGCGTATAATATGCCATTCTTCTGAGTTCAAGGCATCACTTGGGACTAGTGCCAAATCACCGAACAGTTCCCATTTTGTTGGAAGGCAATCCGCCATCTCTTGAGTGAGAATAGTTGAATTCGTCAAAAATAATTTTTCGATGTTAGTAGCGAGTATTTGCGCAGGTGTTTTGTTTGATTTTTTTATTTCAAGTTTCATTTTGCTAAATTGGAACGATTCGCTATCAAACCACTCCAATCCAGAAATCATATCTGGATTCTTCACTGGTATTGCCACCTGCTGGCCTAGATCTTTGATAACAAAATCTTCGCTGATGCAATCTCCATCCTTGAGACGTTCGTGAATTGCCGATGCAATAGATTTGTCAACCAATATGCACCAACCATCATTTTGATGATTAGCCACCTCAGTCATGATAATTCCACAAGGGGAATGAATTTCAATGTCACTGTCATAGCATTGCCAATGTCGGGAGTGAAAACGACTGCCTCGAGGAGGACAGGTTTGCTTATTCCATTTATGGTGGCAATGTTGACGATGCATGTTTTTGCTCCATTCGCATCAGCAGACGGTATGTCATCTTGTGAGATAAATGGCGGTGAATGTGATGATTACAACCCGAATCATGACCTAACACAAAGTCAACAAGATTGGGTAAACGCCACTTACGATTTCAAGTTGGTAGATAGTGATACGATTGAATTGGAGATTAATTGGGCCATTCATGAGTTTGACCGTGAGAAGTTAGGGTTCAGTAATGATCCAGCATTAGATGCTGCCTTGGCAGCAGACGGTCTAGATGCTGATGATGGGGCACCAGCAGATTTGCTTAGAAACTTCATGGACGAAAGTCTCAATGGACCAGGAACCCCAACTCTGCGAGACCAATTAAAAACAGAGTTAAACGATGCATTGGAAAATGCTCTGGATAGTATCGGCATAGTTAGTGGACAAACAACAGACTACACCACTGAGTTTGTCCAACAAGGTTCCACTACCGCTTGTTCAACAGATCCAACAACAGATTCTGTTTATGGTGGGGAAAATTCAGGTCTGAACAATGCCTTTCATCCACCAGTGTGTATTTATTCATCAATAGTATTGGATATGATAAATACCAACTTTAGTCTTGATTCATCAGGTGGCTTAGACCTTGACAGAGCACTTCAAGGAATGTTGGTAATGGGAGCTGAGGTTGAAGCAGATTTCACTTTGTTAACTATACCGGGGACAGTCGGCTACTATTCCTTCTCTCCACCGGATTATGCAGATATTGTTGAGGTAAATAGTGGAGGTGTCCTCGCTGCAAGAGCAGGCACTCCGTCTTATTTTGCTGGTGAATGGGTGGTTGATTTATTGGACGCACCCGCAGGTGCGAGTGATTTAGAAACCCCAATTTCAGTCAGATTAGGCCACAGGGATGGCTCATTTGGAACAAATACAGTTAGTATTCCAGAGGGTGAAAAAGCGATTGATTTGAGTGTCACATTGGACTTGCGTGATGAATCCGCCGCATCGATCGATTTTGTTGCTGGAATAAGTTATCTAAACAATAGCATAATGAGTGATTGGGGGATATCACTCCTGAATATTTCAGAATCTGCAACTCTGCCTTTGGTCACCTCAGATGGAATCCGTTTGGCATACCACAACGGCTTAGTTCCCTTAGATTCATTCACCTCAGCGTTTCCAATCAATGACATTGCCAGTGGAATTTCTGATTCAGTGGGCACTGATGACACAATCACCATGAATCAGCTATACTGGGTATCGGATAGTTTAGTCGATGGATTGGACACTCCGGGTGGACTGAATTATACCCATTCAACTGGCTGTACTGAAGTTGCTCAACCAGGTCAAGACCTCCATTATTGTCTGCGTGGCACCTCTGCAATGACTAGTGAATATCCCGTATTTTTACGCTCTACTAGTCAGCCTTTTTCTGGCAGTTTGCTGGATATTTTGAAGAATAATTTCGATGACGGTGATTTGTTAGAATATGTCGAGGTAATTCAAGAAAGTGATTTGAGGAACTTGTTCAACAGTGGAATTTCTATTGAGAGCGTTTTACCTGGAGATTTTCTTGATTCTGTGATACCCGAAGACCTCCCTCCAGCAGAACTAACACTGGAAATAATTCTGCCAAACTGGGTTAGAACTATCGATGGCAATGACAGTATTATCTTACAAAAGACCCTTGGAGAGACTTCAGATATAGAAATCTCATTAGCCGGAACAGATCCATATGATTGGCGTAATGAAATCAGAGATGAAGACATGAATGTAGTTTGTACCACTGTTCAGCGAACCTGTATTAGCAGTGCAATAGAATTGGATGTTTCAGCATTGAGAATCAATGAATGGTCTCAATCAGTATCCATGGATTTTGCTTTGGATGCTGAAGTTTCAATTTATCGAGTCATTGTTCCACTGGAAGAAATTAATCAAACAGGTTCGACGAAAGTCAACTTCGAGGCAGCACCTTCTGACTTGGTACGAGTTGGATTAGATATTGCTAGCCGTTTGGCCGAGCCAAAAACCTTCGACAATGTTGGAAACATCTGCACCGATGAGCAAGACTATTCTGTTTGCGACGAAAATCTGTCACTAATTTTTACTCCTGAGGGCCTAACCAATTTTTCTGTTGATGTTGGTGAAATGATTACAGCTTTTATCCAACAAAGCGGTGCAGAGTTGCCTGATTTGGAGGACTCACCATTCGGCCAAGTGGATTTGAGTGGCTTTGAGATAAACACTAAGGTCGATGGACTGACTGGACTAGACCAAGATATTGGGGACGAAGAACCAATCACCCTCAGCGTAAAAATTCCGAAAGTAGAGTTTAAGTTAGAATTGGATGGTAATCTTGGAGAATTGATGGAAGGTAACTCTAGCAGTTTGGAAATGAATTTCTTTGCTAATGCGTTTAGGGGTCTAATCGTTGGCCCAATGGTCAATGCTGCAGAATTACTTGGCTCATCATTAACCAACGGCCTCGTTTCCGGCAGTGGCATAACATATCCAAGCCCAGATGGGGATGCAACTTCAATTTCTTTCAGCGGGAATACTTCGATTGCAGAAGAATATGATTTAACACTGAACGGGCCTGTTTCGGTAATTCTGCCAAGAGGGATAACGATTGAGGATGTAGAAGATGAGGGAGGATATCTTACCATCACTGAGGTTGATGGCCGACAAAAAATAACGTACAATATTCCTGACGGCGAATTTGAGGATACAATCTCTTTCAGAATTCAAGTTTCTTGGTTATATTTGTTCATGCAGTTTTGGGTTTACCCCACATTTGTTGTTCTCCTGCTTGCTTTATTCATTCGAAGACGAAGAAGGAAAAAGCGTTTGAAGAAACAGCGTAAAGCGCAAACTTCCCAGCAAGCGAGCAAAGTGGCTATCGGTGATAGTGAATTTGCCGATCTTAAGGGATTCAAGAGTGAAGGATTGCACGGTGAACTACAACAATTCGAAGATTATTCAACCAAAGCCCCGCCTCCAATGATTGATTTAGGCGATGAACGATTTGATTAATCATTAATCGCTTCAAAGATACGTCTAGCTAATGCTGGCCCAATACCAGGCACGGTTCTAATGTCTTTTTCACTAGCGTGTAAGATTTCTTTGCGGCCACCGAAGTGTCGAATTAGTGTTTGGAATTTCT
>CALDPP010000001.1 GCA_937911345.1 uncultured euryarchaeote | reverse complement strand
TTCTTGGGGCACTGTAACGCCTTTTTCATGATAGGCTAAAGCAGTAATCTCGATGGCTGACTTCGCTAATCGATGTAATTCTTCATCTGATAATGACCCGGTTTTGCGATAAGGACTGATGCCTGCAGCAAATAAAATCTCACTTCGTAAATAGTTGCCAACGCCGGCTAGGAAGCCTTGGTCAAGCAATAAGCCGCTGAGTTGTCGTCTAGCAAACTTAGAATTTGATACTTGAGCTAGAACATCGTCGTACCTTACTTCCAAATCCGCTACATCTGGGCCTAATTTTGCCAAATATGGGTGGCCGGGCAACTCCCACGGCTCTAGGATTTCAATATCGGTTGCTGACCAAAGTCTAGCTGTGCTTTTATCATTGCCAAATAGCACTCTCAAGGATCTATTAGTCGGACGGGGTTTTGTAGTCGCTCGATTTACAGTCCAACGACCGTAGAGTTGATTGTGACTATACATGACATAATCGCCAACTGAAATAAGCAGGCCTTTGGAGCGAGCCTTGACATATTCTACTTCCTTGCCGAGGAAATAATGCTCCAGTCCTTCGACAGTCTTGTAATGAAATTCTACCTTGTCAAGTGTCTTACCGACCAATGCCTTAGCAATCCTGTTAGCGGCCCGATGAATTTCTGGACCCTCGGGCATAATGTGAATTAATCCGCCTTGGGTTTAAACAGATGTTTGGTGACAATACACTATGCGCCGACGATGGAGTGAGGAACGGCGTAATAATCAGCAACAAGCAGAATGGATTGTTACCTGGTTACGGAATAATGGTCCCGCAACTATCCGCCAGATTGTTGGCGCTCTGAATGATGCTGGGCGTGAGGTCAAAGCCCATATCATTCAGCGTGCGCTCATCAAATCTCCATTCGTAGCCAAGGCTGGCGAAACCAGCATCGACGGGGAAATTCATTCCCTCTGGGTATTTTCTACCGACTAAGTTCACAGAACCTTGTCGAAGATCCAACCGAAGGTCGACATATCTCCTGGACCAAGGTAGAACATGGTCATGAAGATTGCAATACCATACATGATTGGTCCTGGCTCGTCAAACTTGCCCATACCCATCTTGATTAGTACGTAGGAGATTACACCCCATGCGATACCATCAGCGATGGAGTAAGTGAATGGCATAAGTACCATAGTCAAGAATGCTGGTAGAACGATTTCTTTGTCATCCCAGTTGATTTCGGTTGCTTGCTTCATCATCATAGCACCAATGACTACCAGAGCACAAGCAGCAGCGAAGGTTGGAATTGCCATGAATATTGGACCAAACAGTATGCCTAATAGCATCAATACGCCAACAACAATAGCGGTCAATCCTGTTCTGCCACCCTCTTCGACACCTGCTGCAGACTCAATGTAAGTGGTTGTTGTGCTGGTACCGACTGCTGCACCAACGATTGTTGCTGCTGCGTCGGACATGAATGCCTCTTCAGAATCTACTAGGTTGCCATCTTCATCAAGATCTCCAGCTTGTCGGCCTACAGAGTAAAGTGTTCCTGCAGTATCAAAGATATCGACGAACAGGAAGGCAATCATGACTAGCATGAATCCTGCAAGGTCGTCACCAATGTCGCCAAATGCGCCGAAGGCTGCACCCAAACTCTCCTCTGGAAGACCATTCCATTCGAAAACCTTTGATGGCCAATCTGCTTCTGCGGCAGCCCAGCCGGCTCCTCCTGCCAAGAAATCGTTGTATGGATCGTAAGCGCCTACTAACCAACCGTAAACCGATGCTGCAAGAATACCATAAATGATAGCACCTTTGATGCCTCTTGCCATCATTACTGTAATGGCGATGAGAGCGACCATTGAAATGATTGCTCCGTGTTGGTAGATGGCATACTCGCCTGAACCCCAAGCTTCGGTTGTTGCAAGATTAACTAGTGTTGCACCGTCATCCTGAATCCAGCCCATTTCTCTTAGACCAATAATGGCTAAGAACATACCAATACCTGATCCGGTTGCAATCTTTAGATCTCTTGGAATGGCGTTAATCATCTTAGTTCTCCAACCGATTTGTGGCAGAGAAATAATTAGGAAGATAATACCTTCAATGAATACTGCTGCTAGAGCGACTTCCCAAGGAATGCCCATAGCAAGTACTACTGAGAATACGAAATATGCATTCAAACCCATACCGGGTGCCAATGCATATGGCTTGTTGGCCCATAATCCCATAACTACACAACCAACAAAGGCTGCGATAGCAGTTGCAAATAATGCATCATCAAACGGTATTCCTGCCACGGCTAGCATTGATGGGTTTACCACCAATATGTAAGCCATAGTCAAAAACGTCGTTAGACCTGCTCTTAGTTCTCCATTCAGCGTTGCTCCTTTTTCTTCGAACTTGAAATAGTTCGCTATATTCTTTTCAAAACTCATGTTTTAACCCCCCCGTTATAAACGGTTAACTGTTTTATAAATCGGCGACCTTATATAGGTTTAGAGCCAAATCAGTAAATTTGAATAGATTTCGAGGGTTATACCATTTTACCGATTCAGTAGTGAACTAGTGATTTACAAGGTGCTGATAGATTGTTTCTACCGTTCAAAAAATCGAGTTCAATTACCACGCCGCAGCCGACGACCTCGCCGCCGACCTTTTGGCAGAGTTTGATGGAGGCTTCCAAAGTTCCTCCAGTAGCTAGTAAGTCATCAATAATCACTACTTTTTGTCCAGTTTGTATTGCATCAGATTGAATTTGAATTGTATCGGTGCCATATTCAAGATCGTACTCGTAACTAACGACTTCGCCTGGAAGTTTGCCGGCCTTTCTTATCATCATCATCGGGAGGTTCATTTTGAGTGCTAATGGAGTGGCAAAAAGGAAGCCGCGGCTCTCAATTCCGGCAATAATGTCTGGTTGCCAGTCTTTGATTTGGTCATGCAGTGATTCAATTACGTATTCCATCGCTTCATTGCTTCGCATGATGGTTGAAATATCATAGAATAGAATACCTGGAATTGGGAAATCTGGAATCCCGCGAATGTGCTCCTTTAGGTTCATCAAGCAACTGTTTGAATGCCGGTTGATGAATTTGTCTCTTG